>CAZUCF010000006.1:0-1328 GCA_964619405.1 uncultured archaeon | reverse complement strand
AGTAGGAGTAACAGGAGTAGGAGTAGGAGTAACAGGAGTAGGAGTAGGAGTAACACCCTGAGGAGGAGTAGGAACTCTCGCTGGTCGTCTAGGAGTTGCAACTCTTTTTGTGCCCGCACTACCCACATTTTGCGCATTATTAACGCTGTTTCCAACACCAGCTTGATTAATCACCCTTGCATTTCCAGAAGCAGTATTGTTAATAATATTAATTTGCCCACTTGCTGCAGATCCAGCAGCCTTATCCCTAAATGAATTAAATACTTCTGTTAAAGCTTTTTGTCCTTGATCAGAGCTAAAAGGAATCAATGAACCATCTAATGCACGAACATGTGTCGCAATTCCACTTGAATTAACTATAATATGCCCTTTTGCTAATTCGGTTGCAGTTCTATTTAACGCTGCATTCATTGGATCAATATAAGCAGCGGAACTAGCAGCGGAAACAAAAGATAAAGAAGAAATAATAATAATTAGAACTAAAAACAAAACCCAAATTTTTGAATTCATTCAATCAACCCTCTTTCATCACAGTATATTACATCAGAATAAATTGAATCCCAAGCATAATTTAAATTATCCCAAAAAAACTCAAAATCATAATCAATAACCAAGATATCATATTCTAGATAATAATTGTGATTCAAACTAACTAATTCCACCAAATCATTATCAATTTCCTCAAAATCAAAAGTCAAATCAGGATAATTCTCACCAACAAAAGAACAATATTCTGATTCATCCTCTGAATAAAGCCTTGCCGTACCAGAACTCATAACCGAATTAAATTTTTCCGAAAACTCATTTAATTTTATATTGAGATTAATTTCACTAACGTATATGTCAACAAGAGAATTAAATTGAGTATAATCTTTGTCACCAAATTTTTCTCTAACACGCAATTTTAACTCAACTAAATTATCTTTAAACTCCAATAATTGTTCTTTAGAATAAACTAATTCAACCTTGTCAGATTCAAAAGAAGTTAAATCATTTTGTCTAAACAAAGAAATATTCAAATCGCTTAATTCAAATAAATTATATAATACTAAAAATTCCGAATCAAATTCATCAAAATCTAATTCTGAAAATTTAACTTCCTCTTCTTTTGGCAACAAGAATAAATTCACAAGAACAAAAATTATGATAATTACTACAATAATTATCCCTAAGTTTTTCCATCGCTTATCCATTAAAACCACTTTAAACCAAATAAATCAAAAAACACTATTAAAGATTAATAAGTAAGTAATATAAATAGTTTTTGCACGCAAAGGTCGTGTAGAAATCCTATTGGATTTCTATTGTGAATGAAATAATTATTCTTC
>CAZUCF010000005.1:0-61589 GCA_964619405.1 uncultured archaeon | reverse complement strand
TAACCCAAACAATAACAGTTAACTGCCAAACAGAAATAACAACAACAAAAACACCTATAACCCCAATTCCTCCATTTATTTTTCAGATTAAAACAACTGAAAATAATCAAGAATATAAATTTTGGATTGATGATGCTGTTGGAATGCAAATTGATTGGGGTTTGGGAAATGGTTGGGAAAATTTAGCAGATGGAAACGCATTAAGAACACAAATATACTCTTTAATAGGAGATTATAATATTTCTTTGAAGGGGCAAGCAAGCAGAGTATCTTTTGGCCAAGATGGTTCCACACCAGAATTATTTAATGATATATTTACTCCTTTAAGCCCTGCAATAAAAAACTTGACTTCTGCAGATAGCATGTTTGCAAACACAGAATTTACAAGTCTTTCATGCCCAACGTTTTTTGATGAAGCATCAACAAATATGACAAATCTAGACTGGATGTTTTATAGCTCTTTTTTTAATGAAAATGTTGATAATTGGGATACTTCAAATGTAACAACCATGCAATATATGTTTTTTATATGCGTAGATTTTAACCAAAACATTAATCATTGGGATGTTTCAAATGTAACAAATATGGAGGGAGCACTCGCAGGAACCCTTAAATTTAATTATCCATTAAATAACTGGAACACCTCAAAAGTAAATACTATGAAAAATATGTTTTATACATCTGCTTTCAATCAAGATATTAGTGGTTGGGATGTATCAAATGTAACAAATATGAAACAAATGTTTAGGTGGTCAGATTTTAATCAAGATATTAGTTCTTGGGATGTAAGTAGCGTAACCTCTTGTTCATATTTCAATACTTCTTCACCATTACTACCAGAGTATATGCCTAATTTCACTAGTTGCTCCCCATAAAAAAATATTTTGATAAAAAAATATAATTTGAAGAAACAAAAAAATAATGAAGTTTATTAATGTTATCAAAAAAATTGTTTTGAACACACAACGCTTTTAAATCTTTTCCAATCTAAATTTGATTAGTGTTTATGGTTTTTTAGCGGTAGCCGTGCCGTGAGCGATTTAATTGTTTTCGCTTGAACCATTTATGATTAATGGGTGTTTTGTGGTTTTGAGAGCAATTTTTTAAAAAAAATTTGCTTGTCATCCGCATGAACCCAAAAAAAAAGATAGTTGCCTGGTGGTTTATTGGTTGAAGAAATTAGACATTATTTGGTTCCCGAACACGTTCTAATAAGAAAAGAAAAAGCTGACGAGTTAATGAATGAACTAGGTATTAATAAAAACTCTTTGCCAAAAATAACTAAACTTGACCCCGCAATAAAACCTTTGAAAGCAGATAGGGGCGACGTAGTAAAAATTATTAGAGATTCTATTACCGCTGGCCAAACCACTTATTATAGGAGAGTGGTTTAAATGAATAAATCAATATCGAGCAACTTGTTGCGAAGATATTACTCGTTTGGTCCTGACGACCAAGCAAAATGGAATTTTGCGGGTCCAGAAAAATTTCAATTTTTCTTGGAAACAGGACGGAGAGTGGTTTAAATGAGTTGGGAATTAATTAACTCTTATTTAAAAGAAAAGAATATTGCTCAAATGGAGTTAGATTCTTTTAACCAATTTGTTGATATTAAATTAAATGATATTGTTGAAGAGAATAAAGAGATTATTCCAAAAATAGAGGAAGTTAAAATCGAGTTAAGCAATATTGAAATAGAAAAACCAAAAATAATTGAGGCGGATGGTTCTCCAAGAGACCAATTCTTGCCAATGGAAGCAAGGCTAAGAAACAGAACTTATTCTGGCCCAATTTATTTGACAATGAGATTGTTTAGGAGAGATGTTGAACAAGATGCTAGACGAACTTTTATTGGAGATTTACCAATAATGGTTAAGTCAAGTAAGTGCTGGTTAAATGGCATGAATGAGAACGAACTTGTTAATGCTGGCGAGGACCCAAGAGACTTTGGGGGTTATTTTATTGTTAATGGTTCTGAAAAAGCTTTGATGACACAAGAAGTTTTGTCTAGTGACAGAGTACTAATATCAGAAGGAGAAAAAGGAACTTCTGCTGAAGTAATATCAACAAAAGGAGCTTTCAAGGGAAGAGTAAGGGTAACAAGGAGCCCTGAGGGATTATTGTATGCTACTTTCCCAACAAGTCCAAGAAAATTATTATTATTTACTTTGTTCAAAGCACTTGGATTAAAAACAAGAAAAGAAATTTTTGATGCTTTCCCAGAAGAAATAGAAATACAAAATGACTTGTGTTTGAATTGGGAAGAATGTGATATAAGACAAGAAGAAGATGCTTTAGACAAGATAGGAAAGTTTGTTGCACCAGGACAAGTAATTGATTACAGGTTAAGAAGAGCAAGAGAAGTAATCAATGGTTTCTTGTTACCACACATTGGGCAAGACGAGGAATCAAAACTAGCGAAAGCATATTATTTATCAATGATGGCTACAAAAGCAATTGAGAGGAGCCATGGTTTGAGAAGCAAGGATGACAAAGATCATTATGCTAACAAGAGACTAGAGTTAAGTGGGAAACTAATGGAACACTTGTTTAGGTACTCATTCAAATATTTTGTGAAAGATTTGAGATTCCAAGTTGATAGGACTGTTACGAGGAGAAGAAAACTAAATATTTCTACTATTGTTAGACCAGGAGCAGTTAGCGAGAGAATAAGGTTTGCTATGAGCACTGGTAATTGGATTGGTAGGAGTACTGGAGTAGCAAAATTCATGGACAGAGTGAATTACTTGGCACCAGTAACAGACATGAGAAAAGTTAAGTCACAATTATCAAAGACAAGAGAATTGTATGAGGCAAGAGATGTTCACGGAACACACTGGGGTAGATTGGATCCAATTGAGACTCCTGATGGCCCACAATGTGGTTTAGTAAAAAACTTGTGTTTTATGAGCGAGGTTACAACAGAGGTTGCTGAAGATAATGTTGAGGACTTCTTGCACAAGCAAGGAGTAAGATTAAAGAAATTGTAAATCGCTCTATCAAGCGAAGCGCAGATAGTGCTTCGTCTGGTCATGGCGAAACAGGACAAGGAGTAAGATTAAAGAAATTGTAAATAAAGTTAAAAAATTATAGGTGTTGTTGAATGGCTAATGTAGCAAAAGTATATATTAATGGTAGGTTAATTGGTTTCCACGAGAACGCTGAAGAACTAACAAAAATTGCTATTAATGCGAGAAGAGATGGTGCACTACCAAAAGAAACTAATATCGCTTTGCACAAGGACACTAACGAAGTTTATATTAATACTGATGCTGGAAGATTACAAAGACCATTAATAGTTGTAAAAAATGGTAAGAGTGCTTACACTCACGAATTACAAGAAAAGGTTTCTAACGGAGAAATAAATTTTAACAAACTAGTTGAAATGGGTGTTATAGAGTACCTTGATTCTGAAGAAGAAGAAAATACTTTTGTTGCACAAAAAGAAAATGAGATAACAAAAGAACACACTCACTTAGAGATAGATGGTTCAGCAATACTAAGTGTTATCTCAAGCATGGTACCATACATTGAACACGACATGGCTGGAAAAGCTTTGCACGGAGACAAAATGTTTAAACAATCAATTGGATTTGGTTCATCAAATTTTAAGTTAAGACATGATACTGAAGGATACATGCTTTATTATCCTGAAAAAAATATTGTGAAAACAAAGACAATGGATGTCCTTGGAATGGATGAGAGACCACAAGTACAAAACTTTGTAGTAGCAATAATGCCTTACTATGGTTTCAACACAATGGACGCTGTAATACTAAATCAAGGAGCAGTTGACAGGGGACTAGCAAGGGGTTGTTATTTTAGGGGTTACGAGGCAATAGAACAAAGGTACCCTGGTGGGCAAAGAGACAAGTTTGAAGCACCAACAGAAGAAAAAGTTGGTTTTATTGAAGAACAAAAATATTCTAAATTAGGAGTAGACGGAATAATTAATTTGGAACAAGAGGTTCATGAAGGAGAAGCTATTATTGGTAGGACTAGTCCACCAAAATTTTTTGAAGAAATGAATGATTTTGGGGTAGAACAAGAAAAAAGAATTGATTCATCAGTAATAGTTAGAAAAAGAAAAGATGGTTTTGTTGACACAATACTAATAACAGAGGGCCCAGATGGTAGTAGGCTAGTAAAAGTAAAGGTTAGGACAACATTAAAACCAGCTGTTGGAGACAAACTAGCTTCAAGGCACGGACAAAAAGGTGTTGTTAGTTATATTGTTCCAGAAGAAGACATGCCTTTTACTATTGACGGAATAAAACCAGATTTAATTTTGAACCCACATTCTATTCCCTCAAGAATGACTATGGGACATTTATTAGAAATGATTGGTGGGAAAGCTGGTGCAGCAAACGGAAAAATTATTGATGGCACTCCATTCAATTCAACAAAGCAAAGTGTTTTAGAAAAAATGTTGGAAGACAAGGGTTTCAGAAATGATGGAATGGAAATTTTTTATGATGGTGTAACAGGAAAAAGATTAGAAGGAGCAATTTTTACTGGAGTAATTCCTTACCAAAAATTGTACCACGTTGTAACACACAAGATACAAGCAAGAGCAAGGGGCCCAGTACAAATGCTTACAAGACAACCAACCGAAGGAAAAGAAAAAGAAGGTGGTTTAAGGTTTGGAGAAATGGAGGGCGAAACACTTGTTGGACACGGAGCAGCAATGTTACTCCATGAAAAAATGATTGAGGATTCAGATAAATTCGTTGCACTTGTTGATGAAGAAACAGGTTTGATAGGATACAGGGATGAAATAAGAAAAAAGAATGTTGCTTTGGGAAGCAAGGGCGGAAGAATGTACCCTGTTGAAATGAGTTATGGTTTCAAATTATTGTTAGAAGAATTGAAAGCACTAGGAATACTCACAAAAATAAAATTGGTTGACAAAGTATAGGTGAAAAAAATGAGTACAAAAAAATTTGGAGGCAAAAACTAAGGGCTACTAACGGTGCCCAAAAGTGCCGCCTGATTTTGCAGGCGAGGTGATCAGTTATGATAATGAAAAAAATTGGTGGAATAGAATTCTCTATATTAGGCCCTGAGATGATTAGAAAGATGAGTGCTGTTGAAATAAAAACTCCTGAAACTTATGACAAAGATGGTTTTCCAATGGAAGGAGGCTTAATGGACTCTCACTTAGGAGTAATTAATCCTGGAATAAGATGTAAGACTTGTGGGCAAACAATGAGGGATTGTCCAGGACACTTTGGGCACTTGGAATTAGAGCGACCAATAATACACTCTGAGTTTGGTAGGAGAATAGAATTATTACTAATTAATACTTGTAAAGAGTGCGGAGAATTATTATTGAGCGAAGAACAAATAAAAAAATATGAAGAAGAAACAAAAGGAAGAATAAAGGATTTGTCAAAGAGAATAATGTTTAAAGCAAAAACAATGAAGAAATGCCCTCATTGTAATGCGAGCGTTGGAAAAGTACAGTTAGACAAGCCAACTAATTTTTATTATAACAAGGAAAGAATTTACCCAACTCAAATAAGAGAGTGGGTTGAAAAAATTCCTGAAACACAATTAAGGCTAATGGGTTACGATGTTACAAGAATAAGACCAGAGTGGTTTGTAACAACAGTACTACAAATACCCCCAATAACGATTAGACCAAGTATTTCTCTTGAAGGCGGAATAAAAAGTGAGGATGATTTAACACACAAGTTAGTTGACATTGTTAGAATAAATAATAGGTTAAAAGATAATATTGAGGCCGGAGCACCACAATTAATAATTGAGGATTTATGGGATTTACTACAATACCATGTAACAACTTACTTTGATAATAATACTGCAGGAGTACCACCAGCAAAG
The DNA here is from genome assembly GCA_964619405.1 of uncultured archaeon. Classification (GTDB taxonomy): domain Archaea; phylum Iainarchaeota; class Iainarchaeia; order Iainarchaeales; family JAAZKV01; genus JABIDZ01. The sequence continues at coordinate 55,742 of CAZUCF010000005.1, read as the reverse complement.
CATAGGAGTGGGCGACCATTAAGAACAATAATACAAAGATTAAAAGGAAAAAAAGGAAGATTCAGATACAATTTAACAGGGAAAAGAGTTAACCACGCGGCAAGATCAACAGTTGTCCCTGACCCATACATAGATATTTCAGAGTTAGGAGTACCAGAAGAAGCTGCAAAAGAATTAACTGTGCCAGAATTTGTAACAGAATGGAATCTAGCAACAGTAAAAAAACAAATAAAAGAATCAGACAAACCAGTATACATAATTAGGCCTAATGGTTCTAGAAGAAAAGTTGCTGAGGATAACAAAGAAGAAATAATTGCTGAACTTGATGTTGGTTACAGAATTGAGAGAAACTTGCAAGATGGTGACATAGTATTATTTAACAGACAACCTTCTTTGCATAGAATGAGCATGATGGCTCACACCGCAAGAATAATGCCTGGAAAAGTTTTTAGAATTAATCCAATTGTTTGTCCTCCTTACAACGCAGATTTTGATGGTGATGAAATGAATTGCCATGTTCCTCAAACAGAAGAAGGAAAAGCAGAAGCAAAAAGGTTAATGCTTACAAGAGACCAAATAATTTCTCCAAGATTTGGCGCACCAGTAATCGCTCCAGGAGAAGATGGGGTATCAGGATTATTTGCTCTAACATTACCACAAACAGAATTTGATAAAACACAAACAATGCAATTATTATTTGATATAGGAATAGAAGAATTACCTAAACCAGATAGAGGCAAAAAATATTCTGGGAGACTAATTTTTTCTCAAATACTACCAAAAGATTTGAGCATGGAATTTGAATCATACACTGGAAAAGTATTGAGGGAAATTGGTGTTGAAAATAGTTTGGGTGAAAAAGTTGTAATAGAAAATGGTTTTTTAAAAAGCGGTATAATTGATGCTAGCGCTGTGAGCGTTGGAAGAGGAAAACTAGTTGACAAAATTGCGAGGGAATACTCAAGCGAAACAATTGAAAAATTTTATCACGGATTAAACAGAATAACAAGTTTTATTCTAACACAAAAAGGAATGACTGTTTCACTCGAAGAGTACAAGACAAGCGACGAAGTAAAAAAAATGAAAAAGAAAGCTATAAGCGATGCTTTTGAAAAAGGAGAAGCAATAGTACAAGCATTTGAAAAAGGAACAATGGAAATTATTCCAGGAAGAACTTTAGAACAATCATTCGAACAATACATGGTTAGACTAGCTTTTGAAACAAAATCAAAAGTAGAGAAAGAAGTAACAAAAGAAAAATTAGATTATGTTACAAGAGAAAAACCAGTGTTAAACACAATTTCAATGATACTATCAAAATCAAGAGGAAGTACTATTAACCTAATGAATATTGCTGGTTTTTGGGGCCAAGCATCAGTAAGAGAAGGACGACCCAAAAAAGGTTTTACAAAAAGACTGATAACAACCAACAAATTAGAAGATGTTGGTTTAGAAGCAGGTGGTTTTATTGAAAACAATTTCCTTGACGGTTTAACAGCAAAAGAATATTTTTACCACTCAATGGGTGGAAGACAAGGAGAAGTGGACACAGGAGTATCAACAAAAGTATCAGGATACTTGTATAGGAGACTATCAAACGCATTAAAAGATTTGGTTGCAACACCTGATGGAACAGTAAGAACCGCTTCAAACGCACTAGTACAATATTCTTATGGAGAAGACGGAGTATTCCCAAAAAACACTAAGAACGGAGTATCAGTAAATGTAAAAGAAGAGTACGAAGAAATGAAGAAAAATAAATTATTATAGGTGAGTAAATGACTGATGAAATGATTGATTTAGAAGAAAAAGAAATTGTGGAAGATGATATAGAAGAAGAAATTGATGTTGTTACTCCAGAAGAAGACGAAGAAGAAACTGATATTGAAGATAAAACAAGCAAAAAAAATATTAAAAAAGTTTATGAGGACGAAGAAAGAAGTTGGGAACAAGTACCCCTAACAAAAAAATTGTTAGAAGAAATAGTTGCTGTGTCAGAAGTATTCAAATTAACAAAAGAACAAGCAGACAAACTAGCTGATAAAGTAAAAGAAAAATATGATAATTGTTTAGTTGAACCAGGAGAAGCAGTAGGAATAATTGCTGCACAATCATTAGGAGAACCCGGAACACAATTAACATTAAGAACAAAACACTTTGCTGGTTCAGCAGAAGTATCTGTTGGCTCAGGAATACAAAGAGTAGAAGAAATAGTTGATGGTAGAAACAAAGCAAAGTACCCAACAATGACTATTTATTTAAATGATGAAATAAAAAAAGATAAGAGTAAAGCAGAAAAATTTGCTAAAAGTTTGATTGATGTAAGAGTAAAAGACATAACAACACTAAGCGAAAAATTTGAAGAATTAAAATTCTCAATAGAAATAGACAAAAACAAAGTTAAAGATTTGAATTTGGCAATGGAAGATGTGTCAGAAGTAATAAAAAATGGTTTAAAGGATTTGAAATCAAGACAAATAGAGAACACAATACACTTACAAATCGAAAAGAAAGGAGATTATTTAAAAGTAAGAAAAGAATTACTAACATTATTAAAAGAAAAAGTACACGGTATTAAAGGCATTGAAAAAACATTGCTAACAAAAGAAGGCGATGAATATATAATAAAAACATCTGGAAGTAATTTAAAAGCAGTGTTAAAATTAGAAGATGTTGACCAAACAAAAATATTTACAAACGATATAATTGAAACATCAAAAATACTTGGAATAGAAGCTGCAAGACAATTAGCAGTGCAAGAACTAAAAAAAGTTTTAGATGACAATGGAATAGCTGTTGATGTAAGACACATAATGTTACTAGCAGACTTAATGACTTATTCAGGAGAAATAAAAGGGATTGTTAGAACAGGAATAAACAAATTAAAAGCATCACCATTCGCAAGAGCAGCATTCGAAGAAACAACAAAACACTTGTTGGATGCGGCATTCAAAGGCGAAGAAGAACAATTAACAGGCGTAGTAGAAAATTTAATAGCAGGCCAACCAATCAAAGTAGGAACAGGAATCGTTGAACTATTAATGAAATAGGGTACTGCAAGTACCCTAACTCGTTCACCTAGACGAAAACTGGCAATTACTAATGAAATTAATCATTTTTCCAATTTCTTTGTTTTTTTGAATAGTTTATCAAAATCTGATTCAAATAACTTATCTTGAATTAAACGATATTTCTCAAACTCTTTTTCCGCAATTTCTCTAGCTTTTTTTGAATTTATTTCACCAGCATTAACCAAAATTTTTCTTTCATCAAATTCTAAAAACTTGTCTAATCTTTTTGCCCAATCTTCCATAGTCATTGGAATTTTTCTTTTTGCTCTTTCTTCAGCTAAATCAAGATAAGCACTAACTATTCTTCCAAATGATTCTAATTCTGTTTTTGTTAAATAATTTTTGGCAATTGAAACATCCGTTTTGATTATTTTTCCTTGTGGAGAATTCTTCCAAGAAGTCAAACCCATATTTTGTTTTTTTGCATTAGCGCGTTTTGCAATTAGTTCAGGAGCAGTGTGTCCATGTATCGCATAATGTAATTTATTTTGTACTTTCGCAAAAAAATCTCTTGTTATCTTTGCTTCTTTATCATAATCAATACTAGTTGAATAAATATCAGTTATTTTTTGATAAAAATTTCTTTCACTCAAACGAATTTCTCTTATCTCAGATAACAATTCATCAAAATAATTTTTATTTAAAAAAGAACCGTTTTCTAATCGCTTTCTATCCAACACATAACCCTTAATCGCAAATTGTTTTAGTACTCTTGTTGCCCAAATTCTAAAATCCGTTGCCCTCTTGGAATTTACTCTATAACCAACCGAGATAATCGCGTCTAAATTATAAAAAAATGTATTATATTTTTTGCCATCTGCAGCAGTGTGTGCAAATTTTGCACTAACTGAATTACTATTCAATTCTTGCTCTTCAAAAATATTTGTTAAATGCTTTGTTATTACACTTCTATCTACATCAAAGAGCTTAGCAATTAATTTTTGTGTTAACCAAACATTATCATCAAAAAACTTGGCTTCAATGTTTTCGCCAGAATCTTTTGTAAAAATTAAGAAATCTATTGTAGAATTCCTAACAACAATATCTTTAACCATAATAACGTTAACAGAATAATTCCTTATAAACATTTCACAAGTATCGTACCGAGGAAAAAAAATTTTTTAAAAAAATTATTTTACAAGCGAAACAATTTTTACAGCTCGGCCATTAATTAAATCTATTTTTGATTTTATTGCATTAGATTTTTCTAATTGGTTTACTACTGAGTGTGCTTTACTAGTAGCCCAATTAAGTTCTTTTGAAAGAGAATAGACAGAAGTAGAACCATTTTTTTGTAAGAACATTAAAACTTGCCATTTAGGCATTTTTTCTAATTCATTTTCAATAGCGTCTGAAACAGTTATTTGTTTTGTTTTAAGCATAAAAAAATAATAATAAGAAAAGATTTTAATAATATTCTTTTTTGTTGTAATATTACTTTTTTTTGTAATTCGGCATAAAATCACCAATTCGTTTAAAAACAAAAAAAATTAGAATCATTTATGGTTTTATTAAAAAATTTTGAGACTTTACCTCAATATAAAAAATCTGTTTTATCAATTTACAAAGAGCTTGGAAATAGTTATAATAAACACGCAACTATTGTAAATTTAGTAAAACGCATGCCAAAACATGAAAGGCATTTTGGAAAAGATATTGTAGAAATTTTTATAAAAACTGGTTTGTTAAGAAAACATAGAACAGACACATTTTGTTGGACTGAACTGGGTTTAGAATATTGCAAAAGATTATTTGAAAAAGAAAATTTAGAACACCTTTATAAACCTTCTATAATGAAATTATTTTAGCCTTGAGAAGTTTCCTCTGGAAACGGAGTAGGGTTTTTAAAATTAAAAACTTCTCAAAAAAAGAGTTTGATATTATGGCAATAGATGCAAGCACTGAAATCAGAAGAGCTGTTGATACAGGAAAAGTTCTTTTCGGACAAAAACAATGTTTGAAAGAATTATTAAAGGGCAATGGAGAATTAATTATTTTTTCAAGTAATATTCCTTTAGAACAAAAAGAAAGGTTAATGCACATTTCAAAAACTGAAGGGAAAAAGACTTTTGATTTTGATCAAAATGGTTTAAATTTTGGGAATATTTGTGGGAAACCATTTAATATTTCAGTGTTAATGATTGTTGACAAGGGAAAAAGCAAGGTGCTTGAACTTTCAAATGAGAAAGAGATTATTAAAAAATAATCTATAATTGTGATTGTAATGAAATTTTCAATGGAGGATATTTTGTTGATTAACGCTTTTGAAAAAATTTCAAAAGTTAGTGCAAAGGATTGTATTGTTAGAAACAATATTATTTCTTTTTTTGTTAAAGAAAGAGAAATGGGAAAAGCAATTGGAAAAAAAGCAGAGAATGTAAAAAATCTTGAGCACAAATTAAACAAAAAAATAGAAATCATTGGTTATTATAATAACCCAGAAGATGTTCTATCAAAAACATTTAATGTTAAAATAAATGAGGTAAAGAAAAAAAATGATAAGTTGTTATTGAGTATTGATGCTGATAACAAAAAAAAGATTTTTATGAATAGTAGGAGATTTAAAATAGTAAAAGAATTAATTAAAAGGAATTATGAATTGGAGTTGATTTTAAACTAAAGAAAAATAATGTTTAAAAAAAACATATATATTAGTTTTGTTTGAATGAATTGGTAAGGTGTATTAATGGGTCGAGGAGAATTTGCAGCATTGAGTCTTGAAAAAAAGAGAAGAAAATGGCAAAAAAAAGATAGGCGAATAGCAAAAAAACAAAAATTAAGAGAAGGAAACAAGGGTGACTTGTTAGAGGGTTCGCCACAAGCAAAGGGAATTGTTTTAGAAAAAAGAGGTGTAACTGCAAAACAACCAAACTCTGGAATCCGAAAATGCGTTAGAGTACAATTAATAAAAAATGGTAAAGAATTAACAGCTTTAGCACCAAAAGACGGGGCAATAAAATTTATTGACGAGCACGATGAAGTACTAGTATCAGGAATTGGTGGAGCACAAGGCGGTTCAATGGGTGATTTATGGGGCGTAAAATACCAAGTAACACACGTTAATGGAATCGCATTAGAAATGCTTAGAAGTGGAAAAAAAGAGAAGAGTAAGAGATAGTGATTTTATGGTTGAACAAAATAGAAAATTTAGAAAAAATTTTGATGAAAAAAAAGCACAATACGAACAAGAAGAAATAGTTGAAAAACCTGTTTTTGTTAAAAAACACAGTCCTTTTTCAGAATACAAAATGTTCAATAAGTGGTCTACAAAAGATGTTATTGTTTCAGATCTAAGCCTAGTAAATTATATTAACCTTGATCCAGTAATGGTCCCACATTCATTTGGAAGAAAAAGCCAAACTAAATTTGGTAAAACTAATATAAACCTTGTTGAAAGACTAATAAACAAAATGATGCGTTCAGGACAAGGAAAAAAGAAGTTGAGTGGAAGATATATTAGGGGAAGAGGTAGTTGCGGAAAAAAATTACAAGTAATAAATATTGTTGAAAAAGCATTTGAGATTATTGAATTAAAAACAAAAAAGAATCCAGTACAAGTTCTTGTTGAAGCAATAGAAAATGTTGCACCAAGAGAAGATGTTACAAGAGTAAAAAAAGGAGGGGTAGCTTATTCTATAGCAGTAGATGTTTCCCCTTTAAAAAGATTAGATGAGTCAATAAAAAATATTGCTCTAGCTGGTTTTGGCAACTCTTTTAATTCTAGAACTGATGCAGCAAGCGCGCTAGCAGAAGAAATTATTGCAGCAGCAAACAGAGAAACAAAAAGCTTGGCAATAAAAAGAAGAGACGAAGTAGAAAGAATCGCGAGGGCATCAAGATAAGTAAATTAAAAAACAACAAAAAATAATTTTAAATGGTGAGCAAATGGGACGAAAAGAAGACATGGTAGAGTTAGTTGAAAACTTAATGGAAAAAAGAGAGAATATTAGAAATATTGGAACAGTAGCACACATTGATCACGGAAAAACTACTTTAAGTGATTCTTTAATAGCAGCAGCAGGACTAATAAACTCTGAATTATCTGGTGAAGTACAATTAATGGATTATGAAGACCAAGAACAAGACAGGGGAATAACTATTAACGCTGCAAACATTTCCCTAGCATACCCTTGGGAAGGAAAACAACACTTAATTAATTTAATTGATACTCCCGGACACGTTGATTTTACTGGAGAAGTTATTAGAGCAATGCGAGCAGTTGACGGAGTAATACTAGTTGTTGACGCTATTGAAGGAGTAATGCCTCAAACAGAAACAGTAATTAGACAATCATTAAAAGAATATGTTAGACCAATATTATTTATTAACAAAGTAGACAGAATAATCTCAGAGTTAAATGCTACCGAACAACAAATGCAAGAAAAATTTATTAAAGTAATAACTCATGTTAACACTCTAATTGAAAGAAATGCTCCAGAACAATTCAAAAACGAATGGAAAGTAAGCATTGAAAAAGGAACTGTTGCATTTGGTTCAGCAATGAAAAAATGGGCTGTGTCAGCACCATACATAAAAAAATCAGGAGTTAATTTTAAACAAGTTTACGAGTACATGAAGAACGGACAACAAGACGAGTTAGCAAAAAAATCACCTGTTCACGAAGCAGTACTACAAATGGTTATAGATCACTTACCATCACCAATACAATCACAAAAATATAGGATAAAAAAGATTTGGGGCGGAGAAGAAGAAACAGAAATAAGCAAGCACATGACTAATTGTGATGCTGAAAGCCCATTATCAATGGTAATAACAGATGTTAGTGTTGACCAACACGCAGGAGACGTTGCAACAGGAAGATTATATTCAGGAACAATACAACCCGGAGACGAAGTAACATTATTATCAACAGGCCAAAAAATAAAGGTTCAAAAATTAGGCGTTTATATGAGTGGTGACTTCCTAACAATAAAAAAGGCGCGAGCAGGAAACATTGCAGCAATAGTTGGAGCAAAAGATATTTATGCTGGAGAAACTGTTTCAACAATAGAAATGAAATCGTTTGAGAGTTTCATGAGTAATGCAAAACCAGTAATGACTATTAGTATTGAAGCAAAAAATCCAAAGGACTTACCAAAACTAATTGAAGTATTAAAAAAATTATCAAAAGAAGATCCTAACTTGCAAGCAACAATAAACCAGGAAACAGGAGAACACTTGTTATCAGGAATGGGAGAATTACATTTAGAAGTAAACATTTATAGAATAAAAAATAATCACAAACTAGAAGTTGAAACATCATCACCAATAGTTGTTTACCACGAAGCACTAAAAAGTGCAAGCGAAGTACTAGAAGCAAAGAGTCCAAACAAACACAACAAATTCAAAATAAGAACAACAACAATAACCGGCCCAATATTTGAAAAATTATTGGAAACATCTTTGGATGGAAAAATAAAACCAAAGCACACTGATAGTATCAATAAATTAAAAGAAATTGGTTTTGATACTGACACATCAAGAAAAATTTGGGCTGTTTCAGGAGCAAATGTTCTAGTTGACAGAACAAGAGGAATACAAGCATTAAACGAGATAAGAGAATTACTAGTACAAGCATTTGTTGACGCAATGAACGAGGGGCCACTAGCAAAAGAAAAATGCCAAGGAGTAATGTTTGAGTTAATTGATGCAACACTGCATGAGGACTCAATACACAGGGGGCCAGCACAAGTACTACCAGCCATAACAAGAGGCATATATGCTTGCATGTTACAAGGCGGAGTAGAATTATACGAGCCAAAACAATTACTAACAGTGAATGTACCAGAAAACCAAATGGGTTCAGCATCAAGAGAATTGGGCGCGAGAAGAGTACAAATAACAGAGATGAGAACCGAGGGTGACTCAAGCATAATAATTGGTAAAGCGCCTGTAAAAGAATTAATTGGTTTTAGTAATGCTATGCGGAGTGCAACACAAGGAAGAGCTGTTTGGACTGCAGAATACTATGGTTACGAAAAATTGCCTTCAGAATTACAACAACAAACAATCAAAGAAATACGTAAAAGAAAGGGCATGCCAGAAGAAGTTAAACCATGGCAATTCTTTATAGATTAATTGCCACATTTTAGTGCAGGTTTTAAATTCTAAAAGAATTTAAAAAGTGCTGGCAATTCTTTATAGATTAAAATTAATAAAGTGTTACCGAAGGAACACAAAAAATAATTATTAAAGTGCATCGAGTTAAAACGAAGATGCGCTCTCGGCGAGAACCAACGAAAGGGTTCAAGAGAAGCTTTATAAAGCTTTTTTAGTGGAAATAAATCAATGTGAGCCCACTTTAATGGGTTTTTTGTTTAAAGGAAGGTAAAATACGAGGTGTAAAAAATGGCAGGAAAAGAATTAATTAATATAGTATTCATTGGTCACGTTGATCACGGTAAATCTACTTCTGTTGGTAGATTATTATACGATGGTGGAGCTTTAAGCGAACAAGAATATAGAAAGCTTGGAGAGATTGCAAAGGAAAAAGGAAAAGGAACTTTTGCTTTCGCTTATGCAATGGATAATTTAAAAGAAGAAAGAGAAAGAGGAGTAACAATTGATGTTTCATACAAAAGATTTGATGCTAAAAAACACCAATTCACTATTATTGATGCCCCTGGACACAGGGACTTTGTAAAAAATATGATTACTGGTACCTCACAAGCAGATGCTGCTGTATTAGTTGTAGCTGCAAAAGAAGGGCCACAACCTCAAACAAAAGAACACGCCTTCCTAGCCCAAGTAATGGGAATAAAACAAATAGTTGTAGCAGTAAACAAAATGGACGAAGTTAATTACGAAGAAGCAAAGTTCAAAGAGGTTTCAGAACAAATGACAAAAATGTTGACTGGAGTAGGATACAAATTAGACAACATAAAAATTGTTCCAATGTCCGCATGGAAAGGAGATAATGTTGTTAACAAAACTGATAATTTAAAATACGCTCCAAAAACATTATTAGAAACTTTAGATGACTTGGTGGCACCACCAGCACCAGTTGATAAACCATTGAGAATACCAATTCAAGATGTTTACAACATAAAAGGTGTTGGAGCTATCCCAGTTGGAAGAGTTGAAACAGGAGTATTAAAATCAGGTACAAAAGTAGTGGTAATGCCTTCTGGAAAAGAAGGAGAAGTAAAGGATATTGAAGAACACCACGAAAAATTGGCTGAAGCAAGACCCGGAAACAATATTGGTTTCTCTATTAGAGGAATAGGAACACAAGATATTGCTAGAGGAGATGTTGTTGGACCAGTAACAAGCAGGCCAACTGTTGTAAAATCATTCATAGCACAAATAGTTGTGTTGAATCACCCAACAGCAATACCAGCAGGTTACACTCCAGTATTCCACTTGCACACCGCACAAATGTCTATGAGTCTAACAGAATTACAAAAGAAATTAGATCCAAAGACAGGAGCAGTTGCTGAGGAAAACCCAAAATTCTTGAAAACAGGGGACGCAGCAATAGTAAAAATTGTTCCAGTAAAACCAGTTTGTGCTGAAAAATTCTCTGAGTTTCCACAATTAGGAAGATTCGCTATAAGAGATATGGGGCAAACAGTTGCAGCAGGAATAATATTAGAAATTGAAAAGAAAGAATAAAAATATTTGAATTTGGTGTAAAGGTTTTTCTTTACATCAATTTTATATTTAAAAATATAAAGGAGTAGGATTAAATGCAAACAGCAAGAATAAAATTATCAAGCAATGATTACAAAAAATTAGAAGAAATATGCGACAAGATACTTGACGTTACAGAAAGAACTGGCGCAAAGCACTCTGGAAAAATAGCATTGCCTACAAAAAAACTAATTATACCAACAAGAAAGAGTCCTTGTGGTGGTGGAACAGAAACATACGAGAGATGGCAAATGAGAATCCACAAAAGATTACTGGACATACAAGCTGATGAAAGAACATTGAAAAGAGTAATGCGAGTAGAAATACCAGAAGAAGTCCACCTTGAAATAGAAATCAAAGCGTAAAACTTATTACATTAGCACAAAACTTATTAAATTGTTTAATAAAACAAAAATCAAACTAAAAAGACTACGTTTGAAATAATTAAAATTTTAATTAACTAGTCAAAATAATTACAAAGTAAAAAACTAATTAAAAAAAATAAAATTAATTAAAGATTGCAAAATATTTTATTAAAAATTAATATTATTTAAAAAACAACAATCTTTAAATCATGTTCAACAATAATTTTTGTATGAAAGTATTTGTTAAAAATATTGATGAATCAACTTTAAAACAATTCAAAGAATGCTTTTCACAAGATTTTGTTGTTGACGGAGCATTAATGCCTGATGCTCATTATGGTTATGTTGCGCCAATTGGTTCAGTGCTAATAACAAAAGGAGTTATTGTTCCATCTTGGGTTGGATACGATATTGGTTGTGGCGTAACAGCAATAAAAATCAATGGGAAAAACCTTTTACCAAAAGTAAACAATAATTCTCAAAAAATTTTTCTTGAAATTAAAAAAGAAATACCAATGGGTTTAGGAAAATTAAGAGCAGAACACAGATTAAGCATTGAAGGAAAAAAAGAGTTTGAAAAAATTTTTTCTAAACTCGACAAAAAATTGAAAGACAAGGAATTAGTTGATTGGGTTAAGAGAAAAGCAAAAAGCAATTTGGGAACAGTTGGACACGGCAATCATTTTATTGAACTTGATACTTCTGGAAAAGACTTGTGGTTAATAATTCACTCTGGTTCAAGAAATGTTGGACACCATATTGCTGAACACTATATGAGAAAAGCAATGGAATTGAATGGTGAAAAAGGAAATGTTGAGAGAACATTTGGTTTTGATGTTAGATCAACAATAGGAAAAGAATATTTAGTAATACTAGAATTTTGCTTAGAATTTGCTTTACTAAATAGACTTGAAATAGCAAGAGATTTTATTAATATTTTTGAGAAAACAATTAATAAAAAAGTAGAATGGATTGTTTGGGCTAACAAAAACCATAATAATGCAGAGAGAATAGGAAAAACAAATAATTTTATTCATAGGAAGGGGGCGACTCCAAGCAAGAAAGGAGAGAAAGGAGTTATTCCTGGAAACATGAGGGATGGAACTTTTTTGGTTATTGGGAAAGGCAACAAAAATTTTTTGGAATCAAGTAGTCATGGCGCTGGAAGAGCAATGAGTAAAAGAACTGTAAAAGAAAAAATAACTTTGAAAGAATTCGAGAACACAATGAAAGGAATAACAGCTGTTATTGAAAAAGGAACTATTGACGAGAGCCCTTTTGCTTACAAAAACATTTTTGATGTAATGAACTCGCAAAAAGAAAGTGTGAAAATACACAAACATTTAAAACCAATAATTAATTGGAAGGGAATTGAAAACAGACAAACAAAATAAAAAATATTAATCATTATTAAATAAAAAAAAACAAATAAATAAAATAAAAAATATTAATCATTATTAAATAAAAAAAATTAAGATTGTAAAACAAAAAAATTATGTGACAAATTAAAAAGACTAAAATTAATACAAAAAAAATAAACTATTTTCAAAAAAAGTATTAACCAAATAATTGTTAACTTTTTTACAATAAAAACCTTTAAATATGTGTTAAGTTCTCTTATAATAAAACAAAGGCAAGGGAGGTAGAAATATGGATATCGGAACAGCAATATCAAAACCATTTAGCGATGTAAAAACACTGATTATGGGAATTATACTATTAATCATACCAATAATAAACTTTTTAACTATTCCAGGGTACTTGTTGCGAGTTGCTAGCAAAGTTATGAACGGAGACAAGGCATTACCAAAATTTGATAATTTTGGCGAACTTGTTGTTGATAGTTTGAAAGCAATTGTAACATTATTCATTCACGTAATCGTTTACATGATAGTTGCACTCATACTAGCAATAATACCAATAGTTGGTCCAATTCTGGCATTAATTTGGATGATAGTTTTTTCATTCATAATGATTTCAGGAGTACTAACTTTGGCTCAAACAAAGAGTATTGGAGCAGCAATCAACATACCAGAATTATTCAAGAAAGCAAAGAGCACTCAATTCATAATTGCAGTAATTGTTGCATTAATAATATCATGGATAATTTATGCAATAATTGGAGTAATAGTTATCGCAATATTTGGTGCAGCATTAATGCCAACAATGCTAACTGGCGCAGTAATAACTGACCCAGCTCAAATAATGGCTATGATAGGCACATTAATGGGAGCAGGAATAATAATGTACTTACTTTCATCAATAGTTGGGTTTGTACTAAGCGTATTCGCAATAACATTAACTGCTGAAGCATACAAGTAAAATTAATTTGGGTGAAGCGAAAGCTTCACTTTTTCTATTTTTTAAAAAACAAAAACTTTTTATTTAAACGATTAGTTTAAATTTATTAAATGAATAATTAATTCAAAAGGAGGAATAAAAATGACTTACAAAACTTTAAAAGAAATTGAAATAAACTCTGCTTTAAAAGTAGGAGCCGTTTGCGGAGGAATAGTTGGACTAATCTACGGATTATTTGCAGCAATAATCTTTGGAATATTTGGAGCACTAATGACTGCAATACCAGGAATGACAAATACTATGCCATTAGCAGGATTAGGAGCAGGAATAAGCATAATAGTATTTTTTGCAGCAATAATATTCGGGTTAATAATGGGAGCAGTATACGGGGTTTTGATAGCAATAATATATAATTATATTATTGTGAGATTAACTGAAGGACTAAAAATAAAATTAGAATAAAAACAAACCAATTTAAAATAAAAACAAACCAATTTAAAATAAAAACAAACAAAACAAAAATAAAACCAAGAATTCTTAAAAAAATTAAGAATTATTAAACACAAGCTCGTTTTTAATAATGAACGAGACTTGTTTTATTTTTTAAAAATAATAATTATTTTTTTGAAAATAACATTTAAATACTTTTGAAATATTGTTATAATATGAATTTAGAAAAAAGTTTGAACGAGATATTTAAATTCAGTTTAATTGATTTTTTAAAAAACAATAAACTAAAAAAATATTTTTTATGCTTGATAATATTACTTCTTTTTTATTTTATAACATACATCTTAATTGTTGGAAGCGTGGGTTCAATAATAAAAGGAAATGCTATTACTTTGGAATTATATATTCAAATAATATTTATTCTTTTTATTTGGATTACAATAATATCTATTCCTTTTGGAGTAATACAAACTTTTTTTGAGTACAAAATATTTTCAGAAATTTTGAGAACAAAAAAAATAAAAGTAGAAAAATTAAATATTATTAAATTCATAAAATTTTTAGTATTTCCAATAATACTTTTTTTGTACGCGTTATTCTCAGTTTTCAAAATAAAATTTTTGTTCATTGGAATATTTTCAATAATACTAATAATAATTGGAGTATTATCAAGCACAATGATTAATAATATTCTTGGAATAATTTTTGTTGCATTAGGTTTGATTATTGGAATAATTTATTTTTGCATTGTAATTTATGAATTATTAAGATTGGGTGTTTCACAAGTTGCGTTCATCGAAGAAAAAGGAATAAAAAGTGCGTTAAAAAAATCTTGGCAACTAACTGAAAACAATATCATAAATTTAATAGTGATTTTGATTGTTTTTTTTGTTATAATATATGTAATCAGCATGGTTTTTACAATACCCTTAATCTTGTATTCAACAAGTTTGCCCTTGGCAACAACCTTAGAACAAGAGTTAATAACTTTATTTAATCCTATTTACAATTTGCTAATGCTACCAATTTATTTGGCATCAGCATACTTAATATTAATCCAAACTTGTGTTATGGCAAACGTGTATACAATATTAAAAGAAGACAATGAAACAAAAGAAATTAAACAAAAAAAGAGTATTAATAACAAATAAGAAAATGAAGTCAAACAAAAAAAAGCAAAATAAATAATAGTTAACAAAAAATGATTTAAAAAAAATAATAACTAGACTAAAATCAACAAACTAAATTAAAATAAACAAACTAGACAAAAATCAACAAACTAAATTAAAATAAACAAACTAGACAAAAATCAACAAACTAAATTAAAATAAACAAACAACTTTAATGCTACATAATTATTTTTTGACAAAGAACTACAAAGAAAAGAAATAGGATAGTAATTAATCAAAAAACACTATTTAATTCAATAAACAAAAATTAAAAATACAACAACAATTAATCAAAAAACACAATTTAATCCAATAAATTGTAATTAAAATTAAAAATAAGCAAAAACAATTAAGAAAAAATCTATTTCTTTAAGAAATAAATTGTTCAAATGGTTTTTTAATGACAAATAGTAAGAAATTTTAAAAAAAGAACAAAAACTTCTTCCAGTGAATAAGAGAAAAGCTTTTATAAATGTTTGGTGGAGAAACATAATTATGGATTCAAAGATTAAATTGTTCGGAATAATTTTAGTATTAATTGCATTAACTGGTTTTGTTAATGCTTGTTCAGTAGATTTAAGTAATATTAATTTGGAGACTAGGGTTGAAGGAGATTATTTAGAAACTATTTCGGCAGAAAATAATGACGAAATTGATATTAGAATTTCTTTTATTATTGATGATGTTTCTGGAACAGATTGTGCAAGCACCATAACTGCAAAAACAAAAATATATAGGTTAGATGATGGTGACTGGGATTTAGTAAAAACCACTTCGACTAAAACTCAATCTCTTGAAGAAGGCGAAATAGTTTTTATTTGGTCTAACGAATTTGAAGTTAATTCTAATTACGAAAGATACAAAATAGAAGGAATTATTTTAGAAGGAACAGATGAATTAGATGTCAGAGAAGCATTTATTGATGTAGAAGATAATTCTTGTTCAGGAATACAACTAATAACAGAAAATTTTATTATTGACGAAGGAAGAGAAACAACAAAAACATTTAGAATTGAAAATAATACTAACCAAGATTTTGATATAAGTAATCTCAGAGTATATTTTACAAACACATTAATAACTTCTGGTTCAGTAGATTACACTGATTTTGTTGGAAAACACAATAACCAAAATATTAGCGTTTCTTTGAACGCAGGAAATATTTCTTACGATCAAACAATAAGTGGAACATTCGCTGTTTCAGGTTATTTAGGAAACACTTTTTGTTCAGAAACACAAATAGGAAGAAAAACCTTTCAAACAACAGTAAGAAACGTAACTAATAATTATACACCTACAAGCAGTTCTGAATGTAATGATTTGAGAATAGTAACAAGAAATATTGAAGTAAATGAAAACACAACAACAAAAGAAGCATTTTACTTACAAAATAATAGCAACAAAAGATTTCAAATAACAAATGTTAGTGTTATTGATTCAGGATTAACTATAAAACCATTTTATTTTGAAGAATATGTTTTTCCAGGGAATATTGGAGACATAATACTAGAACTTAATTCAAACAATGTTTTTCAAACAAGTAATTATGAACAAGTTTTAAGAGTAAGTGGTAAATTTAGCGATGGAAAAACATGTTCTTATTCAAATATTGGGGACAAAAAGTTTTTTGTAACAATAAATGATTTAAGTAATAATACATTTACAAATTGTGAAAACTTTTCAATAAACACTCAAACAGAATTAAACATAGAAAATAGTGGTAAATTAAATTATTCAATAACAAATAATACAGGAAAAAAAGCAATTATACAATTTGAAAGTAATTTAAGTATTAATAGGAGTTCAAAAATAATTCCAAACAATTCATCAATATCAGATGAATTAATAATTGGTATAAACGAAAAAACTGGAAAAATAACATTCAAAACAATTATAGAAGGTTGTAATATTACACCAATTGTTGTAAATGTTACAAACACTGCTAAAGGAAATTTAGAAAGTGTTTCAATGAGTACGAAGATTGAAGAAAATGATGATGAAAAAATATTGAGAATTATTTTTAACAACCCAACAACAAAAACCTTTTTGGGTGTACTAAGATTAAATTTAGAAGGCCAAGTAATTGATGACAGAATTATTGCTGTTCCAAGCGGAGAAAGTTATAATGAATTCTTAATTAACAAAGAAAAAATAGCAAAAGGAAGCATTTCTTTTGTTTCTAATGGAGAAGAACAAAAATTAGAATTAAATGAAGCACAAACACCAACTTTCACAGGATTATTTGCTTTCGGAATTAATTATTCAATAATTGGTTTGATTCTTTTAATAACAATAGTAGTAATAGTTTTGATAATTGTTTTTAATGAACCAAAAAATAAACCAAAAGAAAATTGGGAATAATAATGGAATTAACTCAAAAGAAGAATTGTTTTAATGAAAAGAATTGTTTTCAAAAGAGCCAGAGTTTGGTTTATAAAGGTTTCTCTGGAAAAATTCATTATATTTGAGCTTTGTTGATAATGAAGCTTAGTACACTGCTCTCTTGGTGAGTGAGAGTAAATACGAAATCAAACGCGAGTTTGAACGAATTTCATTTAACAAGATAATAAATTAAAGTGAATAAAAATGGCAAGTTATAATGCATCAAGAAAGGGTTCAATGGCTTTTTACCCAAGAGTAAGAGCAAAAAAAGAAACCCCTTCAATGAACGCTAATAGTAATGAAGCAGGCGCTTTAAGTTTTCTTGGATACAAAGTTGGGATGACACAAGTACTAGGGAAAAATATTCACAAAGGAAGCCCTACTTTTGGCCAAACCGTTTATTTACCAGCAACAATTGTTGAGTGCCCAGCATTAAAAGTGCTTGGAGTAAGAGCATACATAAAAGACGAAATCGGTTACTGTGTTTTGGGAGATGTTTTAAGCGAAAAGTTTGATAGAGAATTAGAGAGAAAAATACCAAATTTTAAGAAAAAAGTTTCAAAGAAAGAAAAAAAAGAAACAAAAGTTAAAAATACAATTGAAGATTTTGAAAAAAAGATTAATGAAATTGATTATTTTACTCTTATTATTAATACTCAACCAAAACAAATTGAATTAAAAAAGAAACCAGATTTAACAGAAATTGATTTAGGTGGAACAAAAGAAGAACAATTACAAAAAGCAAAAGAACTAATTGGAAAAGAAATAAATGTTGAAGACATTTTTAAAGAAGGAGACTTTTTAGATACAAGAGCAGTTACAAAAGGAAAGGGTTTTCAAGGAGTAATAAAGAGATTTGGAATCAAACAACAAAGACCAAAAGCAAAAAAAAGAAGAATTGTTGGAAGTATTAGCCCGTGGAATCCAAGTACTGTAATGTTCACTGTTGCAAGAGCAGGACAAATGGGTTATCATAATAGAACAGAATACAATAAAAAATTGTTGAAGATTTCTGATGATATAAAAGAAATTAATGGTAAAAGTGGTTATTCTAAATACGGGAATGTTAATGGAAAATTTGTTTTAATAGCTGGTTCATTACCTGGACCAAGCAAGCGATGTATTGCAATTAGGAAAAGTCAGAGACCAGCAAGGAAAGCAGGATTACAAATAGAAAGAGTTGAAAAAATTTTTAACAAGTGATTTTTATGAAAGCAAAATTATTAGGAATCGACGGTTCAAACAAAGGTAGTATCGAATTACCAAGAGTATTTGACACTGAATACAAGCCAGTTCTAATAAAAAGAGCTGTTTTATCAATGCAAACAGCAAGATTACAACCAAAGGGTGCTGATCAAAGAGCAGGATTCAAAACAACAGCATTGTATGTTGCTGTAAGAGACAAACCAACACCAAGAAGAACTATTAACACTAACATGGCTAGATTACCAAGAACGAGAAATAGGAGATATTTATTACACGGGAGAGTTGGGAGAGTATCACAATCTGTTGGCGGAAGATCGCCTAATGCACCAAAATCATGGAAAGTTATAGTAGAAAAAATAAATAAGAAAGAAAGAAAACTTGCTTTAGAAAGCGCTATTGCCACTACAAAAATGAAGGAATTAGTAGAAAAGAGATTTATTTTTGATAATGAACTACCAATAATAATAGAAGATTCTTTTGAAGATGTTAAAAAAACAAAAGAGCTTTGCAAAATACTTGAAAAAATTGGTGTTGGAAATGATATTAGAAATGCAAAGGAAAAAATAAGAAAAAGAGCTGGAAAAGGAAAAGCAAGGGGCAGAACAAAGAAAGTAAAGAAGAGTGTTCTAATAATAACAGGAAACAATAAACCTGTTTTGAAAGCATCAAGAAATTTACCTGGCGTTGACTCTGTAACAATAAAATCATTAAACACTGAATTACTTGCTCCGGGAGCCGAAGCAGGAAGATTAGTTGTTTGGACTCAAAGCGCAATAGATTTTTTGAACGAGAAAGAAGGAAAAAATTCAAAAAAAATAAAAGCAAACACAAAAAAAGAAGAGAAAATTGTAAAAAAAATAGTTGAGAAAAAAGCAATGACAAAAAAGGTTTCAAAGAAAACAAAAAAGTAATTGGTGAATATTATGGTTAAACTTAATGAACAAGAAAAAAAACAAAGGAAACAAGAAGAAAACAAAAAACAAGTTGAAACAAAAAAAGAAGTAAAACAAAGCAAACCAATAAAAGTTAAACTAACCCTAAATGATTTAGACATAATATTGTTTCCACTAGTAACTGAAAAAGCAGTTAACATGATTGATTCGGAAAACAAAATAACATTTATTGTTTCTGATAAGGCGACAAAAAAAGATGTTAAAAAAATTGTTGAAAAAGCGTATGAAATAAAAGTTGAAAAAATAAATATTATTAGAGACAGAAAAGGAAGAAAAAAAGCAATAATAAAATTAAAAAAAGAATTCAAGGCACAAGACCTTGCAACCAAACTCGGAGTATTGTAAATAAATTATTTTTAAGGTTGATAATATGGGAAAACGATTGTATAGTCAGAGAAGAGGACGAGGAACCAATACTTTTAAAGCAAAGTTAGACGGAATCAAATCAGCTTATTTAACACAAACAGATGAATTAAAAAAAGGACAAATAGTTGATCTTATTAAAGACACTGGAAGAAATGCTATCTTACAAAAAATTGTGTTTGATGATGGTCAAATAGAAAACGTTGTTGCAGCAGAAGGAGTTTATGTTGGACAAAAAATAGAACAAGGCCCAAATGCAAAAATAGAAATTGGTAATGTTGCATTATTAGGCGAATTGCCAGAAGGTTGCCCAGTATTCAATATTGAAAAAATTTCGGGAGACGGGGGAACATTCATAAAAAGTTCAGGGAGTTACGCTTTAATAATGTCAAAAGACAGGAAAGGAATCACATTAAAATTCCCTTCAGGAAAAATGGTTTCATTACCACTAAATGTTAGAGCAACAATTGGAAATACTTCTTGTGGTGGAAAAAGCGAAAAACCTTTTATTAAAGCAGGGAGAAAATATTTTGCAATGAAATCAAAGAAAATATTTTGGCCTACTGTGCGAGGAGTAGCAATGAATGCTGTTGACCATCCTTTTGGTGGAGCACAACACCACCCTGGAAAATCAAAGAGCACAGCAAGAAACGCTCCAGTAGGAAGAAAAGTTGGAGCAATAGCTTCAAAGAGAACAGGACGGAGAAAAAAGAATTAGGATAATAAATAATTAAAATGAAAAGGTGTTTGAATGGTTAAAAAAGAATTTACTTTTAAGGGTAAGAACTTAGAAGAACTAAAGAAAATGAGTATTGACGAGTTTGCTGAATTATGCGATTCAAGATCAAGAAGAAGTTTGAAAAAAGGTTTTGATAAACACATTTTCAAAAAAATAGTTAAAGCAAAAGCAAATGAAAAAGCTAAACCAGTTAGAACACATAGTAGAGATTTAATTGTTATCCCAGAAATGGTCGGAGTAAGATTTGCTGTTTACAGGGGAAATAATTTTGAATTACTTGACATAAAAGAAGAAATGTTAGGACAATATTTAGGAGAATTTGTTTTTACACGAAAGAAATTACAACACGGAAAAGCAGGAATAGGAGCAACAAAGAGTTCTACTGCAATAACAGCAAGAGGATAAAGTGAATAAAAATGGCTAAAAAAAATTATCAAGCAGAAGTAGGAAAAGAAAGCAAGACAGCGAGAGCAATAATTACTAACGCCAATGTTTCACTAAAATATTCTACAGAACTTAGTAATCATTTAAGAGGAATGTATGTTAACAAAGCAATAAGTTGGCTTGAAAAAATTTATTCACACGAAGAATATTTACCATTAAAAATGTATCATAAAAAAGTAGCACACAGAAAAGGTGATTCAAAAAAAGGAGTTAAATCAGGAAGATACCCAGAAAAAGTTGTTAAAACATTTATTGAATTATTAGAATCAGTTAAAAATAATGCTGATGGAAAAGGATTGGATGCTGAAAAATTAAACATACTTAATTTATTTGCATCAAAAGGAATTACAAGGTACAGTCATCAAAGCAAAGGAAAAATCGGTGGAAAATCAAGGAGAAAAAACGCGACACATTTAGAAGTAATTGTTTCTGAAATGAAAGCATAAAGGTGAAAAAATGATTGAAAGAACATTTATCAAAAAAAATTACAATAGAATGGAATTAGAAAATTATCTAACCAAAAAATTAGATAGAGCTGGATTTAGTCATTTAGAAATAATAAAAACACCATTAGTAACAAGAATAGTTTTACATGCTGCAAAACCAGGTTTAGCAATAGGAAAAAGCGGTTCAACAATAAAAACTTTGACAGAAGTAATTGCAAAAAAATACAAAATTGATAACCCCCAAATAGAAATACAAGAAATAAAGAAACCAAATTTAAATGCAAAAATAATTGTTGAAAAAATGGCTTCAATGATGAACAGAGGTTATTCTTGGAGAAGCATTTCTTTTAGAGTAGTAAAAGACATAATGGATTCTGGCGCACAAGGTGTTGAATTAGTATTTAAAGGAGCTTTAGGAGCAAAAGGAGCAAGAAAAAGAAAACAAAGAATTGCCATAGGATACATGAAAAAAATTGGAGCACAATCAAAACTTGTTGACAGAGCACAAGCATCAGCAAACCCAAAAATAGGCGCAATTGGAATAAAATTAAGTATTATTCACCCAGAAGTTATTTTCCCAGACAAAATTGATGTAAAAAAAGTCATGGAAAATATGAAAAAGGTTAAAGAAGAAAAGAAAGAACAAGAAATTGAAAGCGAAAAAAAAGAAGATAATGAAAAAGTAAAAGATACAAGCGAAGAAACAACAAAACAAAACAAAGAAGAAGCAATTGAAATTAAAAAAGAAG
This sequence comes from uncultured archaeon, assembly GCA_964619405.1. Classification (GTDB taxonomy): domain Archaea; phylum Iainarchaeota; class Iainarchaeia; order Iainarchaeales; family JAAZKV01; genus JABIDZ01. Next base: position 33,472 of record CAZUCF010000005.1, on the reverse strand, counting down.
ATAAAAACAAAGAAACAAAAATTGATGTAAAAAAAACAAATAATGAAAAAGAACTTAAAGATAAAACAAGCGAAGAAACAACAAAACAAAAAGAAGTAAGTAATGAAACAAAAAATACAAATGAAAAAGAAGATAAGCCAAAAAAAGAAGGTATTGTTGAAAAAATAAGTAAGAAAGTTGAGAAAATAAAACACAAGGAAGAAAAAATTAAAAAGTGATTAAAATGAGTTTGAAAAAAAAAGAAATGATTGGTTTGAGTATTAATGAATTAGAACAAAATGTTATTGAATTAAAACAAGAATTAAGCAAAGAACGATCAACAATAGCGTCAGGAACAAAAAGTGAGAATCCAGGAAAAATAAAAAAAATTAGAAAAGATATTGCAAGATTACTTACATTAATAAATGAGAAGGAGGCAAGTGATGCAAGAAATTGATAAAATTAGCGGGTTACCAAAAGATTTGTTTGATATTGCAAATATAACCAAAGGGCAACAAAAAATTAGAATCGAAGTCAAAAGAATTAGATTCAAAAAAATGGTAACAATAATAACCGGAATTGAGGAAAAAGAAATGGTTAAAGAATTGGGAAAAGAAATGAAACAAAAATTTGCTTGCGGGGGAACAGTAAAAGATAATATAATAGAATTACAAGGAGATCACAAAAACAAATTAAAAGCGTTTCTCATTGCCAAAGGATTTAATGAAGATTTAATTGAAATGTAGGGGGAAAGATGATAAAGGGAATGAATTATGAGATAAATAACAATAATATTTTAGTTCACGAGATGATTGGATTAAATGTTAAAGTTGTTGAAAGCTCGGATCCACACAGAATTGGAATTAAAGGAAAAATAATTGATGAAACAAAAAACACTTTTGTTTTGGAAAACAAAAAAGTTATTCCAAAAAAAGAATGTGTTTTTGAATTTGATGTTGGAGAAAAAATTATTGTGGATGGAAAAAAAATTCTTAAGAGACCCGAAGACAGAATTAATAGGTGATTTTTATGGTTACAAAAAAAATTAAAAAGGAAGTTCCTGAAAAAAAAGTTGAAGTTAAAAAAGAAAAACAATATCCCATAAGAGGAAATATATTCGAGGGAATTGTTACTTCAGCAAAAGCAAATAAAACAATAACTGTGAAAAGAGAAATAACACATTATATTTCAAAATATGAAAGATACAAGAAAGTATTTTCAAAAATCAAAGCACACGTTCCTGAAGGAATGATTGTTAAAGAAGGCGACAAAGTTATTATTGGAGAAACAAGAAAAATCAGTAAAACAAAAAATTTTGTTGTTATGAAAGTTATTACCGGTGAAAAAAAATGAGATCAATGAGCATAAAAAATAATAAAGCGTTAACGCTTAAAAGCATGGTTACTTGCACTGATAATAGTGGAGCAAAAGAAGTTTATATTATATCAGTTTTCAAATATCACAACAAGAAAAGAGCTATTCCAAAAGCAGGAATTGGTTCAATGGTTAATGTTGTAATAAAAAAAGGAAAACCAGAGATGAGAGGAAAAATAGAAAAAGCAGTAGTAGTAAGAACAAGAAAAGAATTCAGAAGAGCAAACGGAATGAGAGTTAAATTTGAAGATAACGCAGTTGTCCTTGTTGATGTAGATGGTTTACCAAAAGCATCAGAAATTAAGGGTTGTGTTGCAAAAGAAGTTGGAGAAAGGTTTCCAAAAATAGCCGGAATGGCTTCAGTAGTAGTGTGAGTGTGATAAAATGAATTCAAGTAAACCAAGAAAAACGAGAAAAAATGCATTTACTGCACCAATCCAAAAAAAAGCAAAGACTCTTGCAGGACATTTAAGTGAAAGATTAAGAAAAGAACTTAAAACAAGAAGTATCCCATTAAGAAAAAATGATGTTGTAAAAATAGTAAGGGGTTCTTTTAAAGGAAGCGAAGGAAAAATAATTAAATTAGATAGAAAAAATGGAAAAATATTTGTTGAAAAAGTTATAAGAAAAAAAAGTGATGGGACTGAATTTGATGTAGCAATTGACCCATCAAAAGTTATTGTTAGAGAATTAGAAACAAGTGATAAAAAAAGATTAAAAAAAATTAAGAGTGTGAAAAAATGAGTAAGAAAGGACAAAATAAAAAATTAAAGGCAATAAATGCACCAAAAACAAGGAAAATAAAAAGAAAGGAAAATGTTTGGACAATAAAAAACAGAGCAGGCGCACACGATGCTAATGCCATACCATTAGGAATTATATTAAGAGATTACATAAAAATTGCAAGTAATTTAAAAGAAGCCAAAAATATTTTGTTGAACAAGGAAGTAAAAATTAATGGTAAAATAAAAATTGATTATAGACATGGAATTGGTTTATTTGATACCATTACAATAGAAAAACAAAAATTATTTTTCATAACAATATTTGATAAAAATGGAAGATTAACATTAAAAGAAATTAAAGAAGAACCAAAAGAAAAGATTTGTAAAATTACTCACAAAAATTCTTACAAAGGCAAAGTTCAAATAACAACAAATGATGGAAGAACATTTATTAATAATGAAGTGAAAGTAGGCGATTCAATACAAGTAAGTATACCAGAAGGAAAAATAAAAAAAATAATTAAACTAAAAGAAAACGCTGTTGTATACATAATAAAAGGTTCGCATTGTTCTGAAAAAGGAATAATAAAAGAAATTGCTCCTTCAACAGTAAAAAGAGAAAAATTAGTAAAAATAGAACAAAATGGAATAATATTTGAAACAATAGCAAAAAATATAATTGCCATTAGCAATGATGAAAAAGAGGTTCAATTTTAAAAGGTGTTTAAATGCAGAAAATATTATTAGAAAAAGTTGTTGTTAATATGGGCGTTGGTGCAGATAACGACAAAATGAAGAAAGGAGAACAAATAATAACTTTGATAACTGGAAGAAAACCAGTAAAAACACATGGCAATAAAAGAATTCCTGATTGGGGTGTTAGACCAGGTGTTCCATTAGGATTAAAAGTCACTTTGAGAGGCGAAAAAGCAATGGCTTTTTTAAAAGAAGCTCTTAAAGCAAAAGAAAATAGAATGAAATCAAGAAGCTTTGACAAAGAAGGAAATTTTGGTTTTGGAATAAGAGAACATATTGATTTACCAGGAATAAAATATGATCCGAAATTAGGAATACTCGGATTTGATGTTTTAGTAACTTTAAAAAAAATAGGTTACAGAGTAAAAGTTAGAAAAATAAAAAAGAAGAGAGTTGGAAAAAAACAAAGAGTAACAAAAGAAGAAGCAGTTGAATTTGTAAAAGGACTTGGAGTTGAATTAGAATGAGTGAAGCAGAAAAATCTGAAAAATTCTCTAAACGAAAAAAAAGATGCACAATGTGCGGAACTCACAAGGGATTGATTAGTAAATATAAATTAGGAATTTGTAGGAGATGCTTTAAGCAAAATGCTGAAAGATTAGGCTTCAAGAAATATGATTAGGTGTTAAAATGAGTATGAATGATCCAATAACAGATGCGTTAACCAAAATAAGGAATGCTGAGGCAATTTCGAAAAGCGAATGCCACATAAAACCAGCATCAAAATTTTTGGGAGAACTATTAAGAGTTGCAAAAGAAAATGATTATATAAGCGAATATAAATTAGAAGAAGACAAAGGAATAATCTCAGTCATAGTAAAATTAAATGGAAAAATTAATACTTGCAAAGGAATAAAACCAAGATATGCTGTTAAAAAAAGCGGTTTTGAAAAATATGAAAAAAGATATTTGCCCGCAAGAGATGTTGGAATATTAATAGTTTCAACACCCAAAGGAATAATGTCTCACACACAAGCAAAAGAAAAAGGATTAGGCGGAAGACTAATAGCATTTATTTATTAGGTGAAAAAATGGTTGAAGAAGAAATAATAAAAACTCTGAAAGTTCCCGAAGGAATTACTATTAGTGCTGAAGGCCACAAAGTAACAGTAAAAACTGAAAAAGGCGAGATAACCAAGAACTTTGAGAGCCACAGGTTAAGACTTGAAAAAAATGGTAACTCAATTATTATTATAGGTAAACCATCAAACAAGCAAACAAGTGCATTATTGAATACTGTAATTTCCCACATAGAAAATTTGGTTTATGGTTTAAAGTTTGGTTACAAATATGAAATGAAAATTTCTTATTCACACTTTCCAATGACTGCTGAATTAAAAAATAATATTGTTTTTATAAAAAATTTTATAGGAGAAAAACACCCAAGAGAAGCAAAAGTAGTTGGGCAAACAAAAATTGAGATAAAAGGACAAGACATAACAATAACAGGAAATAATTTGGAAGAAGTTAGTCAAACTTCAGCAAACATTAGACTAGCAACAAAAGTTCAGAAAAAAGATATTAGAAGATTTACTGATGGTATTTATTTAGTTAAAAAAGGAAATATTGAAGAAATTCCTGAAGATTTTCATTTTCAGGTAATACAAGGACGTGAGTAAAATGACAGAAAAAACAAAAAAAGTTAAAACGGTTGCAAAAAAAGAGCATAAAACAAAAAAAACAGTTGTTACAAAAAAAAATATTGAAAAAGAACCAGTAATTGAAACAAAAAATAAAACTGAAATTGCTAGCAAAACAGTTGAAAAAAAAGAAGTAAAAAAAGAAATTACTAACAAAGAGATTGAAAAAAATGATAAAAAAGAATCAAAAACAGAAAAAGAAGTTAAAAAAATTTTTATTAAAAAAGAAAAAAAGGTTAACAAAAATAAAAGTAGTGAAGCAAAAGAAAACCAAAAAATAATTGAGGACAAAAAAAAGCACCCAACATTTAGAGGAAGATTTGGTAAAAAAAATATTAGAAGAAAAAGTAATAAAAAATGGCAAAAATGGAGAAAACCAAGGTCAATTGATTTAGACAGAGGATTACAACATGGTTTCAGACCAAAAATAGGTTATAGAAGCAAAAAAGAAATAAGAGATATTCACCCTTCTGGTTACAAAGAAATAAGAGTTGAAAATGTTAAAGATTTAGAAAAAGTAAATGTAAAAGAAAATGCTATAAGGATAGGTTCAACTGTTGGAAAAAGAAAAAGAAATGAAATAATAAAAAACGCAAACAAAAAAGGAATTTGGATTCTAAACTAAGGTGAATATTATGGAATTAAGAAAAGCAAAAGAATTATCAGCAAAAATAATGAAGGTTGGAGTAGGAAGAATTTACATTGATCCAAAAACTGAAACAAAAGTTAGAGAAGCAATGACAAAAGATGATTTACGAGGATTAATTGCTGACAGAGCAATAAAAAAGAAACAAGATAACCAGCAAAGCAAGGGAAGAGCAAGAGCTCTAAAAGAACAAAAAAGAAAAGGAAGAAAAAGTGGAAAAGGAAAGAGAAAAGGAACAAAAAAAGCACGAATTGAAAAAAAGAAAACATGGATGAATAAAGTAAGAGCACAAAGAAGAACCCTAAGAGAATTAAGAAAAGAAAAAACAAAAGAAGTCGAAGAAATAGGTTATTCAAATTTATACAGAAAAATAAAGGGCGGATATTTTAAAGGAAAAAAATACTTAATAGATTATGTTGAAGGTGAAAAAAAATGAAAGACAAAACATTCCAAACAAAATTCAAGCGAAGACAAAAAGGAAAAACCAATTATACTAAAAGATTAGCATTAATAAAATCTAAAAAAACAAGGATAATTATTAGAAAAACAAATAAGAGAATAGTTGCACAAGCCGTAAAATTTAACCCAAAAGGAGACGAAACAATAGCACAAGCAAATTCAAGCGAATTAGAAAAATTTGGTTTTTATGGAACCAATAATACACCATCATCATATTTAACAGGATTATTACTCGGAAAAAGAATGAGTGAAAAAAAAGCAATAATTGATATTGGTAGAAGGAAACCAAGTCACGGCGGAACATTATTTGCTTGCTTGAAAGGATTGCTTGATGCAGGAATAGAAATACCTCACTCAAAAGAAGCTTTACCAAAAGAAGAAAGAATTAATGGAACAATTCTTGAAAAATATTTTAAAGAAAATAAAGAAAAATTTTCAGATTACGAGAAAAAAGGAATTACAGATATAACAAAAAAATTTGAAAAAGCAAAAGAAGATATTTTAAAGGTGAAAGAATGAATAGAAAACCAGCTTTTGAGAAAAAGAAAAAAAGAAAGGATGATGCTGAAAGCATAGCAGAAAAAGTTGAAAAAGAATTAATTGAAAAAGAAAAAGTACTTTCAAATTGGACTCCAAAAACAGAGCTTGGAAAAAAAGTTCAAAAAGGGCAAATAATTTCAATGGACGAAGTATTTGATAATTCTTACAAAATAAGAGAACCCGAAATATCTGATTCATTATTAAAATTAGAAGACGAAGTAGTAGACACAGCAAAAACAACAAGGGTTGTTAGAGCAGGAAGAAAATATAGTTTTAGAGTAACTGTTTTAACAGGAAACAGAGATGGTTATGTTGGAATCGGAATAGGAAAAGACACTGACAGGTTCCCAGCAATAGTAAAAGCAAAGAGACAAGCAAGATTAAATTTGAAAAAAGTTTATAGAGGATCCGGTTCGTGGGAAGAACAACCAACAACAGACAAACACTCAATTCCTTTTAAAGTAACTGGAAAATCAGGAAGTGTTAGTGTTACTTTGAAACCTGCTCCAAAAGGAACAGGATTAAATGTAGGACAAAATATTAGAAAAGTAATGGAGTTAGCAGGAATCCAAAATGTTTGGGGAAAAGCAAGAGGCAACTCGGGAAACAAATTAAACTTTGTTGGAGCAGCAGTTGACGCGCTTGCACAAACAGGAAAAATAAAGAAAACAAAAGATATTGAAAAAAAATTAAGTAAATGAGGTAATCAAAAATGTATGCTGTAATAAGAATAAGAGGAAAAATTAGTTTACAACCAAAAATAAAAAAAACATTTGATATGTTAGGTTTAGACAGAGTAAACAGCATGAGTGTTTGGCCCGAAAACCAAAAATCATTAAAAATGATAAAAGTTGTTGAGAATCATGCAACATTTGGAATAATTAATGATGAAACTTTAAAAAAAATTATTGAGAAAAGAGGAAAAGCAATTGAAGGAAAATTAGAAACAAGCAAGGTAATAAGTGGTTTGAAAGAAGGTAAGAAACCATCAGAATTAAATCTTAGAAATCAATTTAGATTGAGCCCGCCAAGAAAAGGTTTTGATAGGAAAGGAATAAAAAAACCATTTAGTTTGGGCGGGGCATTAGGCAATAGAAACGAAAAAATTAATGATTTAATTGAGAGAATGATTTGAAATTAGAAAAGTGATTTGATTATGACTGAAAGAAAAAGAAGAAAAAAGAATAAGGTTAGGGGCGAAAGAACGCACGGAATGGGTGACACAAAAAATAATAGGGGTGCTGGTTCGAGAGGTGGAAGAGGAAGAGCTGGTGCAAACAAAGGAAAATTTGCTTCAATAGGAAGATTAGATTTAAAAAAATGTAGGCTAAAACCAAGAACAAAAGGAAAATGTATTTCACTAGGTGATTTAAATAATCAACTTGGAAAATTAGTTAAAGCAAAGAAAATAAAAATGGAAAAGGATTTTTATATAATAGACAAGCAAAGTGGTTATGAAAAAATTCTGAGCCAAGGAATAATTGACAAAAAATTAATAGTAAAAATAAGTACTTCAAAAAAAGCTGTTCAAAAAATAATTGATGCGAAAGGAAGAATAGAGAATGGAAAAGAAACAGAATTTGAAGAATAAAAGGTGTTTTTTTGGTATCAATAATTGATTCACTGGTTAGAATTTCACAATTTTTACCTGAAATAAAAGCACCTGTAAAAGAAGTTCCGTTCAAACAAAAATTAATTTGGACAGCAATATCATTAATAATATTTTTTATTCTTGGACAAATAACTCTTGTTGGAATGAATTTTAATTCTGAAACAGTACAACAAATAATGTTCGCGCAAACAATTCTGGCAAGTAATGTTGGAACATTACTAACAGCAGGAATAGGCCCTATTGTAATGGCCTCAATTTTTCTACAATTATTTGTTGGAGCAAAATTATTGAATATTGATTTGGGGACAGGAGAAGGCAGGTCAAAGTTCCAAGCGTTACAAAAAGTGCTTGCAGTAATACTTTGTTTTGTAGAAGGATTTATTTTTATTGGATCAGGATTACTAGCTCCAATGGATGGTTTTTTGATACCATTAGTATTACAAATAGCAATTGGCTCTCTAATATTACTTTACCTAGATGAATTATTATCAAAGTATGGTATTGGCTCTGGAATAAGCCTTTTTATTGCAGCAGGAGTAAGTGCAACAATATTCTGGCAAACATTTAGACCAGCAATAGGTTTAACCGTGCAAGAAGGTCTAATATGGAATTTTTTTAACACCGGAGATTTTTTAATATTATTACCATTAATAGGAGTAATAATAATATTTTTGATAGTTGTTTTTGCAGAAGGAATACATGTTAATATTCCAATCACAATGGGGCACAGGGGAACAGGCGGCAGATACCCAGTAAAATTTTTGTATGTTAGTAATATGCCAGTAATTTTAGCAATGGCATTATTTATGAATGTTAGGTTATGGGGCTTGTTCGTACAAAATGTTCCAATAATCGGGCAAATAATGCAATGGTTGAGTTGGGCAGTCAACATGCCAAACATAGGCGGGCAAAGCCTAATACAAGGAATAATTATACAAGGTGGCCTAAACTCAATAACAATGCCTGCAATAATACAAGCAATTATTTTTATGGTATTATTAATAATATCCTGTATTATATTTGGTTGGTTTTGGGTTGAAATGGGTAACCAGAGTACTAGCGCGGTTGCAGCACAATTAGAAAGATCAGGAATGCAAATTCCAGGATTCAGAAAAGATAAAAGAGTAATAGAAAAAGTTTTAAAACGCTACATACCACCAATAACTATATTGGGTTCAATATTTGTTGCACTATTAGCCGGTGGCGGGGATTTAGTATTATCAGGGATATCATCAGGAACAGGAATATTGTTAACAGTTGGAATTGTTTATAGATTCTACGAAGAAATAGCAAAGAGCCAAGCAGATTTGCTTGCACCATTATTAGGAAAATTATAATTAATACTCAAAAATTGAGTAAAAGGGCGCTCTGAAAAGAGTGGCTTGCCAACTTTGGGCAAGCCTTCAAACCAAATAAAAATGGGAAATATTTGGAGAGAAGCTTTATATAACATTCCCATCAAAAAAATATTTATTGGTGAGCAATTGAGTACAATACAACCAGACATGATACCAGCATTAATGATACTGGTTTTATGCGTTGTATTAGCAATAGTTTCAAAAATATTGCAAAGAAAATTTATTAACAAAGATTTAATGAAAGAATACAAAGATGAAATAAAAAAGATTAATATTAAGGTTAAGGAGGCATTAAAAGAAGGAAACCAAGAAAAAGCCGCAAAAATGCAAAAAGAATTATTTGCAATACAAGGCAAAATGTTACAAATGTCAAACAAAGTGATGTTAGTATCCTTGCCTATATTTTTAATTGCATTTGCAGGACTAGGTTTTTTTTATGGTGGAACAAGCTTTGAATCAATTATTCCATTACCAAAATTTGATGGTTTTGGTTTGTTGAATCCAATATCATGGATACCAATTGGAGTAACAAACACAACAGGTTATTACAAAGCATATTTCTTTTACTACCTTATCTCAACAATAATAATTACAATTATTGAAAAAGTTTATGATAAAAAAATAAAAAAGTGATTTAAATGGTTGAAACAGGAAAAAGAACAATGAAAAGAAAATCAGTAAAGACGCCGTCAAAAACCAAAAAATTTTATTTTAGAGACATAAAACAAAAAAAGAATTGTGCAATAACTGGAAAAAAATTATTGGGAACATCAAACAAGGGATCAAGCAAAGAAAGTAAAACACAAAAAAGACCAAGCGTTCCTTTTGGAGGAATATTAAACACAAAAGCAAGAGAACAAGTGTTCATTGAAGTTGGAAAAGTTGTTGTAGGAATAAAAGGCATTGATGATGTTGATGAAAAGTATAAAAAATTTGTTAAACAAGCATTGAAAAGGGCTGAATAAAAATGGAAATAGGACAAGTTTGCATAAAAACAAGGGGAAGAGAAGCTGGAAGGAAAATAGTAGTACTTTCAGAAATAAAAGAAGGAAAAGTACTCATTGACGGAGAAAAAGTAAAAAGAAGACAATGCAATGTAATGCATTTGTTCCCATTAAAACAAAAAATAAAAATCAGTAAAGATGCTAAACACGATGAAATATTAAAATTAATAAAGAAGTGATAAAATGGTAGAAAATTTAATTGTAAGAATAATTGGAAAAGACCTTGATGGTACAAAAAACATTAATGAGAGTTTAATGCGAATAAAAGGAATAAGCCATAGAATGGGAAAAATAATTTCAACAAAATTTTGTGTTGAAAATAATTTGGCACAAGAAACAAAACTTGGTGACTTAAAAAATGAACAAGTAAAAGAATTAGAAAAAATTGTTCAAACTTTAGACAAATCAGATATACCAACATGGGTATTAAACAGACAAAAAGATTATGAAACTGGTGAAAATAAACATTTAACGATGAATGATTTGGACTTCCAAATAAGAAATGATTTCCAAAGAATGGCTGAAACAAAATCATACAGAGGATTAAGGCACATGTGGGGTCTAACAACAAGAGGACAAAAAACAAGAAGCAAACATCGTGGAAAAGGTAAAGGAAAGGTTATAGGAGTATCTAAAAAAGAGAACACTCCAGCAAAAAAATAAGTGATGTGAAATGGGCGATCCAAAAAAAGGGAAAAAAAAGTATTCTAAACCAAGAAAATCATTCCAAAAAGAAAGAATGATGAAAGAAAAAACAATTAAAGAGAGTTATGGTTTAAAAAATAAAAAAGAATTTTATAGAGCAGAATCAATAATAAGAGCAAAAAGAGCTACTGCAAGAAAATTATTAGCATTAGATCTTGAGAAAAGATTAAAAAAAGAAAAAGAATTACTTGATTCATTAAAAAAAATAGGCATATTAAATGATAAACCAGCTCTTGATGATGTATTAACATTGACTCCAGAAGCATTACTTGAAAGAAGATTACAAACAATTGTTTGGAGAAAAGGATTAGCAAACACAACAAAACAAGCAAGACAATTCATTACACACGGACACATAGCAATAAAAGGAAACAAAGTAAATATCCCAAGTTATCTTGTTAACGCAGAAGAAGAAAAAAGCATAGCATATTATGGAAAAGAAATGCAAATTGAAAGTAAAAAACATTTGAAAATAGAAGCAACAAAAAACAAGGATAATTTAAGAGAAAAATTTGAAGAATCAAGAGAAGAAGAAGTGAAAAAAACAATTGATGAAAAAACTGAAAATAAAATAAAAGAAACAAATACTGAAAAAGAAATAAAAAATGATAACACACAAAAGGTGAGTAAATAATGGCTGATAATAAAGGAATAATACATATTTATGCAACACACAACAACACAATAATGTTGTTAACGGATTTAACTGGTTCAGAAACAATAGCAAAAGCTAGTGGCGGGATGGAAACAAAAGCACAACACAAAGAAGGCTCACCATACGTTGCAATGAAACTTGCTGAAAATATTTCAAATTCTGCAAGAGACAAAAGCATAACAGAAGTATTTGTTAAAGTAAGAGGCCATGGTGGGAATAAAAGTTCATCAGCTGGTTCAGGAGCAGAAGCCGCAATTCGCTCGCTAACAAGAAATGGTTTAAGAATTATTTCAATAGAAAATGTGACACCACAACCACACGATGGTTGTAGAAAAAAGAAAAAGTTTAGAGGAAAAATACAAAAGTGATTTTATGGATATAAAAAAAGTTTTTGAAGAAGGAAATGTTACAAAATACTTAGTTAAAGATACTAACACAGCATTTATGAATTCATTAAGACGAACAATAATGTCAAAAATTCCTTGTTTAGCAATTGACGAAGTAACGTTTTATGAAAATGATTCACCAATATTTGATGAAATGCTTGCAAACAGGTTAGGATTATTACCAATAAAAACGGATTTAAAAAATTATAAAGAAGGAGAAAGCGTAAAATTAATTCTTGAAAAAGAAGGACCAGGAATAGTAACAAGCAAAGACATAAAATGCACTGACCCAAAAATAGAAATCATTGATAAAAAAATTTATTTGACAAAATTAGGTCCTGAAAAAAAATTACGATTAGAAATGAGTGCAATAATGAAAACAGGTTTAGAACATGTGAAACACCAACCGGCAATAATATCATATAATGAATTACCAAGTATTGATAACAACAAAACACACAAAAATATTACCGAGTTAATGAAGAGTGTTCCAGAAGGAAGCGTTGAATCAAAAGCAGGAAAATTATTTTTATTGGACCCATACAACATAAAATTACATGATCAACCAGTAAACATTCTAGAAAAATTTGGTGTAGAAATAATTTATAGTAATGATGAATTTGTTTTAACAATCGAAACAACAGGACAATTAACAAGAGAAGAAATAATAAAAAAGGCTTTGGAAGTTTTAAACGAAAAATTAGAAGAACTTTCAAAAGAAATAAAAAAATTATAATTAAGTTGCAAAGCGACAAAAGCTGCCGGTTTTAAAAAAAAACCTGCTGGCTGACACAGTTGTAAGCGAATAGTTGTCAACTAGCTGTGGCAGATTGCAGGGGTTCCCGAGCGGTCAAAGGGGCAGGACTTAAGGAATTTTTTCTTTTAAAAAGAAAACATTCAGTAAAAGAAATAATTTTGGATATCCTGTGACTTAGTGTCTTCAGCGGTTCGAATCCGCTCCCCTGCATTAATATCAAACAAATATTAATAAGAAAAACGATTAAAAAAATAATTTAGTACAGAATTGTACGAGTGACTCGAAAGAGAAGCGAATAAAAAGGTGAATTGAATGAGTAAAAAATTAGAAACACAAAAGTTAGTTACAAGTTTGGAAATAACTGGTCGTAAGACTAAAAAGAAAATTTGGATTGACTTGGCAGAAAGATTACAAAAACCAACAAGAAATAATATTGTTGTTAATCTTGACAAAATAAATAAAATGGCTTTAAAAAATAAAGATAAAACATTTATTATCCCAGGAAAAGTTTTGTCAAATGGGATATTAGAAGAAAAAGCAACAATAGTTGCTGTTAATGCTTCACAAAAAACAATTGAAAAGATTTTGGGAAAAGGAAAATTTATTTTTTTAAAAGACTTTGTTGACGAAAAAGTTGACACAAAAAATTTAATTTTGGTGAAATAAATGATAATAAATGCAGATGGTTTAATAGCAGGAAGATTAGCTAGTAAAATAGCAAAAAAAATAATTAATAAGGAAACTATTGTTATTGTTAATGCTGAGAAAGCAATAATAATTGGAACAAAACAATCTATAATGCCAAAATACCAAAGCAGAGTGGATGCAGCAGTAAAATCAAACCCACATTACGGTCCAAAATATGATAGGATTCCAAGTAAAATACTTAGAAAAATAATTAAGGGCATGTTGCCTTCAAGAAAAAAAACTGCTGAAAGATTGATTAAACAAGTAACAATTTATAATCTTATACCAAAAAATATTAGTTTAGAAAAAGCAGAAACTATTGCTGAATTAAAATGTAATGAAAAACACGATTTTATGAGTTTAAAAGAAGTTGCAGAAGAACTAGGTGGAAAGTGGTAAAATGGAAGAAAAGAAAAAAGTAAAAATAGCTACTAAAAAAGCTGGAATGCAAGTTAAATCAAAGAAAAAAACTGCTATAGCAAGAGCAACAATAAAAAAAGGAAATGGAAAAATAAAGATTAACCACTTGAGCATAAATGCTTACGCTGAAGGCCACATAAAAGAAATGCTTGACGAACCAATAAAAATTGCTGAGGACACAATAAATGAATTTGACATTAATATAACAGTGAAAGGTTCAGGAAGAATGAGTCAAATTTTTGCAGTAAGGTCAGTAATAGCAAAAGCAATAGTAAAAGCAAAAGGAAAAAAATATAGAGATTTGTTTATGTTATATGACAGAGCATTATTAGTTGATGATGTGAGAAAAGTGGAGACAAAAAAACCACTTGGAACAAAAGCAAGGAAAAAAAAGCAAAAAAGTAAGAGGTAATGGAAATGATTATACCAATAAGATGTTTTTCTTGTGGAAAACCAGTTGCTGGTTTCTACCAAGAATTCCAAGAAAGAGTTGCTAAAGGCGAAGACGCAGGGAAAGTCCTTGACGATTTAAACATAAAAAAATACTGTTGTAGAAAAATGTTATTAACAAGCATTGACTTAACAGACGAAGTAATGAAATATCAAAAATAAAGAGTGGTAAAAAATGATTGAAAAAAAATTTAAACAAGAAGAAAAAATTGAAGAAGACGATGCAGAAGTTTACAAGGGCAAAGAACTTTTAACTGACATAGAAACTTATTTAAAAAGCGGAATACACATTGGAACAAAATTCAAGAGTGGAGAAATGAGAAAATATATATTCAAAAAAAGAAAAGACGGTTTAATGGTTTTTAACATAGAAACAATTGACAAGAGAATAAAAATGGTTGCAAACACTCTAGCAAAATATGAACCAAATGAAATTGCAGTAATATGTAGAAAATTATATGGCCAAACACCAATAAAAAAATTCGCATCAATGATTGGGGCAAAATCATTTGTTGGAAGATTTGTTCCTGGAACAATAACTAATCCAGAAGCAAGATCCTTTTTTGAACCAAAAATAATTTTGATTTGCGATCCAATAAGTGACTCACAAGCATTAAAAGAAGCAACTGAATCACACATTCCAGTATTCTCAATAGCTGGTAGTGAATCACCATTAAAAAATATTGACTTAGTAATACCAGCAAACAATAAGGGAAGAAAAGCAATAGCATTAATATTTTACTTACTAACAAGAGAAATACTTATTCAAAGAAAAGAAATTGATAAAAATACTTTTAATGCAAAAATAGAAGATTTTGAGCAAATTTTAACTGACAAGGACACTTCAAAAAGCAAAACAAGATTTAGTAATAGAACAAGACGCCCATTTAAAAGAAGAAATTAAAGCTTATTAACCGGAACAAGTAAATTTAAATACTTGTTTTACTTAAGTTATAGTATAGAGGGGTTTTTAGTGGTTAATTCTAATGCATATTATCTTTTAGAGAGATTGGGTCTTACTGAATACGAGGCAAAAACGCTTAATACTTTATTTAAATTAAGGGAAGCAGAAGCACCAGTAATTTCTAGAGTAGCACAAGTTCCAAAAACGAGGGTATATGATGTTCTTGAAAAACTAATACAAAAAGGATTGCTAATTGAAATAAAAGGGCGTCCAAAACTTTATAGAGCAATAGAACCCGAAAGAGCAATTGATACATTAATGAGTGATAAGAAAAGTCAATTAAATGTGCTTGAAAATGAAGCAAGTAAATTTAAAAAAGAAATTGTTTTAGACGATAGCATTGAAGAAAAAG
This sequence comes from uncultured archaeon, assembly GCA_964619405.1. GTDB lineage: Archaea > Iainarchaeota > Iainarchaeia > Iainarchaeales > JAAZKV01 > JABIDZ01. Next base: position 18,003 of record CAZUCF010000005.1, on the reverse strand, counting down.
GCGAAAAAATAATGAAGGTAAAAGACAAGCAAGATTTTGAAAGAATTTTGGGACAAGAAATAGGAAAAGCAAAAAACAACATACAAGGGTTAACAGAGATAACTGATGAAAATTTAATAATACAAGATGCACTAAGAAGTGCTTTTGAAAAAAAAATTAAAGTAAAACTTCTTAACTCAAACCAAACAAAAAATTTAAAGGACATATCCGAAGTAAAACAATTAAATCATGGTTTAAACGCTTTTATAATAGATGATAAAAAAGTAATTTTGGCAATAAGTGATTTTAAAAAAGATAAACCAGATTACCATTTTACAATATTAACTGATAATGCCCCAATGGCAAATGCATTAACACATTATTTTAATTCACACTGGGAAAAAGCAAAGAAATATTAAATAAAAAACTGTTTTTCAAAACAATTCAATTTGAATATAATCAATACAAATAATAAACCTTTTTCTAATAAAATCATTCATGGAGAAAATAGTTATTGAATCAAGTAATAATAACGAAGTAGAAAGAATTGCTTACAAGTATTCAATAAAAAATCATTTTGAACACGGAAAAGCAGATGTGGGAGCGGTAGTTGGAAAAGTAAAAGCTATTTTCCCAAAAGCAATAATAGGCCAAATTATTCCAATAATAAAAAAAACTGTTGAACAAGTAAACCAATTAGACAAAAAAAGAATTGAAGAAGATTATAATATTTTTAATGAAAGTGGTTGGGAGTTAAAACATATTGAGAAAGAAAAAACTCTCCCAGAATTAGATTGGTTGAAAAAAGGACAAGAAATAATTACTAGGGTAGCACCAAACCCTAGTGGCGCAATGCATTTTGGGCACGCTAGACCAGCAATACTAAGTGATGAGTTTGTTAGAAAATATGGTGGAAAATTGTTTATTAGGTTTGATGACACTGACCCAAAAATAAAAAAACCTGTAGATGGAATTGAAGAAGAGTTTCTTAAAGAATTTAAGTGGTTAGGAATAAGTGTTAGCGGGACAAGTAATGCTTCAAACAACCTAAAACAATATTATAAAATAATAGAAATTTTGTTAGCAGAAGAGAAAGCATATATTTGTTTTTGTAAACCTATTGAATGGAGAGAAAGAATTTGGAAGGGCGAGGCTTGTCCATGCAGAGAAAAAAATTCTAGAGAACAATTAAAGAATTGGAAAAAAATGTTGAAACATGAGTTAAAAGAAGGTAGTTGTGTTGTTCGCTTGAAAACAGATTTAAATGACAAGGATTCTAGTACTAGGGACTGGTGGCTCGCAAAAATAGTTGATAACGTAGAACACCCAAACAAAAAAGTATTAGACAATCATGTTTGGCCATCATATAATTTTGCTAGCGCAGTAGATGACCACACTATGCAAATAAATTTTATTATACGCGGGCAAGAACATGTTCAAAATGAAAAGAAACAAAGACAATTATACGATTATTTTAATTGGGTTTACCCACACACAAAATACCATGGAAAAATCTCGCAAATAGGGGACATGGTACTAAGCAAGAGCAAAATAAAAGTTTTGATGGAACAACAAGGCTTAAATAGGGATGATGACCCAAGACTAGCAACACTAAAATCTTTTAGGAGACGCGGTTTTAAACCCGAGACTATTAGACAAATTGTTTTTGAATTAGGTTTAAATATTAATGAAGCAAAAATAAGTTTAGAGAACATGGCTTCAATAAATAAAAAATTTTTAGGAGAAATTAAAAATTACCCATTCATAGAAGAAGGAATAGAAATAGAAATCAACAATTTTTCAAAAGGAAAAATAATTATTAGTGAACAAGAAATTCTAATTGACGGGCCAATACAAAAGTTTATTATTGATAAGAAAGAAATGCAGAAAATTAAAATTGGGGAACTTGTTAGATTCAAAGATGGTTTTAATGCAAGAATTGAAGAAACTTCTGAATTTGGAGCAAAAGCATTTTTTTTGGGTTATGAAAAAACAGGTTACAAAACAATTAATTGGTTAAAAGAAAATGTTGAAGTAAGAATACTAATGAGTAATGGAAAAGAAAAAATTGGTTTGAGTACACCAATTTTAATGAAAGAAAAAGAAGGACAAGTAATATACTTTAATAATATTGGTTACGCTCGAATAGAAGACAAAGAAAAAATGTATTTTGTTTTCTCACACGAATAAAAAAATAATTCAAATAAAACTAAAAAATAATTTAACAAACAACACAAAATAATTCTACAAATAATACAAAATAATTTCACTAACAATAAAAATTATATTATACATAACTTTTTTGTTAAAAATGATTTTATAAAAACCACCTTTTTAAAGTTTTCTAATAGGAAAATAGTTAATAGTTTCTAGGAAAAATCTAACCTATGAAGCTGATGTTTAGAATCGGCCGAGGAATTAACAATACTAATTCTAGTTGGTTCTGACAATTGAAGTGGAGGAATTAAGATGACTGAATATGTTAAAGTAGAGTTAAGCGATGCTCTAAAAAATGATACAAAAAAAATAATTGAGAAATCAGTTAAAGGAAAAATCAAAGCTGGTTTGAACGAAGTAACAAAAGCAATTGAGAGAAGTAATGCAAAATTAGTTGTGATAGCAGAAGATGTTTCTCCTGCAGAAATAGTAATGCATTTACCAATATTGTGCAAGGAAAAAAATATTGCTTGCTCTTATATTGAAACAAGAAAAGAGCTTGGAGAAAAAGCTGGTTTAAGAATGGCTACAAGTGCGATTGCAATAATAGAGAGCTCTGCTGAAAAAGAAATAAAAGAGTTGAGCGCAAAAATAGAGGAATTAAGAAAGTAGGTGAAAAAATGGGAAACGATATGGGAACACCTGCAGAAGTAGTTGAAATTGTTAAATCAACTGGTGTGCACGGCGAAATAACCCAAATTTTGTGTAGAATTCTTGAAGGCCCAGAAAAAGGTCGTGTAAAGAGGAGAAACACTTTGGGAATAATTCGAAAAGGAGACATCATACTTTTGTTGGATACTGAAAGAGAAGCAAAAGAAATAAAAGCATAATTAACAAAAAACCAAGAGGTGAAAACATGGTTAAATGTAGTTTTTGTGGAATAGATATTCCCGAAGGAACTGGAAAAATATTTGCAAAAAAAGATGGGAGTATAAGTTATTTTTGTACAAACAAATGCGAGAAAAATATGGTTCAAATGAAAAGAAAACCAATTAAAACAAAGTGGACGAACGCATACAACAAAATGAAAAAAACTTTACAAGCATCAACAAAAGCAAGTGAAAAAAAATAATACGTTAAAATAGTGAATTACCACACCCTAAAGGGTGTGGCTTCTGCTGGTTTACAGCAGAAGTATTCACTTTTCCGTCAACGGAAAAGAAATCTCAAACTCCAACGTAAACGTTGAAGATTTCTTTTGGGTTGATTAAAATTGGAAAAAAATCGGGGCGGGTTATATGCGAAGAACATTAGTAATAGTAAAACCAGACGGTGTGAATAGGTGCTTGGTTGGAGAAGTAATAAAAAGGTTTGAGAGAAAAGGATTGAAAATAATTGGGTTAAAATTAGAAAGGCTCAATGTATACACATTAAAGGATCATTACTCACACTTACAAAGCAAACCATTCTACCAAGAACTATTAAATTACATGACAAGTATACCATGCGTTCTAATGGTTTTAGAAGGAAAAGAAGCAGTGCAAGTTGTTAGAACACTCGTTGGCTCAACAAATGGTAGAGAAGCAGATATTGGAACAATAAGAGGAGACTATGCAATGAGCATTCAAACTAACATTGTTCACGCGTCAGAAAACAATGATGTTGCCGAACAAGAAATAAAAAGATTCTTTAAAGAAGAAGAACTTTTTGAATACGACCAATTAAATTTCAATTGGATTTACTGTGGTTCTGAAAGAGAAAAATACAAACCAATAGAAAGCGATAGAAAAAGTGATCAAGAAGAATACGCAAAATCCAAACCAAAGAGGAAATAAAAATGATTAGAAAACCAATAATAACCGTGCTGGGCCATGTTGACCATGGAAAAACAAGCTTGCTTGACGCAATACGCTCTTCAAGAGTAGCTGCTAAAGAAGCAGGCGCTATAACCCAGCACATTGGTGCAACAGAAATACCAATCGAATCAATAAAAAAAATTGCTGGAGAACTAATAAAAAAATTTGGTTTTGATTTAAAGATTCCTGGATTACTTGTTATTGACACGCCAGGACACGAAGCATTCACAAACCTAAGAAAAAGAGGAGGAAGTATTGCTGACCTAGCAATACTTGTTGTTGATGCAATGCAAGGCATACAACCACAAACAATTGAAGCAATAAATATTTTGAAAATAAACAAAGTCCCGTTCATAATAGCAATGAACAAAATAGATATGATTCATTATTATGATTCAAAAGAAGGTAGTTTTATCGCAAATTTTAATAAACAAAGCGAAGAAGTAAAAGCAAGGGTTGATGAAAAACTATATAATTTAATTGGAAAAATATTTGAAAATGGTTTTCAAAGTGAAAGATTTGATAGGTGCGAATTTGGAAAACAAATCCCAATAGTACCATGTTCAGCAAAAACAAAAGAAGGGTTACCAGAAATACTAACTTTGCTAGCTGGGCTAAGTCAAAAATATTTAGAAAAAAATTTGGAAATAAAACTAGATGAAAAAGCAAAAGCAACAGTGTTAGAAGCAAAAGAAGAAAAAGGATTAGGAAAAACAATTGATATTATTTTGTACGAAGGAAAAATAAGAGTAAATGATGAAATCGCTGTAATAGGAAAAAATGGTATAATAAAAACAAAAATAAGAGCATTATTACAAACAAAACCACTCGAAGAAATGCTTGAAACAAAAGAAAAATTTTTTAGTGTAAAAGAAGCGTTTGCAGCATCAGGATTAAAAATTTCTGCGCCAAACCTTGACGAAGTACTAGTTGGTTCAACATTAATAACTATTCAAAAAGAAGATGATGTGAAAGAATTAGAAATGGAAGCAAAAAAAAGTTTTTTTAAAACAGACGGCAAAGGCCTAATAATAAAAGCAGACGCAATTGGTTCACTTGAAGCAATAGTAGAATTATTTAAAAAAGAAAATATTAGCGTGAAAAAAGCTGAAATAGGAAACATAAATAGAAAAGACATTATGGAAGCAGCATCAATAGCTTGCGAGGACACATACTTAGGAGTAGTAATAGGGTTCAATGTTAATATTGATAGGGATGCTGAAAAAGAAGCAAATCTAAGAGAAATAACCATTTTTAATGACAAAGTAATTTACAAGATAATAGAAAATTATTTTGAATGGGTTGAAAAAAACAAAAAAATTCAGAAAGAACAAAGTTTTTCTTGTCTCGTACTACCAGCAAAAATACAATTCCTAAAAGGAAAAGTTTTTAGAAACAACAAACCAGCAATTATTGGAGTGCGAATAGAAGAAGGAAAATTAAAAGAAGGCTGGAAAATAATAAACGAACAAGGAGAAATAATTGGAAAACTAACTGGAATACAAAGCGAGGGCGAAAAAGTAAAGGAAGCAAAAAAAGGTGATGAAGTAGCAATAGCAATAGACGATGGCAATGTTGGAAAAAATCTTTTTGAAGGAGAAAAATTGTATACTTGCATACCAACAAAACAATATTGTGAATTAAACAAATACATTGATGAATTCAGTGAAGAAGAAAGAAAATTGTTAGAAGAAATAAAAACAAAAAATGAGAAATAATAAAACAAATAAAAAATTAATAAACAATAAAAAAACAAATAAAAAAATGAATAAAAAGTTAAACAAATAAAAAAAAATTAAAAAAAATAAATAACAAAAAATGAATAAAAAATTTAGAAAAAAAACAAAGATAATAATTTTAAAAAATTATGTTTAGGAGGATTTAAAATGAAGTTCGTAATAAGCACAAAGTCTGGAAAGGCTTATAGTACAAGCACTGATGAAGACCAATTCACAAACAAGAAAATAGGTGAAACGGTTAAATTGGATAGCATAGGTTTGACTGGCTTTGAAGCAGTAATAACAGGAGGAAGTGATAAACAAGGCTTCCCAATGAATAATTCAGTACAAGGAATTGCAAGAAAAAAAATTCTTACTGCTAAAGGGCTGGGCTTTAAAACCAAATCAAAAAGAAAAGGTGAGAGAAAAAGGGTTTCTGTAAGAGGAAACACAATAAGCAAAGAAATATCACAAGTAAACCTAAAAATAACTAAAGAAGGAACAAAAAAAATAGAAGAAATATTTGTAAAAGAAAAAACAAGTGAAGAAGAACAAGTAAGTGCAAAAGAAAAAGCATTAAAACAAAGCAAAGAACTTGCAGGAACAGATGCTCTTGGAGACGCACCAACAAAAAAAGGTAGACATTAAAAAATTCAATTAGAAGGAGTTATAATAATTAACTCCTTTTATTTTTAAGAGATGATAAAATGAAGGAAACAAAAAAAAAGATTATTACAAAAAAGATTGTTAAAACACCAAAAAGCGAGGTTGCACAATCAGAAATAAATATTGGGATGATTGGACACGTTGACCATGGCAAAACATCGCTAACAAAAGCCTTGACAGGAACATGGACTGATACGCATAGCGAAGAACTAAAAAGAGGAATATCAATAAGATTAGGTTACGCTGACACAACATTCTACAAAATAGAAACAAAAAAAGGAATAATTTATAGTAATCAAAAAGAAGAAGGAAAAATAATTGGACAAAGAACAGTAAGTTTTGTTGACGCGCCCGGGCACGAAACACTAATGACAACAATGTTAAGCGGGGCAGCTCTAATGAATGGAGCAGTACTAGTTGTTGCATCAAACGAAGAATGCCCACAACCAAGAACAATAGAACATTTAATGGCATTAAGATTTGCTGGAGTAAAAAATATTGTTGTAGCACAAAACAAAATTGATTTAATACCAAAAGAAAAAGTAATAGAAAATTATGAAAAAATAAAAAAGTTTTTGAAAGAATACGGTTTTGAAAAAGCACCAATCATACCAACATCAGCAAATTTCGGAGCAAACATTGACTTGCTAAAAGAAGCAATAGAAACAACTATCCCCACATTAAAACATGATTTGAAAAAACCATTAAAAATGTTTATTGCAAGAAGCTTTGATATAAACAAACCAGGAACAGAAATACAAAAAATAAAGGGAGCTGTTCTCGGTGGAAGTATTTCACAAGGAATAATAAAAATTGGAGACGAAGTTGAAATTTTTCCAGGGTTAGATGGTAAAACAAGAATAAAAGTTTTGTCAATATCAACAAACAAAGGACTAATTAGCGAAGCCCACCCCGGCGGCCTAATCGCAATTGGAACTAATTTGGATCCGAGCATAGCACAAAATGATCAATTAAGAGGAAAAATAATTGCGAAAAAAGATTCTTTACCCGAACCAACAAACAAAATGAAAGTAAAAGTTAATTTGTTTGAAAGAATGATTAATGTTGAACAAAAAAGCATGGAATTAAAAATGAATGAACCATTAGTTCTAACAATTGGAACTAACACTGGAATCGGTTTTGTAACATCAATAAAAAAAGATGAAGTTGAAATTAATTTGAAAAATCCTGAAATAATTGAAAAAAATGAAAAAATTGCTATAAGCAAAAATATCAATAGTCAATGGAGGTTAATTGCTTATGGAGAAGTCATATAAAATAATGATTGACACTAATTTTTTCTTAACTATGATAAGATACAAGATCCATGGAATAGAAGAATTAAAAAGAAAAATTAGTGCAGAATTTTATACTACCGAAGGAGTAATTAACGAGTTAGAAGGCCTGTCAAAAAACAAGAAAATAAAAAAAGAATTTGAGATAATAAAAAAAATATTGAAATTAGAAAATATTATTGTGTTAGAATCAAAAACAAATAATGTTGACAAAGAAATGCTTGAAAAAAGCAATGAATTTATAATAGCAACAAATGACAAAGAATTAAGACAAAAAATAAAAAAAAATGGGGGAAAAACAATTTTTATACGAAAATTAACTTTTGTAGAAACCGAAGAAATAAACGATTAATTGGGTTTATAAATTTAATCTATGAAAGTTATTTTTAGAAAAGCTATATTAATTTTAATTTAATGGTGAGTTAAATGTTCTATAAAACCAAGATAAGAGATAAGATAAGGGTTCCACCAAAAAAACTTGGAACAAAAATAAAAGAATCAATTTTAGAGGTTTGTAAAGAAGATTACGAAGGAAGAATTGAATCAAATATTGGAGTAATAGTAGCTATTACAAGTATAAATAATGTCGGAGAAGGACACATTATTCCAGGAGACGGTTCAGCATACTATGAAGCAGAAATAGAAATGCTATCATACAAACCAGTATTACATGAAATAGTAAGAGGAACAATAACAGAAGCAACTGAATTTGGAGCATTTGTAAGAGTAGGCCCAATAGAAGGACTAATACACGTTAGCCAAATAATGGATGATTTTATTAATTATGATGCAAAATTACCCGGTTTTATTGGAAAAAAAACTGACAAAAAAATAATTCCTGAAGACGATGTCCTAGCAAAAATAGTTACTATATCAATGAAAGATGACACATCAAATTCAAAGATTGGTTTGACTATGAGACAACCAGGATTAGGAAAAACAGAGTGGGCAACAATTGATGCAAAACAAGACAAAAAAAACGAGAAAGTAAAAAAACAAAAAGAAGAAGTTAAACCAAAAAAAGATTCTGATAAAAAACAAAAGAAATAATAAATAATTATTGTTAAAGAGTGAAAAAAATGATTAAAGAAAAAGCTTGTAGGGATTGTAGATTCTTGATTGAAGAAGGCGAAAAATGCCCTAATTGCGATGGAACTAATTTCACAACATTTTGGAGAGGATACGTAGTAATAATAAATTCTGAGAGTTCTGAAATAGCAAAAAAAATGGGCATAACAAGAACAGGAAAATACGCTTTAAGATTAAGTAGGTGATGAAATGCAACTAACAATTATAAAGAATGATAAAAACGAATTATTGAATAGGTATGATATAATAGCAGAAATTGAAGAAAAAAAAATACCCTCAAAAGAAGAAATAAGAAAACACTTATCAGCAAAAATTAATACTCCAGAAGAAAAAATTGTTATAATAAAAATAGCAAGCGAATTTGGAAAAATAAAAAATATAATTCATGCAAGAGCATATGATACTGAAAAAGATTTACAAAAAAATGAAAAAAAATATATTATAAAAAGAAATACAACAAAAAAAATTGAATCAAAAGAAGAGAATAAAGAATAGTGATAATTATGGCTGAAAAAAAACAAAAAGCAAAAACAAAAAAATCAAAAAAATATTCTATTGAAGGAAATGAGTTAAAAAGAAAAGGAAAGTTTTGTTTGAAATGTGGTCCAGGAATATTCATGGCAGAACACAAAGACAGATATTCTTGTGGAAAATGCGGTTACACAGAAAAAAAGTAAAAAAACAATAAAAAATCCTTTTTTAATTTAATTACTAATTAATATATCATGATTTCAATAATTTTCTTGTTACTATTTTTTATTATTCCACTATTTTATTATAGAGTAATAAAAGTTATTAGTTGGGATGAAATAAAAAAAGAACTTTTACCAACAAGAAAATCATTTAGAATAGAATCTATTGGTTCAATAAAACTTTTTCTTGCATTAATAATTGGCTTCTTTTTAATAACAACAACAATAATGTTTTTAGAATACTTTTTTAGCATTCCAATTATTGATATGGAAAATGTTAATGCTTTTGTAAAAAATGGTTTTTACTCAAACGCAATATTTTTTATTACAACAATAATAATAACTGTTTTTGCAGAAGAATTTTTTTTCAGAGCATTTCTTGTAAAAAAAATGGGAATAATTTTATCAACAATAGTTTTCACTATTTTTCATTTAGGTTATGAATCTTTAACACAAACAATCGGAGTATTCTTTTTAGGATTAATACTTGCTTACTGGTTCAAAAAGAATAATTCAATAATACAAAATTATTTTGGGCACTTATTGTATAATTGTTTAGCAATAATACTATATTTAATTTAGGTGAAACCATGCTTTGTTTAGGAATTGAATCAACCGCTCACACTATAGCCATAGCAATAGTTGATGAAAAATGCAATATTTTAGTAGAAGAAAAAAAAATGTTCACAACAAAACAAGGTGGCCTAATACCAAGAGAACTAACAGAACACCATTACAAATTAGCACCAGAATTATTAAAAAAAGCATTAGAAAAATCAGGGAAAAAAATTAATGAAATTGATTTAATTGCTTTCGCGCAAGGCCCAGGGATAGGCAATTCTTTAAGGGTTGGAGCAATACTCGCAAGACAATTATCATTGCTACATAACATTCCTTTGGTTGGAGTAAACCATTGCATCGCGCACATAGAAATAGGCAGGAAATTGTGTAATGCTAATGACCCTGTTTTATTATATGCTTCTGGAGCTAACACACAAATAATTTGTTTTGAGAATAATTATTACCGTGTTTTTGGTGAAACACTTGACCTTGGAATAGGAAATTTTTTAGATTCTTTTGGAAGAAAAATTGGTTTGGGTTTTCCAGCAGGACCAATACTAGACCAAACCTATTTTAATGGAAAAAACTTGATTGAATTACCTTACACTGTAAAAGGAATGGACTTGGCTTTCTCTGGCTTGCTAACATCATCAACACAAAAATATAATGAAATAATGAAGACTGAAAAAATTATTAACAAGGAAAAAAAAGTAAATGACTTAGTTTATTCTACTTTGCACAACGCTTTCGCAATGCTAACAGAAGTAACTGAAAGAGCACTAGCACACACAGAAAAAAAACAAGTTATTTTAGGAGGAGGAGTAGGTTGTTCAAAAGCATTACAAGAAATGGTTGGAAAAATGTGTGAAGAAAGAAACGCAAAATTATTTATTCCACCAAACAATGTGATGGTTGACAACGCAATAATGATTGCTTGGCTTGGAATAATAATGTATAAATCAAAAAACAAGACAAGTATTAATCAATCAGAAATAAAACCAAAGCAAAGAACAGATCAAATAAAAGTTAATTGGAGATAAAAAAAATAACCAAAAAAATAAAGGGTACATTTTCTAATCAAATAAAATAAATCTTTTTATTTTGGCCAACGCTTTGTCTTGTTATTTGCAATAAAACTTTTTTCTTTTTTAAATATTATAAATAATGGTATTGATATTGCAAAAGTTAGCATTCCTAAAACAAATAAAGGCAAGTTAATTGAGAAAATGTTTATTGGTTGCCAGTATTGGGTAAGAAACATGAAAAAGCAAAAAATTGTTCCAAGAATTGCTAGGACAGGCCATTTTCCAATATTTATTGGGGAAATGAAGTTTAATTTCTTTGGGTTTTCTTTAAAGCGAATAGCTATTAAAGAAGCGTTTACTGCGAAAAACATCAAAAAAGTACCCATTGTTGTTAGGTTTCCAAGAACATCTATGTTTCCTATAAACAAAAATAATATTGTGGCTACACCAGCCAGAATAATAGCATAAACAGGTGTTTTTGTTTTAGAGTGCGTTCTTGAAAAAAATGATGGTAAAAAACCCAAATTTGATAAACCATAAACTAATCTGCTTGAAACAACAAGTAAGAGCAGTACTGTACTCGCTGTTGCAAAAAGCGCTGCAAAACTCAACCACACACCAAAACCAGGCATAATCGCTTTCTCAGCAACTAATGCTAGGGGGCCAGCACTCAAAAGATTTTCAGGATTAGTAGCATTAGCGAGTTCGATTGGGGAAACCACACTAACAGAAACAATTGCAATCAAAACATATAATATTGTTGCAATTAATAATGACAAAACAATTGCTTTAGGAACAGTGGTCCTCGCAGAATTAACTTCTTCCGAAATATTTGCTATACCCTCAAAACCAATGTAAGCAAAAAATATTAGGGCAACACTAGAAAACAAGGCAGAGAACAAACCAATTCCAGAAGTAGTTGGCACAAACTCTAACAAATTAGTTGAACCAACAAAAGGCAATCCAAAAATTATTATTAATATTAAACCACTGCCCCCAATAAATGTTAAAATATAATTTAATTTAACACTCTCTTGTATCCCAAGAAAATTTATTATAGAACAAAAAATAATTAATGCTATCGCAACAAAAATAGCTGGAAAAGAAGAAAATAATTTGAAATAAGAAGTGAAACCCCAAGCAACAGTTGAAATTGAGAAAAGAATTGTTACAAGAACAACAAAACCAATGAAAAAAGATAAGAATTCTTTCCCAAAAGCTTTTCCAACATAAACTGATTCAGCAGCAACCCTTGGAAAATAAGAACTTAGCTCAGCATAAGAAAAAGCTGTTAAACCAGCAATAAAAGAAGCAATAATAAAAGCGAGCCACAAAAAATTACCAATTATTCCAGCAGCAGAACCAATTAAAGTATAAATCCCAGCACCAAGAATAACGCCAAGCCCATAAAAAACTGCTTGCCAAAGAGAAACACTTCTTTCCAAAGCCATGATAAAAATAATAACAAAACAAGTTAATAAACATACCAATGAAAAACAAACAAAACAATGGAAAATAAAAAAACCAAAAAAAAATATTGAATTCAAAAACAAAAAAAATAAACAATAAACAAAAAAAATAAATAATAAACTTAAAAAAATACTTAAATAATACTAAAATCAAAAACAAAAAATATTGAATAATATTGAATTCAAAAAAAATTATTTTTTTTTCAAAGATTTTTTGCTATGAAACCTAATCGTACCAGTCTTCTTATTAGTTATCCTCCGCATGGGAAATAATCGCTCAGCAGGAAGAATTTTTTTCTTTAATAATGAAGGCCCATAAACTGATTGCCTAAAAGTTTTTGTCAAAGAAAAAACATACAAACCAAAACCAATGAAAGCAAGGAACGCTATTAAATTAAAAGGCCATTTAACTTTCTCAAGAAAAGGAAAACTCATTTCGGGGTCAAGATAAAAAAAAATTGCAAAAGCAATAATAATAGCAAAAACAAATTCAAAAAACAATAAAACAATAACTTCTTTTTCTAAACCAAAAAATTTTTGTTTTGTTGTACCCAATAATAATTTAGAGAATTCTTTGTGAACAGCAACAACCTTCTTGTCTCTAATAGAAATACCAAAGTATAATGTTAGGAAAAAAAGGATTGTTGAAGCAAACCATAAAACGTTTTGTGGGAGAATAGGCTTAGTAAAAAAAAATAAGTTCAAGCCATTCCTCTCAATTCCTAATAAGAAAAAAGCTTGTAGAATTATTAAAAAAATTAGGAAGAATTCTTCAAGAACAAACAAAAAAGCTTTTCTGTTACTAGAAAAAAATTTATCCATTAGAATAATAAGTAAAAGACATAAATAAACATTGCGATTGGGAAAAAACTTTTTTAATCAAAACAAATTTACAAAAAAACAATACTTAAAATACAAATTGTGAATTACCACACCCTAAAGGGTGTGGCTTCTGCTGGTTTACAGCAGAAGTATTCACTTTTCCGTCAACGGAAAAGAAATCTCAAACTCCAACGTAAACGTTGGAGATTTCTTTTGGGTTGATTAAAAAATATCAATAAAAAACAATACATTTTTATAAAAAACAAAAAAATAATTATTTCAAATTAAAATAAAAAATTAAACTTATTTAATAATTAAAAAAAACAAATAACTAAACTAAAGGTAATTTTTTATTTAAATTAATGCTTATTTTCTAACCACTATTATTTGAACTAAATTATTAACTGTCTTCTACCTGCCAAGTTAGAATAGGATAATTATTGTCTCTTGCTGTCCAATTACCATCTTCTCCCCAAGTCCAAGAACTCAAAGGAGCATTAGCAGAAGAATAATAATAAGAAGCATTTCCTGTACTAGTAGAAACACATCCTTGTTCATTAGTATCATTACAATGATCCTGCCCCGATAAAATAGTATCCCAATAAAGATTATCTGCAACAATAAAACGATTATTAACAAAATCGTCTCTTCTCCAACCAATTAATCCTCCAACATTAACATCTCCAGTAACAAGCCCCGTTGAAAAAGAATTTTTCACATAATTACCCACATTAGCAAAAGTAAAAAACCCTATTAATCCACCAGTATTACTCCCCCCATCAACATCTCCAACATTATAACTATTTTCTATAACAAAAGCATATCTATCATACCCCGTTAAACCACCTACATGATCTGAATTTCCTGTTACGTAACCTAAATTATATGAATTATATATTTTTCCACCATCATTTAGACCAATTAAACCCCCAACTATTCTTTCTCCAAAAACCGATCCATCATTAAATGAATTAAATATTTGTACATACTCACCATGCCCTATTAAACCACCCGCATAATCAGTCGATGTTATAATTCCACTATTATAAGAATTAATTATTTTTTTTGGATACCTAGACCCCCCCTCACTAGAACCACTTAAACCACCAACTTCACTACTCCCACTAATAGTTGCTAGGTTATACGAATTTTCAATACCCGTTGGTCGACTACCACCAATATAACTAGCTAATCCTCCAACATCACTTCCACTTACACTTCCAGTAACATAAACATTAGATAAATAAGCATAAGTGCTACAAGAAATTCCTCCACCGCGAGTCGCTCCGCTGATATTAACATCTATCATCCCTAAATTTGAAACATTCCCATCAATCTGTTTAAATAAACAACCATAAGAATTACCAATTGAATGTAAATCACTTATTGTGTGATTGTTACCATTAAAATAACCATCTAAACCCCAAGCATTGTTACACAAAGCCTGCCAACCTTTTCCATCGTTTGCTGTGGGGGAAGCGTAAGTTACATAATCATCATCAGCATCAGATAAGTTTCTTAACAACTTAAAATTCTTTGAACAATTACTATTAATATTAGCTAATTGATTCCAACTACAAATCAAATAAGGATTCACAGCAGTACCAGTACCACCAAAATACAATCCCCCAGAATCCTCAACACACTCAACACACATACCATTATACTCAACCAAATCACTCGGACAAACAGAAACAACATTAAAATCAAGACTACTGCTATTTTCAACCTCATTATTAAAAGCAGTACAACTCACACTCCAAGAATACTCGTTAACATCATTAACTGTTACAGAAAAAGTGTTTGAAGAATTATTATCAATGCTATCATCAGAATCAACAACAACATCGTTTAATAATAAATCACAACTAGTAATAGGATAAGTAAAAGACGGAGTAAAAACAAAATCAATTACACTAGGCAAATATATTTCATCATCGGGTGTTGACAAACTAATTGATGGCTCAACAAAAAACACATTAAAAGTTTGTTCAACACTACTCGAAGAAACACCAGAACTATCAGTGCAAATAACATCCCAATAATAAACGCCTTCTTCAGGAGTATGCTCTAAAAAACTATAAGTAAAAGAATTTGCTCCCTGTGAAATAGAATTATCAGTTTCAATTAATCTACTATCAACATAAAACTTGCAATAATTAATGTCATAAAAAGCACTTGAAACAGTATAACTAAAAATTATTTCATTAGGTAATAAATAAGCATTGCTTGCTGGAGAAGACAAAGAAACTATTGGAGTACTCACTCCTTCCCAAGTAAGCATAGGATAAGAAGAACCAACCTCTAACCAATCACCACCAACACCCCAATCCCAAGAACTCAAAGGAGGATTACTAGAAGAATAATAATCAGAAGCACCACTAGAAGTAGAAGAACACCCAACATTGCCCCCAGTATAACAATCTGATTGCCCACTCAAATTAGACTCCCAATAAGAATTAGAAATTGACCACATGCTTAATTCACCACCAACAATCCCGCCTAAAAAAGCCCCACCACTAACAGCACCAGTATTAAAAGAATAATTAACATTACCAGTATTTAATAAACCAGCAATACCCCCAGCACCACCATAAACATCACCAACAGGATAACATTGTACTGAATTATCATTACACTCATCATAATCATAATTCCAACAAGCAGTCTCACATATACCAAAAGTTTCCCAATAACAATTAGGATTAGCAGCACACTCCCCTGGGTCCCAAATTGGATCACACTCTCCTCCTCCAACACACCAACCCATCCAAATATCTTCATACCACTCACAACTAGCACCATAACAATCATCAGGACTACCAGAAAAATTATTGCAATAACTCCAATCCAACATATCACAATGTTCAAAATTATTAACCCCGCCAATTATCGCACCACGATTATAAGAATTACTCAAAGAAATTGAATTAGAACTTTGCCCAACAATCCCACCAGCATAATTATAAGTTGAAGTCACACTACCAGCATTATAAGAATCAGAAATTGTACCATTAAAATTACCAGCAATACCCCCAGCATAACCACCTACATCACTATTCAAAATAACCCCTGAATTTTTTGAATTATTTATGTCACCTAAACCATTACCAACAATACCACCAGAATACTCAAAACCACTTATTGTTCCCGAATTATAAGAACCCTCAATTAAACTATTTGCTCCAAAATAACCAGCAATACCCCCCGCTAGAGAATCACTTGAAATTGCACCAGTATTATACGAACTAGAAACACTTATTGAACTTGAACTATAACCAACCAAACCACCAGCATTACTAAAACCATCAACAACACCAGTATTATACGAACTAGTAATACTTGTTGAAACACTAGAATTATCAGAACCAATCAAACCACCAGCATCAGCACCAGAAGAAATTGATGCTAAATTATAAGAATTTTTAATATTATTATCCTCCGCCAAACCAACCAAACCACCAACATAAGCCCCACCAGCCACACTACCCGAAACAGAAGAATCACTAATTACTGTGCTTATAGAATAACCAATCAAACCACCAGTATAATTTGCTGATTGTTCAACAGCAGTCACATCCAATAAATTCACATTAGATAAAATAGCAGAATTAGTAAAACCAAACAAACCAGCAGATGTGCCCGAACTATCAATATACAAATCACTTATAGAATAATCACCACCATTAAAAATCCCGACAAAAGGATTTAATTCATTCCCAATTGATAACCAGCCCACACCATTATTAGCAGTGTCTGAAGCAAAATCCGCATAACCAGTACTACTTGAATCCAAATCATTAACAAGTAAAAAACTACTACTCAATTTTTCCCTAACATTATTTAATTGTTCCCAACTACAAATCAAATAAGGATCACTACTTGTTCCAGAACCATAAGCAAACAACCCTTCAACATTATTTGCACAAACAACACACTCATTACCAAGCTTGAACTCGCCAACCTCACAATCACTCAAAGCAACAATATCATCATTAAAACCATATTCTTGACAAGGAACCCTCAAACCAGAAAAAGATTGGGTTTTAGCCAAACCATGAGAAGTAGTATAACTAATAGTAATCGTTTTAGTTAAAAGCGAACCATTAACACAACGATCAGGCCTCCTCAAATCAGGAATACTAACCAAAAAAATCTTTTTGCTTCTAAGCATTAAAACATTGTTACTAACAAAATCCTCAAAAGCATCATCAAAACTAATTCTTGTAATAGTAACATTCTCAACTAAATTAGATTGCAAACTAACAATATAATTCCCATCAGGAGACAACAAAACATCAAGAATAGCAATTTCTTTTAACTGTAAAGAAATATCTTGACTAGCATCCAAAACAACATCATTCCCACTAAAAACATTAGAAGCTAAAACTACCACAACTAAACTAATAACAATAACCACGCCCATAATGGTCAAGTACTCAATAGTACCTTGAGCAATAGAACTCTTACAAGAATTTCTTAAAACCATTAAAAGCACCAAACAAAATAATCACAAAACCAATCACAAAAACCACAATTAATTATGATAATTATAATTAATTACAATATAATTATATTATAAATAAGTTTTTGAAATATAAAAGAATATCCATAACAAAGGTTTTGGGACAAAAGTAGTTGATTTGGTTATTTTTTGTTTTTTTTAGTGTTTTT
>CAZUCF010000004.1:4553-68737 GCA_964619405.1 uncultured archaeon | reverse complement strand
AACAACACAATCAAACAACAACACAACCAAACTAAAGAACAACACAATCAAACAATAATAAATAATAATTCAAAAAAAATTATTTAATCATTAATCCTTTTTTAGATTAAAAAAAATCCTTTAAAAGCTTGTTTTTAAACCTTGCGTATTGTTTTTATATTAGGTTTAAAAGCGACGCTTTTAGCCAGACAAAAAACCAAAATAGTTTTTTGTTTTAAAAAACCTGTAAAAAAGGTTTTAGTGGGGTGTTAGTTTGAAATATAATGTTGTTAACATGGTAGCAGCTGCTTCTATTGACCAAATGCTTGATCTTTATTCTCTTGCGGTTGGTATTCCAAATATTGAGTACGAGCCAGAACAATTCCCAGGAGCAATACTAAAAATAAAGGAACCAAAAGTATCAATGCTTTTGTTCAAGAATGGGAAAATCATTTGTTCAGGAGCAAGTAGCGAGAAACAAATAGAACAAGGAATAAGAAAAGCAAACAAAATGATTCACGATGTTCAACCAGATGTAAAAGTAAAACGAAATGTTGAATTTGAAATAGTTAATTTTGTTGCAACAGCTTCATTAGACATGAATCTTGATTTATTTGAAGTAGCAATGAACTTAGATAATGTTGAATACGAACCAGAACAATTCCCAGGAGCAATACTAAGATTAGACGAACCAAAATTAACTTTTTTGTTATTCAAGAATGGTAAAATGATTTGTGCTGGAGCAAAAAAAGAAGCACACCTAAAAAAAGGGTTAAAAATTGTTGAAGCAATGGTTATAGCAAAAACAAGTGCAAAAAAAGAAGTAAAACAAAAAAAAGTTAAAAAGAAGTAAATTTTTTATTTTGGCCTATAATAGGCCAAAAACTATTTTTTAATAATAAAATTGAATGAAAAATTAGAGGATTTTTTTGAAAAAGAAACCTTTTTAAATACTCACACACGGAATAATTATGAGGCGGTCATGCCGCGAGGGAAACACCCGGACCCATTCCGAACCCGGAAGTTAAGTCTCGCTGGGAGTGACTTTGGTACTGCTCTCTGTAGTGGAACCTGTCGAACGCTGCCTCACTTTTTGTAAAAAACTTTTTTGTATTAAAAAACAACAATTTTTATTTTAAAGCAAACTATACTTACTTATGAGACCACGCAAAAAAACTTTTGTAACTTCTTTCATAAAAAATGCTTCTCAGAAAAGAAGAAGAATTATTCAAATCGCAAATAAAGAAAGATTACATGTAATAAAACAATTAGCTTCAATGGGGAAAAAAGTTATAGTTGTTGTTCCAAAAGAAGCTAGTAATACAAATCTTTTTGTTCAAGAAGCAAACAAACTTGGTAGAACTGTTAGAGTATTAAGGATAAATAAAAATAGTCCTTTTGAAAACAATTGGCAAAGAGATGCTTTTACCAGATTAGATAAAAGATTTTATAACAAGGATTTTTCAATTGATTTGGGGGCAAGAGTAAAACCAGAATTACAAAGATACTTTGGTGAGGGTGGGCGAGTAATTAATTTAGGAAAAATAAATGGAAAACCAACACTTATTATATCAAATTCTTTAAAAGAAACTTTTACAAGACAAACCCCGCAATTAATTAGAGAAGAATTTGAAATGCTAAGAAGACGAGGGTACAATGTGTTTGAATTACCCGGTCATTGGTTTAGCCCGTACGGGCAAAAAGGAAAAGCAAGTTTGAAGCGAGAAAAATTTGATCACTTAGACACATTCATAAATTCTATTCCTGAAAAAAAATTAATGTTGGTTGACCCTGATTATTTGAAATCAAATGAGAAAAGTATTAGAAGCATTTCAAACCAAATTGGTTTTAAAATAATAATTGTTCCTGAAAAAGAAAAATATTTTTATCCAGCAAATTTGTTACAATTAGGCAAAGGAGAAGTAATAATAAATTCTCAAGCAAAACAAACGATTGAATTACTAAGAAAAAATGGTGTAAAAGTATTTGTGACTCCTAAAGGAATTAAAGCGAATTTAACAATGAGGGGAAGTGTTGGTTGTTTTGTGAATGTTGATTAAAAAACAAGTATTTAATAAAAGAAAAGAGTATTATAATTTGAGTGAAGAAAATGAATTTCAAAAAATTTTTTGAACCAAGTTGGAAGAAAATAAAATGGTTTTTCCTAGTTTTTTTTATAGCACAATTATATGTTTATTTAATCATGCCTGTTATCCCAACAATGATTTTGCAAGAATTCATCAACTTTGTTTTGAATCCAGCAACAATAATTTTGAATACTAATGGAAAAGAAAACCTTTTACAACCAATAATCATAACATTGAATGCGTTATGGAATTATTTTTTAGGAACAATGCTTGCAAAAGAAATAGAACACGAAAAATAGACGCTAATTAACAAAATAAATATTAACCAAAAAAATATAATTTCAAAACTACAAAAAAAGTTCTAATTTGTTGTTTTAAATTAATAATCTTTTTTTGTTTTCAAATTAATAATCTTTTTTTGTTTGCAAGTTAATAGTTTTTTATTTTTTGAAAATTTTTTTGCAATGGTTATATTTTTAAACAAAACAATCCTTCTTTTTTGGGTGATAACAATGGTTAAAATAATTCAAAAACATGATGAGTGTATTGGTTGTGGTGCTTGTGCAGCAATTGACCCAGAGAATTGGGAGATGACTGGTGACAAAGCAATACTAAAAAACGCTGAACTAAAAAATGGTATTTATGAGAAAAGCGTTGAAAATGCTGGTAATAGTAAGGACGCAGCAAATGCTTGCCCAGTACAATGCATTAAAATAGAAGAATAAATTTATTTCATTGAAAGCAAGCTGAATAATAAAAAAATAATTATTAAAGGCAATTGTCAAAAAAAATTTATTAAGAAAACAAAAAATAGTTTTTTTGTTTTTAAGTTGAGTAATTAGTATTTTTAATAGTTGTGTAATTGAAATATGTATCTTGTGATAATATGAGTGTTGAAGAAATCAAAAAGAAAATTTGGGTTAACCGAAAAATAATCTTCGCTTTAATAATAATATTCTTTTTAGCAATGTCAATTAGGAGTAATATTGTTAGGTTTGAAGGAAACTATTTGTTTGAACCAGATGCTTATTATCACGCGAGAATAACACAAGAGTTAGTAACACAAGGTTATGTTAATGAGATTGATCCTAATGTATATTATTTTGTTGAAGGAGGAGTTCCTCACACAACAATTGAATTACAACATTACATAATGTCATTCTTTTACTTTGTTTTATCACTCGGCTTTTATAATAAGGAACTTGTTGCCCTAGCAGTTCAAATAGCACCAATATTATTTGGAGCAATAATAAGTGTGAGCATGTATTTCTTGGCAAAAGAAATTTTTAATAGTAAAAAAGTTGGTTTAATAACAGCTTTCCTCGCAGCAATAACCCCTGCTTTTGCTTACAGAACAATGGCTGGTGCCGAAGGAAATGATTCGTTGGGTTTTGTTTGGATGGTAATAGGATTTGTTTTTCTAATAAGAGCAATAAAAACAAAGTCATTGGATAAAAAAGAATTGATTAATTCTGGTTTAGCCGGAATATTTTTTGGTTTAATGGCGATTACTTGGAGAGCAAATGTTTTGATACCATTAATATTAATTCCTTCTGCGATAGTGATGTTATTGTATATTAGTGGTAATAATACTAAAACAAAAGAAAAAATTATTAAGTCAGAACCATTTAATTTTTTAGTAAAAATAATTGTTTCTCTTGGAGTATACACTTTGGTTTCAACAACATATAGTTTTTTTTCAACTGGTTATACTAGTGTATGGTTTTTGTCGTTAGCTGGTAGCATTGCACAGGTTTCAAGGTTAAATGTTGAACTTGTTTTATTAATAATATCAATTATAATAATTGCTTTTGTTGGATTTTGTTTCTTTTTATATAATTCAAAAAAAGATATTAAACAATTAGCCCCTATTATAGCAATAGCAATTCTTTATTTGGGTTTAATAGCAATGCTAATGGTTTTTTTCGTTGAACCAGATTTTTTTTATTCAGGAACAGGTAGACAAGGAATCGGTTCAATGGTTGGAGAAGAGAGCTTAGGAAACTCTTCTTTCTCAATAAAATATAATTCTCTAATAATTTTCCCAATAATAGCAATATTTTTGTTTCCAATAACACTCTACTTTTTCAAAAAAGATGATTCGCACACACAAATACTATTATGGTTTTGGACGATAATAACTTTTTTCATGGCTTGGTACAAATTAAAATTCACTTTCTTTTTTGGTTTGGGTTTGGTTGCAGGAGCAGCAATAACTTGTTACATAATATTTGAGTTACTAAAAAAATACGATCTAAAAGGTATAGAAGGAAAAACAATAATGATTGTTTTTGGTTTCTTACTTGTTATTGGATTGAGTGGTTCTGACATGTATCTAACACAATTTTCCCCATTCGCAAATTCTAGTCCTTATTGGATTGAAACAATGGATTGGATTAAAGAGAATACTGATGAGAACGCGAAATTTTTTAATTGGTGGGGTGACGGACACCAACTAGCATTTGTAACTGAAAGAAAATTCTCTGTTGATAATAGGAATGAATCTGGTTTTGGTAACAGGGCTTATGCTGAATTCAACATTACTAATGATGTTAATAGAGGTTATCAAATAGCAAAAGAAGATATTGGAGCAGATTATATTTTTTTGACTTCAAGTAGTTTTAATTCTGGCCCAACATTTGAATTCTATTTTCACGAGAAAGTTGATTCTGAGCTTGGTAGAAAATACTATGATTTTGATTCAAGAATAATTAGTTGTTATAAAACAGAACAAGGAATGAATTGCCAAGGAAATTTGGTTCCAATAGAACAATTCAATGCAATGAATCCTAATTGGAAGAATACTCCAAGCGATTTTTATAATGGGCAAACACCAGTATATTATTACGCTGATAGAAACGAGTTAATTATTTTGGGACCAACTTATAATAATACTAATCTAGCAAAAGTTTATTTTAATTCAGAGGAAACAAAACAATTTTACGAAGAAGTTTTTGCTTACAATGGAATGAAAATATTCAGAGTTAAATAATTTTGATAAAAAATAGTTAGAAAAAAATTAACTTAAATTAAAAGCAAATTAATACAAAAAAAACAATTACAAATTAATAGTTAAACTCAAAAAAAATTAGTAAATAATTAATTAGTTTAAAATATTCTAAAAACAATATTTATAAATTAAAAATAGCTTAATTATATCATGTTTCATTTTGTTCCAATGGTAATTGCTTTTATTCTAACAATTTTTTTGTTGCCCTCTTTTATTAGGAGGATGCATGCTCAAGACTTTTTAGGAAAAGACATGAACAAATTTAGCAAGCCTAATGTTGCTGAGTTAGGCGGAGTAATAGTTTTCATTGGTTTTACTTTAGGTGTTTTCAGCGCAATTTTTTTGGCAACATACCTAAATGCTTTTGAATTAAAATTAGATTTCTTGTTAGCTGGTTTTTCTACTATAGCAATAATTGTTTTTGTTGGTTTTATTGATGATATTATTGGTTGGAAGAAAGGAATAAGACAATGGCAACACGCTTTGTTTCCAATACTAGCTGCTCTACCATTAATGGCTATTAGTATTGGTAAAACAACAATGTTTGTTCCTTTTATTGGTTTAACTGATTTTGGAATATTTTATTCCCTAATAATAATTCCTATTGCGATTACTGGTGCTAGCAATGCTTTCAACATGCTCGCTGGTTTCAATGGTTTGGAAGCAGGGCAAGGAATTATTTTAACAGGAACATTAACAATAATCGCTTTTATTACTGGACAAACAACATCAATGATACTCGGAATAGCAATGATTGGTGCTTTAATAGGTTTCTTGAAATACAATTGGTTTCCGGCAAAGATTTTTGGTGGAGATTCTTTAACATTAATGGTTGGCGCTAATTTAGCAGTAATGAGTATTCTTGGGAACATGCAAACAATAGGCGCATTATTATTCGCATTATTTTTCATAGAATTTTTGATAAAAGCAAAGCACAAAATGAAGTCAGAGTGTTTTGGTATCCCAAACAAAAAAGGAATTTTATCAGCCAATCCAAAAGGCGGTTCAATAACACATTTAATATTAAAATTAAAACCAATGAAAGAATGGCAATTGACAACAACAATACTTTTAATACAAGGGATAATTTGTATTAGTGTTCTTGGGATTTATTTCTTTTTTTAAATATAACACCGGCATGAAACTCCAGAAGCATTTAAAAATAATAAAAAAATTCTTTTTTAAATGAATAAATTAACCATAATAAAGTTTAAGAAAAAAAAGGCGGTGTAGAATTCCTATTGGAATTCTAGGAATAACATTATTCTTATTTTTCTTTGTATGTGTTCAATGTTATAAGTTATTGTTTTTAACACAACACTTTTTTGTTGTTGGCTCGCACTGCGAGCCCTAACAAACCCACCAAGGGTTTGTTTGAACGCAGAATTTACAGATTCAATCAACGCACGCTGGTTATAAACAGTTTTGTCAAACTTTTTTTCAGCCATTTTTCTTTTAGATGGTGTTCCAAACTCTTGATGTCTTGATTCGCTCCATTTTCGAAATGGAATGTGAACATCAATTCCATTATTCCAACATATTTTTCTGTTTGACATCGAGTCATAACCTTTGTCTGCTAACACTGTTTTCAAACACTTTTGTAAACGTTTGACCATGGGTTTGAATGCCGTTGTTTCATGTTCATGTTTTGATGTTGTTCTAACATCCAAAATAATGTTGTTATTTATGTCTGCGAGAAATATGGTTTTTGTATAGTTTTTCACGCTTATTTCGTTGTTTTGTTCTTTACAACGTTTAAGATAATGGTGGCTTGGATTCGTGTTTGAAACTCCCGTTCCATCAATTGCCCCAACAACATTTTTTAGTTTTAAGAGTTTGCGACAAGCTCTTACCATTTGTTCAAACAAATGTTTGGGCGTTCGTTTCACAAATTTTTGTATAGTTGTGAAGTGGGGGATGCATTTCAAACACAACATGTGTTGTGTTCCATCTTGTTCAATGATTTCTATAAATCTTCTGTAAGATGCTTGTAGTTGTTGCATTTTGCAAGCGAGATATGTTAGTTTGATATTGCCATACATTTTTTTAGAATGCCAATGATTTGTGTTTTTCACACCAGCAAATTGACAAAGCTGTTCTACCAATTGATAGAAACTATTTAATTTAACATTGTATATATCATTCATAAAGACATCACAATAAATAGAGGGGCAACCCTCTATTTATGTCTTTATATATCATTTCTACAAAGCCGAAAAAAAAGGTTTTAGGAATTCGCCCAAAATGTTTTTTGATATCAGACATTAACTTTGATGTTAATCAAAAAAAGCCCGTGGATTTTTGTTTATTACTTATTTTTTACAAAAAAGAAAAGGTTTATGAGGTAATAAAGTATGATGGAAAACACGGAGTTTGTCATGTACACAAATATTTTGAAGAATTAAATAGTCTGGGAAAAAATTGTCTTCCTAGTGAAATAAATTCAATTTCAATACAATTCTACAAAAAAGATATTTTGAATAATTGGAAAGAGTATTTGGAAAAATATAGGAGAAAATACAAAATTTAAAACAAAGGGTTTATTAACACTTAGGTTAATTAACATATATGTTAAGTGATTATTATGAAGAGTGATAAATTGTATATTATTGTTGGCGGGAATTTTGAAAAAGATTTTGATGACTTGTTGAATGGAAAAATTAATCCAAAAAAGCATCCACAAAACATCATTTATCTTGATTCTTTTAAACAATTAAATGAGTTATTATCTCCGTCTAAGTTAGATTTGTTTAATTATTTAATTGAGTTTCAAGATAAAAAAAATCCTAAGCCATTGTCAAAAATTTCTTTGGAATTAAAGAGAAAAAAAGAGGCTATTAGTAGAGATGTAAAACAATTGAATAATTTAGAATTAATAACACTCAAAAAGATAAAACAAACCATTTATGCAATGCCAAAATACAAAGCGATTGAAATAAAAACTTCAAATTAATAATAGAAAAAAGAATCTTCAAAATTTTGACTGGCGGCATTATGCTAATAATTGAAATTTTTAACAGAAAATAAAAAAATGTCTGATAGAATAAAAAAACTAAGAAAAAAAGTCGAACAAATAATACTTTTAAATTATGACGAAATAAATCATTTTAAAAATTTGAGAAAACCATTACAAGAATATAAAAGAGCTAATATAGACAAAATTTTGGTGCTTATTTTCAAACTAACAAAAGAAACAATAATATTCAAAGATTTTGATCATCACGACAAAATATTTTGATATTTAAACTCAATTCTAAAAACCATATATTTAAAATAATACACTAATATTAGTGTATTTAGTATGAATAGTGTAACTTTAACTTTGTCTATTCCAAAAGACATGAAAAAAGAAATGAACAAATTTAAGGAAGTGAATTGGTCGGAAGAAACTAGGGCATTTTTAAAAAAAAGAATTGAAACAATAAAAATAACAAAAAAAGTAACAAAAGCAATAGAACAAAACGATTACAACAAAACGGCAATCAACGAATTATTAAAAAAACTTATAAAAGAAGGCAAATTGAATATGTCAGATGACTTTAGTGATCTAAACAAACATAACATGAATTCACTAAAAGAATTTTATGCTGGCGAAGATGATAAAGAAAGGGTAAAAATAATGAAAAAGAATACTTACAAAAAGAAATAATTCTTTTTCCTTGCCCACACTCTGATTTTAGCGCCACAAAAGTCCGACCAGCAATAATACTATCAAATAATTATTATAATAAAACAAAAGAAGATATTGTTGTCGCACCAATAACAACAAAACAAAAAAATGAATATTCAATAAAAATAGACCACGAAGATATTACAGAAGGACAAATAGCCCAAAAAAGTTATATTAGAATAGACAAAATAATGCCTATTAGTAAAAAAATAATTATAAGCCAAATTGGAATAACAAATAACAAAATACTAAACGAATCAATAAACGAAATAAATTTACTATTAAACCAATAAATTAAAAACTTCAAATAACATTCAATTATTATGAAAAAAATTTGTTTTAAGTATTGGCCGCGAGAAAACAAAGAAGACGATTTTTTTAGAAATACTTTGAAGAAATTTGATTGCAAAATAGTTTCTGAGGAAGAAGCTGAAGTATTATTCTTTTCTTGTTTTGTTGATGGGAAAAATATTGGAAAAATTCCACCTGTTGAATTTAGTGGAACAAAAGTTTTTTGGACAGGAGAAAATGTTAGAATTGATATGAAAAAATGTGATTATGCATTTGGTTTTAATTATGAGGAAAAAATTAAAAATGAAAAATATTTGAGGTTACCATTATATGTTTATTTTGGTGCTGGAGAAAACTTGTTGAAACCAAAAAATTATAATCCTAAAAAAATTCTTGCTTCAAAAACAAAGTTTTGTAATTATATTTACTCAAAAAACGCTCCTGAAAGGATTGCTTTGTTTAATGAGCTAGGACAATATAAGCGAATTGATGCTCCAGGAAAAAGCATGAATAATTGTAAGCCATTGCCCTCATCAAAACTCGTGAAAACAACTAAAATGATTCAAAAAATAGAAGGATTAACAAGAAATTACTCTATTTCTTCTCTTCTTTCTAGACACATAGGTAATTGGAGAAAAGCAATAATCAATTATCAAAAGGAATACAAGTTCTCTATAGCATTTGAAAATTCTCTTGGAATAGGTTATACCACAGAAAAAATCTATCACTCAATGCTAGCAAACAGTATTCCCATTTATTTCGGTAACCCAGAGATTTCTCGCGATTTTAACACAAAGAGTTTTGTTAATTATCATGATTATAATGATTTGAAAAAAGTGGTTGATGTTGTAATTGACCTTGATACTAACAATAAAAAGTATTTGAAAATGTTAAATGAACCATGGTTAAAAGGAAATAAATTAAATAAGTGGATGAATTTAAAGAGAATAGAAAAGCAATTTGAAAGAATTTTAGAATAAATTTTATTTGATTAATGCAAGTATTTTTACTACGTGTTTCTTATTAACTAATTCTAAATATTTCTTTAACTTTTTCTTATCGATTCTTTTTTTTAGATTTTGAAGTGTTTCTTTATCAATTGGTTCATTAAAATAAACAAAATCAATTAATGTTTTTTCAATATCAGAAACGAGTATCCACGAATCAATTATTTTAATTGATTCAAAACCAAAAAACATTTTTCTATTAATTCTTTTTAAAATTAATTTATTTTCAGAAACAATTCTTTCACCAGAACGAAATTTTTTTGGAGTTATTAATATAATATTTGATTGTTGTGTCCACAAATTATGAATTGTTAATGCATCTTGTAAACCATGGTATGCTGGGAAAAAGTTTTTCTCAACAGCATCAATTTTCTTTTCAAAAGAATAAAAACCATGCGAAATTCTAAATACCCTATTTTGTTTAACAAGATTATTTAAAAAAACACTCACATATGATTTAGTTGCGCCCTTGTTTGTTAAAAATAATTTGACATCCCTTGTTGAAAAAAAGGCTTTTTTAGAAAACTTTTCAAAAAAATCTTTAACATACTTCATAAAAGACGCCTCTTTATGGTTTGCAACATTTGATTATAATTTGGAGTTACCCCCAAATAAATTAATGCTTTTAGATTTTTCTCATCAACGGGTTCAGACCAATTTTCAATTATTTTTTTTAAATCAAAAGAAATTTTTTTAATATCACAATTTGCCGTTAAAAAATAAACATCATATATATCCCTAACTAATTTTCTATTAGAAAAAGCATTTGCTTTTTCAATAATTAAGTCCTCTTTTGATAAACCAAAAACACCATTAATATTTCCATCAGCCCTAATATAATCAAGTAACATGCCTTTCTTTTTTCGTAAAGCAAATTCAATAGAGCATTCTACTCTATTAGAACTTATTTTAGAATAAACACTATTATCCGTTTTTCTGAATTTTGTTAAAAACAATCCTCTTTTTTTTACTTCAATAAAAAAATCCTTTTCTTCAAATTTTTTTGAAGAATAAAAATCAAGATCCTCAGAAAACCTTTTTCCATTATAACAACGCCAAATACAAGTGCCACCGTGAAACACAGCATTTTCATCCAAAGAATGTACTATTTCAAGTGCTTCATCTTGTAAAAAAGCAAGTTCAACTTGGGATTGCTTTTTTAACAACTTTTGTAAAGGAATATTCATAAATAGTATAATTAACGAAACATATAAAAAAGTATATGTTTGGTTGATTCTACTTTTTTATGCATGTATTAGTAATGCACAATATTATGCAATAGTAATACACACTTTATTTTCAAACTAACAAAATATTAGTTTTAAACCAATAAATTAAAAACCACTAAAAACATCTTATTAATATGAAAATATGCATTGCTTGTTCTGCTGGAGGGCACTTAACTGAAGCTTTACAACTAGAGAAAGTTTGGAAAGGAAAAGAACATTTTTTCATAACAGACAAAAGAATAAATGCATTAGATTTGAAAGCAAAAAAATATTTTATTTTACCAACAAGAAGAAATCATTTTAGATTCATTATTAGTTTCCTACAAAGCTTCTACATAATTATTAAGGAGAGGCCTAGCGTAATAATAAGTACTGGTGCGGAGATAGGTTATCCTGCTCTATTAATAGGACATTATCTTGGAATAAAAACAATTTATATTGAATCTTTGGCTAGAATAAATTCTCCTTCTTTATGTGGAAAACTTATTTATGGAAAATGCGATTATTTTTTTGTACAATGGAAAGAAGGACTTGAGTTTTTTCCAAAAGCAAAATATATTGGTTCAATAATTGATTAAACATGAATAAAAAAAAGATTTTTGTAATGGTTGGTTCAACTTACCCATTTGATAGACTAATTAAAGCAATAGATTCTCTCAAAGGTTTTGAAGTTTTTGCTCAAATTGGCGATAGTTCATTAAAACCAAAAAACATTAATTATTCAAAAATACTTAGTTCTCATGAAATCAACAAAAAAATTGTTTGGTCTGATGTGATTATTAGTCATGCTGGAGTAGGAAGCATAATTGATTTAATTTCTTTGGAGAAAAAATTTATTTTGTTTCCAAGGTTAAAAAAGTTTGGTGAAGCAGTTGATGATCACCAAACAGAAATTTGTGAAGCATTTGAAAAAAAATATAATGTAAAATGGACTACAAATGAAAAAGAACTATTAAAATTATTAAAAGATTTAAGGCCAGTTAAAATTAATAAGAAAAATAAATTGGTTAAAGAAATTGATAAAATAATTAAATAATAAAATTACTTAAAAAAAATAATTAAAACTTAAAACTACCCAACAAAAAAAATAAAACTATAAAAACACTGTTTTTTTCATCCTTTGTGATAATTTATTTTTATTATTTTTAGAATCTTTTTTATTATACTATAAATAAAGTGCTTTGCTTTTATTTTGTAATAATAGAATTCTCCAAAGTGTTTTCTTATTACTTCTTCTGTTTCTTTGTAAGAAATGCTTCCAGAACTTACTCCACCCACAACCATTTTTGCAATTATTTTGTTTAATTTTTTTACTTTAATGTTTTCTTTTGAAATATTACAAAAAAAGTCAAAATCTGCGCTAGACTTGTATTTCAAATTAAAAGGGTGTTTTTGTAACCATTTCTTTTTTACAAAAGAACCTTGGTGAGGAATCATAAAACCATTTTGCAAATCTTTTTTTGAAAAATTTCTTGAAATTCTTATTGTTTTATTTTCTTTTGGATAAAAAAATTCAACATCACCAAAAATCAAATCTAATTTGTTATCCTTTTCAAATTCTTCCATTACTTCTCTAATAATATGTTTGTCAACTAGCACATCATCTGCATTCAAAAAATAAATTATTTCACCTTTAGCTAGTTTTACTCCCTTATTCATTGCATCATATAACCCTTTATCTTTTTCCGAAACAATTCTTGCTATTCTATACTTATACTTCCCAACAATCTCCAAAGTATTATCACTTGAAAGGCCATCAACAATAATATATTCAATATTCTTGTAACTTTGAGAAAGAACAGATTTTATTGTATTTTCAACTGTTTTTTCAGCATTAAAACAAACAGTGATAATTGAGATTTTTGGATTTTTTATAATTTTAATCCCACCTTTTTCTCAGTTCAGCAAATTCATCAAATATTTCAAATAGTTTTTCAACAAATTTTTCTTTTTGGAATTCTTTAGAAATTATTTTTCCTTTTCTAATTAAATCAAATCTTAACTTTTTATTATTAATTAAATTTAACATTAAACTTGCTAACTCTTTACAATCAAGTGGATTAACAAACAATGCTGCATTGCCAAGTTGTTCTCTTAACGCAGGGTTGTTCGTTACAATAACAGGACAACCAATTACTTGTGCTTCAGCAGGTGGCAAACCTTCAACATTAAGAAAAGACAAATAAATCGCACCAAAAGCATTTTTGTATAAATAAAACAAATCTTCAGTTGGAACAAAACCAAGAAAATGAATTTGGTTAGAAACGCTTTCTTTTTCTGCCATTTTTTCTAAATATTCTTTATTACCTTTGTCTGAACCAACTAAAACAATATGAACTTCTTTATTTTTCGACTTTTTAATGTAACTAATTGCTTGAATAATTTGGACATGATTTTTATGGGCCCACAATTGCGCAGGATACAAAAAATAATCTTTTGAAATAGAATATTTTTTTCTAACATCAATTTCTTTTTTTGGAGAATTATAAAAAAAGTCAATAATTGGTGACTTTATAACCATTATTTTTTCTTTTGGAACAGAATAATATTTTGATATGTCATTTTTACCAACTTGTGTGCTCGTTATAACATAACTAGATTTTCTTAATGAGCGTTGATACATTAATTCTCTTTTTTCCCATTCTTCATTATTAATTATTTCTGGAAAATATGGTGCAAAAAGATGAAAAATATCCCAAACAGTAGAAATATATGGTACAACAACTGGTTGTGGATTTGGTTCAACAAAATATAATAAATCAATTTTATTTTTTTTAAGAGAAATGTTTAATGGCATAATATTTTTAAAAAATTGAAACCCAGTAACATAATAAATTTTTTTACACAACCAAGAAAATATTTTTCCTTTTAGATAAACACAATTTTTTGAAACTTTATCAGTTGGCTTTCTCCCATAAAAAAAATAAAATATCTCATGACTAGACTTCTTTTTCATTATTGCTTCAATAATAGCTTCTCTTTGGGTAAAAGCTCCACCAGAAATCGGGATATTTGAATCATTTAAAAAAATACCAATCTTCATTATACCACCATAACACAATATTAAAAAAAATCATAACCTTAATTCAATAATCTCCTACAAGAATAAATTTTAATTACTATTTAAAACTATTGAAAACCAATTAATCCACAAATTGAAGATTTTATAAGAATATAAACTTTAAAAATTCTAAAATGAATCTTTTTAAAATAATTTGTAAATTTTTTTCTAACAATTAAATCTTCTTGAATAGGAATATCAACTATTTTAATTGATTTATCAGACAATTTTGAATTATAAACATTTACTCGCCCACCATGCGTACCAGTACCATCAACACCAATATTTTGTGTCAATGTCTTTCCAGAATAAAAAGTTAATTTATTATTTAAAAAAGCAGATGCATACCATCTTATAGCCCAAGAACTATTTTTACCAGCAATTTGATCTTTTAACATTTTAGAATAATCATAAGAATTTTCAAAATCAAATTCTTTAAGTAAATTTTTTTCTTCAATTTGTTTTAATAATTTTGAACCATCTTTTTCAAATAAATCCCAACCTCTTTTCCAAGTAGCCCAACCCCAACACTCAGTCTTTTTAAGAAAAAAGTTTTCTGGGAGATTTTTTATTGGGTAAACGTAACCTGAAACACTAATTACTTTTGAATTATTTTTATAAAAATTTAAAGAATTATTCATAAATTCTAAAAAATATTTTGATGTTAAAATATCATCTTCAACAACAATTACTTTGCCATATTTATTAACTATTTTTGTTACTCCAAAAATTATTGAATTGGCTAACCCCTTATTTTTTTTGCTTTCAAAAATCTTAACTGATTTAAAACCATTGATTTTTTTTAAATAATTTCTAACTTTTTCAACATCTTTTTTATCAGACTGTCTTTTTGGACCATCAGAAAAAATAAAAAGATTTGTTTTTTTAGCCAAAGAATTTTTGTTTAATGCTTCAACTGTTTTTTTTGTGTGATCTAATCTAGAATAAACAAAAAGTACAATTGGCGCAAAAGCTTCAGACATATATTAAACCGTCTTAATTCAAAATAAAAAGGTTTTGATAAAAAACTTATATGAAAATTGCTTTTATTCAATAGTTAATTTAAAAAACAAAGAAACATTAATTAGTTATGGTCTATCGCGTGATAATATGATAAAAAAAAATATTAAAAAAGTAGTATCAATAAACCGTTTTTGGATTTTGCCCATAATAGAGTTCTTTTCAGTAAGTACTTTTAAAATAAACTTTTTCTGCCATAAACTAAAATATTTTGTTGAATGGTGCCCCCCCGAACCCAAATTCATTGATAGATACAACAACCTATGCTATACATGGATAAATAATAGAAATCCTATGTGGCTTGAAAGAGGCATATTTAACAATCTATTAATAAAAAAAAATAGTCTAGTTTTAGATTTGGCTTGCGGTGATGGTTTTAATACACGAAATTTTTACTCATTCAATGCAAAAAAGATAATAGGTATAGACATAGACAAAAATGCAATTGCAAAAGCTAAATCAAAAAATAATCATAAAAACATAGAATATTATATAATGGATTTGAAAAAAGAACTCCCAAAAGGAAAATTTGATAATATAATTATGGATGCAGTACTACAACATTTCAATAATAATGAAACAAAAGAATTATTCAAAAAAATAAAAATTGCTTTGAATAAAAATGGTATTTTTTCGGGTAATGTAATAATTGGTGTTGATTGTAAAAATAGAAATGAAATTGAAAAAATGTTAAAATTATTTTTTAAAAAAGTTATTATTTATGAGACTTTTTATAATGACAGACACAATTTATATTTTTCAGCAAGTAATAAAAAGCACAAAAATATATTTTTTAAAATATAAAGAATTAATTATTTTTTTCCATTTATACCATAAACTTCTTTTTCAACTAAGTTAACATCACTATCAACCATTATTTTTACTAATTCTTTAAAAGTTGTTTTTGGTTCCCAACCTAGTTTCGTTCTTGCTTTTGTTGAATCACCAAGTAATAAATCTACTTCTGTTGGTCGCATATATTTTTGGTCAACTTTTATTTTCCCTTTCAAATCAATGCCAATATAATCCGCTGCAACATCAAGAAATTCTTGAACCGAGTGTGTTTCTCCTGTTGATATTACATAATCACCCGGTTCTTTCTGTTGTAGCATTAACCACATTGCTTCAACATATTCTTTTGCATAACCCCAATCTCTCTTAGCATCTAAATTTCCCAAACATAATTCTTTTTGTAAACCAAATTTCATTCTTGCTAAAGACAAAGTTATTTTTCTTGTAACAAAATTTTCTCCTCTTCGCGGAGACTCATGATTAAATAGTATTCCGTTAGAAGCGTGAATTCCATATGCTTCGCGATAATTTCGTGTAAGCCAATAAGCGCAAACTTTTGCACAACCATATGGGCTTCTTGGATAAAAAGAAGTTGTTTCTTTTTGAGGTATTTCAGAAACTTTTCCAAACATTTCACTACTTGATGCTTGATAAAATTTTGTGTGCGGTGAATAAGCTTTTATTGCTTCAAGACATCTCGCAACTCCAACTGCATCAGTATCCAAAGTATATTCTGGAACATCAAAACTTATTCTTACATGGGATTGTGCACCTAAATTATAGAATTCATCTGGTTGTATTTCTCGCACAATTTTTCCAAGAGAAGCTGAATCACTCAAATCACCATAATGTGTAACAAAGTCTTTTTCATTCAAATAATTATGAAGATGATCAATTCTAGATGTGTTAAAAACACTGGATCTTCTTACAATAGCATGAACTTCATAACCTTTTTCAAGAAGCAATTCAGCTAAATAAGAACCATCTTGCCCTGTAACCCCTGTTATAATTGCTTTCTTTTTAACCATAAATTATTAGTTATACAAATTATTTAAATATAAGTAGGTACAATAATGATTTTCAAAAAAATTATTTTATTATTTTTTATTTGAATAAAATTTCTTTATTTCAAAACAAATTTTTTCTAATTCATTATCAGTTAAATTATATGATGACGGTAATGACAAACCACAATTATATGCATATTCAGAATTTGGAAAATTTTTGTTAAAATTAAAATTTTTATAACATGGTTGTTTGTATATTGGATAAAAAAATCGTCTTGTTTGAATTTCTTTTTTCAACAAAAATTCAGAAAGTTTTTTTGCACTTGGAATCATTATGTTAGTAAACCAATGAACTGGTTCACAACGTGGATTAATTTTTGGAAAATTTATTTCTTTTATTTCAGAAAGCTCTTTTATATAATATTCACGAATTTTATTTTTTTTATCAATTATTTTTTCTAATTTTTTAAGCTGAGTTATTCCTAATGCAGCTTGCATTTCAGTAAAACTAAAATTCATTCCTATTGAATCATGAATAAAAACACCTTTTTTTAAACGCCCATGATTTTTATAACGATATGCTAAATCAGACAATTTTTTGTTATTTGTAACTAACATTCCACCTTCACCAGTGGTTATTGTTTTATTACCATAAAAAGAAAAACTACCATAGTCTCCAAAAGTGCCAGCATGTTTTCCATTGAATTTTACTCCAACAGCTTGAGCAGCATCTTCAATAACATGCAAACCGTGTTTCTTAGCTATTTTCATTATTTTTGGCATATCAGCTGATTGTCCATATAAATGAACAGGCATAATCGCTTTTGTATTAGGCGTAATTTTTTCTTCAATAAGTTTGTAATCAATACAAAATGTATCTTTATCAATATCAATTAAAATAGGATTTGCACCAGCAATGATTATTGGATTAATTGAAGCAATAAATGTAAAACTTGGCGTAATAACTTCATCACCCTTTCCAATATTTAATACTTTTAAAGCAGTAAAAAGGGTTACTGTTCCATTAGAAAAAGCATGGGCATACTTTGTTTGAGTTAACTCCTTAAACATTTCTTCAAATTTCTTTGTTTTGTTTGCTTCAGTAACCCAAGTTGATTTAACAGCCTCAGAAACTTCTTTTACTTCTTCTTCATCAATCCATGGTAAAATCTGTGGAATCATAAATTAAAACCTTTCAACATTTCTTTTAACTTTTTTGGAAAATTTTCAAAAGACACCCATTTATAATCATCGTGTTGGGAATCCATTAAAATATTTTTAGAATCTATTAAAATCTCATAAACAATACTTACTACATGAATTCCTGATTTAATATTATTAAATGGAGCTTCTTCTTTAATATATTCAATGACACCGACTTTTTTATAATTTTTTACTTTAACACCACATTCTTCTAAACATTTTCTTTTAACTGCTTTTCCAAGAGATTCATTTTTATAAACTCTGCCACCCGGCATCCAATATTTTCCTTTAATAGGATTATTTTTTCTTAACATTAACAAATATGTATCGTTATATTTTACTAACAAATCAACACATATTATTGGAACATTTTCCATAATTATTTTGTATTTACATTCAGGAATAAATTTTGAACTAATTCTTATCACCTAATATATTACACATAAAATCAATTTCTTCTTTATTTAAATCAGGATTGTTTGGAATATAAAAACCAAGCTCATGAATTTTTTTAGCTATTGGACAAGAATATTTTTTGTTCCCGAAAAATGGTTGCTCTACCATACTCCCACCAACAATCGGTCTTATTTCAACATTTGAAAACTTTTCCAAATATTTTTCTAAAATTGTTTTATTTTTACAAATTAATGGATAAGCAAAATTAGAAATAAAATCCATGTGCGAAAAATCTAATTTCAAAAAATCGTCATTATTTTTAATCGCGTTTTCAAATTTTTTGAAATTATTATTTCTAACCTCGTGAATTTTTTCTACATATTTCATTTGTTCTAAACCTAAAAAACCATTTATCTCTGTTGGTCTTAAATTATAAGCATTATAATAAAATGTGTATTGATTGTAAAAATCATTAATTGAATATTTTTTCTTTAAAACTTCTTCAGTTTTTTCATCCACATCCCTAGTCCAACCATGTGCTCTCACCATTAAAAGCATGTTATACAAATCAAAATCATCAGTACAAACCATTCCACCTTCTATTGTTGAAAGATGGTGTCCAACAAAAAAAGAAAATGTGCTTGCTAAACCAAAATTACCTAATTTGTCTCCAACAACAATACTACCAAGAGACTCACAATTATCTTCTAACAAAATAATACCTTTTTTTTCACAAAACTCTTTTATTTTATCAATTTTTCCAGAAAAACCAAGAAGATTTGTTAAAAACAAAACTTTAATATCTTCTTTTAAATTTTGAATATTAACTATATCCACATTAAGATTCTTTTCAGATACATCTATTGGAATAGGTTCTAAACCTAATTGGATTAAAGGCATAACATTTGTCGCCCAAGTAATTGAAGAAAACCCAACTTTATCACCTTTTTTTAACCTTCCAAGATTAATCAAACTTTGTATAAGCCCTAAATTTGCTGAACTACCATTATTAACAAAAACAGCATATTTTCTACCTTGATACTTAGAAAATTTTTCTTCAAACTCAAAACATTTCTGGCCCATACTCAACTTTTCAGAACCAACAATAAAATTGGCCAAATTCTTTTTAGTTAAGGCCTCATTAAAAAAAGTGTTTTTCATCAACTTAATCATAACAAATATCAATCAAAATCAAAATAAAAAGGTTTTGATACAACCAAGCAATTAGATATCTAATTACTCTTGATTCACATAAATTCCAGTTTTACAATATCCACCTTGACCAGGAATTAGACCATTAAATAACTTTTTTGAACCATTAATAGAATTAAATATAGTTAAGTTTTCAGGCCTTTCTAAATTATCAAAAACTAAATAACCACCTACTTTCAATCTTTTCAAAGCAGATTCAAAACATTCTTTTCTATAATTCCCATCAACAATAATAATATCAAAAAGTCCTTTATTTTTTATATTATTAACATAATCCATTTTATTTTTAGCCAAAATTATTTTCATGTTTTTTGGAGCACCCTTTTTGTTAAATGCATACCATTTTTCACTGTCTTCGACACAAATTATTTCTTTTACTTTAGATGCAATATATTTGCTTGAATTTCCACTACCATATTCAAAAACACGCATATCTTTTTTTAGATTATTATCAAACCATTTTTGCATTTTTAAATTCATCCAAATTGGATTGATTGGTTTCATAAATAGCTCAATTGGATTAATTCTTTGAGTAACAACCGCTTTTATTTGACTAATAACAACAGTTCTAAAATATTTATAATCCAAACAAAACACTTCCTAACCCAAAAATTAAAAAAATCTTAAAATAATTAAACCTTTTTTATTTAAAAATGTTTTTTATTACAATTAAGTAAATATTTTATCAAAAACACAAATATTAATTAACATATTCTGCTTAATGCCTATTTGTCGTTCACCAAAAACATAAAAATATTTAATATTAATATTGTTTGCAATGGTCCAAAAACAAACATTAACATAATCTGGGTTAAAAAGTTCAATCACTTTTGTTCCTTTTTTACAAAAAACTAGGTTGGTTAGGGCCGCGCCATGTGGTGCAATAATTATTTTTGCTGAATTGAATATTCTTGCTTGTTCAAATACTGATAAACCATCCATTTTAACAGAAACAAAACCTTTTTTTTCTAAAAAACTAATTACTTCTTTTTCGTTTGAAACTTTTCTATATTTTACATTACCTCTACAAACATAAATTTTTTCATATTTTTTATACTTTTTTTTGTCATATTTTTTTAAAAACAGTTTTCTAACAAAACTACAAATTTCAGGAGTTGGATTTCCTGAATAACTTGGCATTGAAGAAAATAATACTTCTTTTGTTTTTATGTGTGTTTTTTCATTTAAATTAATAATTTTTTTTTCTGGAATTTTTAGAGCTTTAATTGAATCTTTTTGGAATTGCTTATTACTTGGAAGTAAGTAATAATCTGTTTTCAAACCAGTTTTTTTAATAAAATGTAATCTTGGCAGGATTTCAAACATCCAGTGAAAATAGTTTTCTGAATTACTAATTGTTAAAACTCTTGAATCAATTGTTTTAATTTTTGGCAAAACTAAATAATTTTCATAAGAAGTCATACTTTCAGACAAAGAAGAAATATCTTCGTTAATATCAATTTTATCTTCTGTTATAATGTTAGCATTTTTTGATAATATTCGTGCATTTTTAATTAAACCAACAAAAACTTGTTTATTAGGCACTTTATACTTTTTTGGAAATTTTTCATGAATCTTTTTTTCACTTGTACTCGGCTTTTTTATTATACCCCCTTTATTTTCTAAAAAAAATATTTTTGAATTAGTTTTATTTGCATATTCTGGAAAAAACCTTTTTTTATTAGGGAAGTTTCCAACAAATTTTTGAATATAATTTACTTTATAAAGTTCCAATTTTAGATTATTAAAAAATAAATAAATTTCTTTTAAATTATTCAATTCAACACCTAAACACCAAATTTTACCATAAACTGCTTTATTTTAATTCGAGTATTATTAGACATTTTTCCACTAAAATTGTCTCTGAACCAAATCAAAGATTTTACTTTTAATTCAATAAAAATATTGTTTTTTCCTTGTAAAAAATCTTTCATATAAAACTTTGTTGGACCTTGAAAGTGAATTACCTTTAACCTAACTAAAGAATTGTTTATTTCTCCAAATGGAAGTCCATTTTTGAACACTAATTTTTTTATGCCATAATTATTTTTTCCATAATAATAATTTTGAGACAAAAAACCAAAATCATAAAATGCATTATCAATTATTTTTGTTGCTTCTCCAACCTTAAACTTTTTAGAATCATTTAATTGTTTCCAAAAACTCATATCA
Source organism: uncultured archaeon (assembly GCA_964619405.1). GTDB lineage: Archaea > Iainarchaeota > Iainarchaeia > Iainarchaeales > JAAZKV01 > JABIDZ01. Next base: position 46,601 of record CAZUCF010000004.1, on the reverse strand, counting down.
GTTATTCTAATGTTTTTATTATTTTTTTTAGCTTTATTTTTATAAAAGTCAAAAACAATGTTTTTGTATTGTTCAAGAACTTTTATTTTGTTAATAAATGTGAGTCCAGCACTATTCCCATTTGCTAAAAGAAAATCAAATTTTTCATAATTTTTTGAATCTTCAGTAATGTTTTGAAATAATAGGACATCAGAATCACAAGTAAACAATTTTTTCAATTTTTGTTTTTCAACAAAATCAAGCAAAACTAACCATCTTTTAATACAAAACATTTCAATTTCAGGGTTTGAAGTATTCAAATGAACATAATTTTTTTCTAAAAATTTTGAATATTTGTCAAATTTATTCATTTCATAATATTCAACAAAACCAGGATAAATTGTTACATTATCACCAAGCAAAATTATTCTTGATTTTGGGTTAAATTTTTTTGCACTTTCTAAAGCATATTTTAAATAAAAAGAATCTCCTTTGTGAACAAAAATTATTGGTAGAGCTTCACTATTTTCTGATTTCATTTATAACCCTCACTAAATTAAATGATTTTAATTGCATTTTAAATAAAAACCTTGTTTCTTTGAAGAATAAATTACTAAAATAAGCAACAAAAAAGTAAGAAATGATTGTTGCAAACGCAGCACCAACAATTCCAAAAGTTGGAATCAAAATTAAATTTGCGATAATATTTATTGTTGCTCCCATAATAGATGAATATAAACTAATTTTGAATAATTTTTCAGTACTAATAAAATTATCTACTCCAGCTTTAACAAAAATAGCTAAAAGAACCCATATTAGAATAGAAAGAACTATCCCAGCAAAAGCAAACTCTGCCCCATATAAAAAAATTATAATAAAACTAGAAAAAAAGAATATTGGAATAATTATTAAAAAAGGAAGCCAAGTAAATAAATCAAACATTTTTTGTAATCTTGCAAAATATTTTTCTTTAGAAATTTTTTTAGACCCCATTAAAACAGGAAATAAAGAACCAGCAATTGCCCCTGGTAAAAAAAATCCAATCTCGCTTATTCTTACTGCAACAGAATAAATTCCAACTTCATATTCAGAAAGCAGTAATCCAATCATTACTTGATCAATTTTCAAATAAATAACTGCAAATAAAGCAGAAAACAATAATGGCCAACTCATTAACAACATTTTTTTTACTAATTTTAAATCAAATTTCCATTTGAATATTGATTGTTTTTCTTTGAAATAATAAATTGTTTGAATTAACATTATTAATATTGTATTAATCAAAGAAGCTATTACAAAATAAAAAACTGAAAAATTAAATAAAATAAAGAAAATTTTCAAAATATTACTCAAAATTAATGCAATACTTGATGATTTTACCACTTTATTTGATTCTATTTTTGCATGAAAATAAGTACCCATCCCTCCAAAAGTATTAACTATATTTCCAAGAGCAAATACTCCAATCATTGAAAATAATAAAAAATCGCTTGGTTTTATTAAAAAAATTATTAATAACATTACTAAACCCACAACAATACTTGAAAAGAATTTTATCCTAAAAACTGTTCCAAGTAAAATATTACTTTTTTCTGGTTTATCAACAAGTTCCCTATGTAAAATAGTATCAAGTCCAAGATTAATGAACGGAGAAAATAATGAACAAAAAGCAATCGCAAAACTCATTAATCCATAATCACTAGGACCCAAATAACGTGCAACCCAAATTCCCACCGTTAATGCAACTAATAACTCTAATATTCTTTCACCAGTTAACCAACCAATATTTTTTACTATTTTTTGTAAAACTGGTCTGTTTGTAAATTTACGCCTAATTTTTTTTGGAATAACTGTTTTTATTTTTTCTTTCATACCAATAATAAGATAATTTTATATTTAAATAGTATCAGTATGAATTGAATTGCGATTACTCACATTTAAAAACAAATTATTTGTTTTCATTAATATGCAAATAAAAAACTTTTTGAGTTTGTTGATCGCACAAAACGCTTTTCTTAGAAAATTATATAATACTAAATATTCTTTTCTAACTATTTTTGGTTCATACAGCCAACATAGAGAAGACATGCTAATAGATTCATTATTAAAAAATAAAAAAAATGGTTTTTATGTGGATGTTGGAGCAAATAATCCAATTGGTTTTAACAATACTAAAAGATTTTATGATAAAGGTTGGAGTGGAATAAACATTGAACCAAATATTAGAGGGTACAAATTATTTTTAGAACAAAGAAAAAGAGACATAAACTTGAATATTGGGATTTCAAAAAAAGAAGGAAATTTAACATTCTATGAAATGGAACCGGATATGTTATCAACATTCTCAAAAAAAAGAAATGAAATCTTACATAAAAGAAGGATACAAATTTATTAGAGAAAGAAAAGTTAAAACATTGCCATTAAAAAAAGTTCTTGAAAAATATGCTAAAAACAAAAAAATTGATTTCTTTTCAATTGACACTGAAGGATTTGACATGGAAGTACTAGAATCAAATGATTGGAAAAAATTTTAAACCAACTATAATTTGTATTGAAACTGTGCCACACACAAGTGGAAAACAAAACAAGAATAGTCAAATTTTTTTAGAGTTTTTAGGATATGAAGCCGCTCACAAAAATAATACTAATATTATATACAGATTAGAGAAATAATTTCAACAATTCTCTTCCCACCATTTTATAGTTTCTTTTAAACCAGAATCAAAGCTTGTTTGGGCTTTAAAACCAAATTCTTTTTCGGCTTTTGAAGTGTCTAAGCATCTGCGAGGTTGGCCATCGGGTTTAGAAGAATCAAAAACAATTTCTCCGTTATAACCAGTTAGGGTTTTGATTTTTTCGGCTAAATCTTTAATAGTTATTTCTGAGCCAGAACCAAGGTTTACTGGGTCTGTTTTGTTATAGTTTTTTGTTGCAAGGAAAATTGCGTGAGCAGCATCTTTTACATATAAAAATTCTCTTGAAGCAGAACCAGTACCCCAAATTTCTACTTTTGGAGAATTTTTTTCTCTTGCTTCAACAAACTTTCTGATGAGGGCAGGAATTACATGAGAACTTGTTAAATCAAAATTATCTCCTGGACCATACAAGTTAACTGGAAGTAAATAAATTCCGTTGAAATCATATTGTTCTTTATAGGCTTGTAATTGAACTAACAACATTTTTTTTGCTAAACCATAAGGCGCATTGGTTTCCTCAGGATAACCCTTCCACAAATCTTCTTCTTTAAATGGAATGGGAGTAAATTTTGGGTAAGCACAAACTGTTCCTAATGCAACAAATTTTTCAACATTGTTTAAACGAGCTTGTTCAATTAATTGTACACCCATCATTAAATTATCATAAAAAAAAGTAGCAGGATTTTCTTTGTTAGCAAGGATTCCACCAACTTTTGCTGCTAAATGAATTATTATGTCACTTTCTTTAGCTATTTCTTCACACGATTCTTTTTCAACTAAATCATATTCTTTGCTAGTTGGCAGGAATAAATTAGTAATTCCATTTTTTTTAAATTCGCTAACTAAATGTTTTCCTAAGAAGCCGTGAGCACCAGTAATAGTGATTCTTTTATTTGCTAAATTTATTTCTTGCATAAGAAGAATAGAATAAATTGATTTTTAATTACTATTGGTTTGATCCCAAATAAATAGAAATATTCATATATCGTTTTGGCATATTTATTTAGTGGTTTTATGGAAAGAAATTTAATTGATTCAAGTATTGGAACTATCCTGCCAAATCATCCCGAACTAAAAATAGGTACTTTAAAAGGAATTCTAAAATTAGCAAAAATAAATGAAGAAGAATTTATAAAATATCAATAATAAATTTAAAAAAAAACTAATAATAAAAATCACAAATTTTTAATCAAATTTGTTTTAATTTCTTCAAAAATACTGGGTTTTAATTTCCCAATTGATTTTAATATTAATTCAGGATGAATGGTAGAAATAACTTTTGTATTAACAAAGCTTGTTTTTTCCAGATTCCCTTTTTCTAAATCATTATTTATCAAAAAATTCCCAAAATTCTTTTTTGTAGTTATCGGACAAATTAAAGGATCAAATCGTTTGTTAAAATTACTATTAGAAATTATTAATGCTGGTCTTATTTTATAATCGCGTGGATCAGTAAAAGGATATCTTACAATAATTATTTCACGTTGTTCTAAATTAATAAGTTCCATGATTAATCACAAGAAGCTTTCCCAGTAAGAATCATCTTCATCTTCCCAGATTTTTTCTAGAGATTTTTGAGAAAGTAAATAAGCATCATCATCCATAAGCATTTTTTCTCTAAACAATTCCCTAACAAGTTCGCTTTTACTTTTATATAATCCACTTTTTATTTTATTATCCGCCCATTTAACCATTTGAACAGTAACATCAGAACTTAAAATAGCCATAATATATATAGCGGGCTAAATATTTTTAAATTGTTGTTTTTAAAAAAACTAGTTCTTTGTCCCATAATAGAGGGTTTCTGCTTTTTTTATGTCTTCTTGCACCATTTCTTTTACCAATTCTTTAAAAGTGATTTTGGATTTCCAATTTAATTTTGCTTGGGCCTTTGAAGAATCCCCTAACAATAAATCCACTTCTGCTGGACGAAAATATTTTTTATCAATTTCAACATAATCTTGATAGTTTAATTTCAAATAAGAAAAGGCTTCTTCTAAAAATTCTTTTACAGAGTGAGTTTCACCTGTAGCAATAACATAATCATCTCCTTGTGGTTGTTGAAGCATTAAATACATTGCTTCCACGTAATCACGAGCATGACCCCAATCTCTTTTCGCATCCAAATTACCTAAATAAAGTTTGTCTTGTAAACCTAGTTTGATTTTTGCAAGAGCCATTGTTATTTTTCTAGTAACAAAGGTTTCTCCTCTCCTTGGAGACTCATGATTGAAAAGAATCCCATTACTGGTATGCATACCATAACTTTCACGATAATTTTTTGTTATCCAATAACCATAAACTTTTGCACAACCATACGGGCTCCGAGGATAAAAAGGAGTATTCTCATTTTGAGGCACCTCAACAACTTTTCCAAACATTTCTGAACTAGATGCCTGATAGAATTTTGTGTGAGGAGAAAATTGTTTTATTGCTTCTAGACATCTTAGAACACCTAAACCAGTAATATCACTAGTGTATTCTGGAATATCAAAACTTACTCTTACATGGGATTGGGCACCCAAATTATAGAACTCGTCTGGCTGAACCTCTCTTACTAATGAACCAATAGAACTTGAATCTGATAAATCACCAAAATGTAATTTGAATTTTGTGTTTTTGTGTGGGTCAATATACAAGTGATCCACCCTCTCGGTATTAAATGAACTAGAACGACGCATTATTCCATGGACCTCATACCCCTTATCCAATAATAATTCTGCTAAATAAGAACCATCTTGTCCTGTTACCCCAGTAACAATTGCTTTTTTCATGATAAAAGTAAGATGAATTTGTTTTTAAAGAAAACGCGTCACAAAAAACAAAACCACAAAAAACAAGCATTTTTATATATTACTTAGTATTACATAGTATTATGGAAACCATTAGTTTGAAGATTGATGAAAACATAAACAAAAAGATTTCTTCTTTAATGAAAGAATTTGGTTTTTCAACAAAAACAGAGTTTATTAGAGAAGCAATTAGAAAAAACATTTCTAGTTATGAGTTAGAACAAAAAAGAAAAGAACAATGGGATAAATTGTTAAACATGAAAGGCGCATTTAAAGGAAAAACAAGAGAAATGAGTGATGAAGAATTCAGAAAAACAAAAGAACAGGTTGCTAATAAAATACTAAACGAATATGAAAAAAGTAATTAACCCAAAACTTCTTCGGGCAAACATACTTCAACAAAAAAAGATAATTCATCAAAATGATTATCCCGTGTTATTAGAACACAATCATTTTCTTTAGCAATTACCGCATGAAGCGCATCAGAAAAATGAATTGACTCTAATTCATTAGATAACTTTTTGGCTAAACTAATTTGTTCTTTTGAATATTCAACAAACACAATAATCTCAGAAAAATCATTTAAAAAAAAATTTATTTTTTCTTTTGATAAATATTTAGATATTTCTTTGAAAACTAAATTAGAAAAATAAATTTTGCTTTTAGTTTGCTTACATTTTTTAAAAAATACAAAAGCAAATTCTCCAATAGGGATTAATCCACTTTTTCTATTTTCCAAAAAATCTATCCACACGCAAGAGTCAACATAATAATTCATAAGAAAAACAAAATTAAATAGAATATAAGTTTGACTTGTTTTTCGTCAATTAACTAAAATTTTAATTTGTAAAAAAATCAAAACAAATAAAAATACTATTTAGTTCAATTTGTTTATGAATGATTTAATTAAAAGTAAGATTAGAACTATTCCTAATTTTCCAAAAGAAGGAATAATGTTTCGTGATATTACTACTTTGTTAAAAGACAAGGATGGTTTGAATGAGGTTATTAGTGTTTTTGAAGAGAGGTATAAGGGCAAGGGAATTGATTATGTTGTAGGGATAGAGTCAAGAGGATTTATTATTGGGGGAATACTCGCTCATAGGTTGGGAGTGGGTTTTATTCCCATTAGAAAAAAAGGAAAGCTTCCAAGCGAAGTAATAAGCGAAGAATACGATTTAGAATATGGAAAAGATGTTATAGAAATACACAAGGATTCTTTAAAAGAAGGAGACAGAGTTTTAATTTTAGATGATTTAATTGCTACTGGTGGTACTGCTCTTGCGGCTTGTAAACTATTACAAAAAGTTGGTGCTCAAATAGAGGAGTGTGCTTTTGTAATTGACTTGCCAGAGTTAGGTGGAACAAAAAAAATAAACGATTTTTTGGGTAAAGGAAAAGCATTTTCTATAGTTGATTTTGAGGGAGAATAATTAAACTAATAATACTTCTTTTTCTTCAACTATTTGTTCCCTATTTTTTATTATCTCAAGGTTTTTTTCTGTCACCAAGATCCAATCATGATTAACAAAATATTTTAATTTATTTTTTTCTAGAATCTCAGCAACAATTAATTCGCTTAATAGTTTGTAGACTCCTTGATTTGTTATTGAGAGAGAAAATTTTTTTCTTAATAATCTTGTTATTTGAGAACAATTTAATCCGGGATAGTAAGCGACAATGTAAAAAATTAAGTCTTTTTTTTGAAAAACTTTTTCACTAGGGTTTTTCTCCAAAGAACTAATACATAGCATAAACATATTGTTTGTAAGGAATATAAAAACCTTATTTAAAAAAAATTTAATATACTTAAAAAAATCAATACATATTTAAACTTTTTTAAATACGTTTTTTGTGGTAAAAATCACTTAATTGGTTTGATATGGTTAGAAGATTACAAATTATTCTCGCTGGCTGGGAAAAAGATAGGCTAATTTATGGCATAAAACAAAAGTCACCAAACAAAATTATTTTTGTTTCATCTGACCCAAAAAAAGCTCCTAACGCGAAATGGGGGGAAAAAACAACTTCTCTTGCTGAAGAGGTTGGCGAATCAATAAAAAATATTGTTGACTACGAAATAATTTATTTTGATTACCACGATATTAATTCTTGCTTGAGAAGAACGGTTAATTTACTAGAAGAAAATATTAAACTTTTTGATGAAATCACAGTAAACATTAGTTCTGGGACAACGATTATGAAGATGGCTATGTCAATGGCCTCACAATACTATCCTATTGAATTATTCTATGTTATTCCTAAAGAGTATACTCATCCATGTGAAATAATTACTAAGGGCGCAAGGGGAATAGTTGACTTGCCAACAATAAATCTTAGAAAAATAATTAAACCAAACAAGACACAAAAAAAAATTATCTTACTATTAGATGATAAAGAAAAAACTTTTACACAACTAACCAGAGAGTTTGCTTTGAGAGAGGGGAGAAAAATTAATAGGGACGAAATGAAAACCACTAAAGCATGGCTTTTTTATCACTTGAAAAAAATGAAAGAATTGGACTTGATAAGAACGCGGGTTAAAGAAAAAATAATGACTATTAATCTTACTCAAACAGGCTCATTCATTAGACTAGTTCTTGAGAAAGAAGAAGAAGAAGAAAAACAAACCAAACTAAAAAAAGTGAAAACAAAAGAAATTGGGTTTGAATAAAAAAATTGAATTAATCAAAAAAATTAAAACAATAAAAAAATTTTGCTAAGATTTAATCTTTCCAAACCACTTCAACAATCTTTCCCCCGCTTCACCCAAGTTTTCTCCAAAACAAATCACTCCTTCTTCGTGACCCCCCATTGCAAAAATCTTTTCTTTTGAAATCATTGGGTTAGCAATAACTTTTTTTATTGCATTAGCCATTTCTGGTGTACCATATTCTATTTCTTTGGAGGTGAAAGGCAATTCTCTCATTAAATAATCCCAAAGCTTTTTGTTGTGAACATGCATTACTGCATTTACATTAGTAGAATCATAAATCGCTGCGTGAGACAATGATTCAGAAGACGCATTTATTTTCCCCTCACAAGAAAGAAAATTTTTTTCAAAATCATGTTCTATTACAAGAACAAAGTGTTCTTCACCCAACTCTTTTAATTGACCGGTAGCAGAACCAGTTATAATAAATTTGTTTTGATTGTAGCGTTTGCTGATGTTTCCAAAACCAATTCCGTTTGGGTAAGCACCAATCAAGCCTAAAAAAAATAATTTTTGCCTCCACTTCAATAAATCAACTAATTCTTCTTTTGGAAGAGGCTTTTTCTCTATTAAATTACAATTAAATTTAATATAACCTTCATTCATAAAAAAACCTTTAAAAAATCTTTAATAATTATTTTTTTTGTTCTGAAAACAATTCTAAAATACTTTTTTTACTTGCTTTACAAACCCCTCTTTCTGTTATCAAACCAGTTATTAATCTATTAGGTGTAACATCAAAACCATAATTTGTTGCACTCGAACCTTTTGGAGTAATTAAAACACGCTCAATTTTTTCGTTTAATAATCCTTGAACATATTTTACTTCTTCTTCACTTCTCTCTTCAATAGGAATATCTTTTCCTGATTCTAAACTAAAATCAAAAGTTGATGATGGAAGAGCAACATAAAAAGGAATATTATTGTCTTTTGCTGCCAAAGCTTTCAAATAAGTTCCAATCTTGTTTGCGACATCACCATTGCTTGTTGTTCTGTCAGTACCAACAATGCACAAATCAACTAAACCATTTTGCATTAAGTGGCCTCCAACATTATCAACAATTATTTTGTGAGGAATTTTTTGTTGTAATAATTCCCATGCTGTGAGAGAAGCTCCTTGGTTTCTTGGCCTTGTTTCATCAACCCAAACTTTTATTGGAATACCTTTTTCTTGTGCCTTGTAAATTGGAGAAGTTGCTGAACCATAATCAACGAAAGCAAGCCAACCAGCATTACAATGAGTAAGAATATTTATTGTATCTTGTTTTTTTTCATATAATTCTTCAATTATTTTTACTCCGTGTTCACCAATTCTTTTACAATAATCTGCGTCTTCATTAGCAATAATAATTGCTTCTTTTTTTGCTACAATAATTTTTTCTTCAATTGTTTCTATTTTATTAATTGCATTTAATTGTCTGTCAACAGCCCAAGCAAGGTTTACTGCTGTTGGTCTTGTTGCACATAATTTTTCACCAGCTTTTTTTATGAAAGAATCAAATTCTGACAAAGAAGTTTTTGGAGCATTTTGTGTTGCAATAAACATTCCATATCCTGCTGTTGCCCCTATTAAACCTGCTCCACGAACATGCATATCCTTTATTGCAATTACTACTTCTTCTAAATTATTTAATGTTTCAATTACAAATTCGTGTGGTAGAAATCGTTGGTCAATTATTTGTAATTCATTAGAATCATTTAACCAAATTGTTCTATACTGTTTTCCATTAACATTCATATAATGTTGTAAATTAAAAACAAATAAAAAGTAAATCTATTACAAATTAATTGTGATATTATGATTGCTATTATTGGTGGTTCTGGATTAGAGAATCCTGACTTGTTAAAAGAAGCAGAAGAAGTTATTATTGAAACACCTTTTGGAAAACATAGTCCAATAAAAAAAGGAAAAATTAATGGAATTGATGTAGTAATAATGTCAAGGCATGGTTACAAGCATGAACTGAGTCCAAGCATGATTAATTACAGAGCAAACATTTTTGCTTTAAAAGAATTAAAAGCAAGAATAATTATTGCTACTAGTGCTTGTGGTTCTTTGAAAGAAGAATTAGCACCAGAAACAATTAGTTTTCCAAACCAATTTATTGACATGACAAAAAAAAGAGAAACTAGTTTTACTAAAGAAGGAAATGTTATTCATGAAGCAATGGGAGAACCATTTGACAAAAAATTAAGAAAAATCTTAGAAAAAAAATGTGTTGAATTAGGAATAGAATATAGTTCTGAAACAATAACTATTACTATTGAAGGGCCAAGGTTTTCAACAAAAGCAGAAAGTAATTTGTTTAGAAGTTGGGGAGCTGATTTAGTTAATATGACTACTGTGCCAGAAGTTTGTTTGGCAAAAGAAGCAAAGATTCCTTATCAAGTAATCAATCTTATTACTGATTATGATTGTTGGAAAGAAGGAGAAGAAGATGTTACATTTGAAATAGTATTAGAAAGAATGAAGAATAATTCTGAAAAAGTAAAAAAAATTATTTTGAAAAGTTTAGAAGAAATAGACAAAGAATTTTAAATAAAAAAATTGTTGATTAAAATGAAATATTTTTTAAATGCTAAAACTTTTTTTGTAGAAGAAATTTTTAAACCAACAATTGGGCAAGAAGGAAAATACTTGTATTATATTGTAGAAAAAAAAGGTTTGAGCCACAAACAATTATTGAAAAGAATTCCAAGAGATGCTTGTTTTAATGGCGTAAAAGATAAGAATGCTAGCACAAAACAATGGTTTTGTACTAAAAATGCTATAGATAATATTGTTGAAAACGAATTGAATATTACTTACAAAGGAAGAAGCGATGAGAGAATTTATATTGGAAAACATAATGGAAACAAATTTAGGATTCTTGTTGAATTAAATGAAGAAGAACTAAAAAAAATTAAAAAAATTAATTGGAAAAAAGAATTTATAACAAATTATTTTGGAAAACAAAGGTTTGACAAGAGAATAGAAGAATTTTCAGAATTAATTGAAACAAAAGATTTTGAAAAAGCTTTGAAATTTTTTCTAACAGAAAAAAGTGATTATGATACTAAAAAAAGTAGTGAAATAAAAAAAGAAATAAATGATTATTGGGGCAAATGGGAAAAACTAATTAATAGTGAAGTTATTCCTGAATCAAAAAAACCTATTTTTGAATTGTTAAAAAAAGAAGTTGATTTTGAAAAAGCTTTTTTGTTAACAGAAAAAAAAAGTTTGAAACAAATGTTGAAAGCAGTTCAAGCAAAAAAATGGAATGAACTTCTACACAAAAATATCTTGTTTTTTGTGAAAAACAATTTAAAAGGAAAAAAAGCTTCAAGGAATATTAAAAACAAATTAACAATAGAAGTAAACGAGTTTGAAAAAAAACTTGGTTTAAAAAAATTGGAAAGAGAAACATATTTTAACGCAAACAAACTAAAAATAAAAAAAACTATTAAAAAAAATAATTTCTTTTTAGAATTTGAATTAAAAAAAGGTTGTTATGCAACAACTTTTTTGGAGTATTTAGAAACAATTTTAAATAATAAATAAATTTCAAAAAACTAAAACAATTAATATGAATAAAAAAATTATTGAAAACAAAATTAACTATTTAAAAATATTAAAATAATTTTTTATTAATATTCCATCTCAATTCGTAATTCCATTAAACAAAAAGTAAATTTACTTATTTGCATGAAATGCCTTGTTATACTTCTTGCATCCTTGTTATTTGATTCTTTCCAATTAAAATGTTCATTATAGATTCTAAAATCTTCTTCACCAAATTCAATAACCCCTTTTTTATCAAACTTATAAAACAAATTATAATAATTCTCAAAATGTTTTTTTGTTCTTTCCGCAAAAGGAACAACATCTTTTACCTTTGATTTAGAACGAGCCATATGATTTGCAACATATTTGAATTCATCACCTAAAATTTCTAATAAAAACAAAGTAGAAAACATTAAAGGCTTGTTTTTTTGAAAACTAGAATCACAAATTTTATTATTTATTCTACAACAATAATCAATAAATCTATCAATATTAATATCCATTAAATGAATAGTCTTACAAATTGAAATATCCCCAACATCATTTTGCTTCATCGCATTAATAACTTTGTCAAACAAATCAATTAAAAGCAAAAAAATTCTTCTAAGCGAATTATCAAACTCTTTCGCACTTAATTCACCCATTTCTCTTACAACACAATAATCTTTCCCAGTATCTATAACTTCAACACCAATAAATCTATGTACTAGTTCGTGAATCATATCTAAAGCAGATTTTTTTACTGGCTTTTCGCCAAAACGCTTATACTCAAACTGACTAGAATAATAATTAAAAGCACCCTCATAATCTTTTTTACTAGGATCAAAAATAATTCTTATTTCATTATAACCTTCACGATAAATTGATTGAAAAAAACGCCAAAGCATTGGGACTCTCAAACCATTTATATCTAATGTAACAACATCATGTTCACCATTTTGCTTACCATTTATTACTAAACTACCTGAATCCTCAAAAACATCTACCTCATCACCTGACTTAATATTTAGTTTTTTTACCCAATCACTTGGAAGAGTAACAGTCAAAGTATTATGACCTTGCCTTATTATTTTTCTTTTCATAATAATAATATATTCAGATATATTTAAACGGCTTATCAATATATACACTATACCAAATATTGCTGGTTATATACTAAAAGGTTTTAATTAAAATATATAATATATTTTTTGATATACTATATATTACTCAATTTGAGTATATTGAAAAATATTGACAATTTATAAAACTAAAAAAGAACACTACATAAATTAAATGGAAAAAAATGTAGAAGAAAATTTTGTAAAACTATTTAAAAGAAATGAAGCCCCATTTGATTATGAAAAACAATTGTTTAATGATCATTACACAATAGTAAAAGATGTATTAAACGGAAATAACCCTGCTCCATATGAAATAGAATTACAACCAACATCAATTTGCAATCTAAAATGCAAACATTGTTTTGGTTTAGCTTTAACAAATGAAAGACTTCCAAATATAATGGATAAAAAAGCAATGGAAAAAATAGCTCAAAGAATTAATGAATTTGAAATTAATGGTTTAACAATTGAAACCGTTAAATTTTGTGGAACAACAGGCGAACCATTATTAAACCCAGACACTATTTATGGAATAAAAATTTTCAAGGACATAGGGAAAAAAGTTATATTATACACAAATGGTTTATGGTTAGATAAAAATTCAAAAGAAGGAAAAAAATATCTTGATTATGTTTTAAAAGCAGATAAAATAAATTTGAGTCTTGATGCAGGAACAAAAGAAACTTTTTTTGACTTAAAAAAAGTGGATGGCTTTGAAAGAACAATAAATAATTTAAAAGAATTATCCAAAAAAAGAGATAAAACAAAAAGTAACTTGAGAATAGATGTGAGCTATGTTATAGGACAACAAAACCACATGGAAATATTTGAAGCAACAAAAAAAGTTAAAGAAACAGGAGCCGACAACATAATATTTAGGGTTGATTTCGCTTACCCTGAAACAATAAAACCAATAATAAAAGAAATTCAAGAACAAAAACAAAAAGCAAAAGAATTAGAAAACGAAAAATTTAGGGTTTGGTTTGCTTACTCTGATGAAGACCTTGATTCGGCTGATCAAAAAGAAAATAATGCTTTTTATTCAAGAGGAAAAAAATGTTATAATCATAATTTTTGGGCATGCATTGGGCCAGATTGTAATTTATATGTTTGCGGACACAGAACTTACCAAGGAGTAAAACATTTTGGAAATATTCTAGAAAAACCATTAAAAGAATTATGGCTTAACAAAGAAAGATTAGAAACAGTTTCAAAATTACCAGATGATGATTGCAAATTTTGTTCACCATCATGTCACAGACGAGATTGTTTTATGAAATTTTTAGAAGAATTAGATGTTAATACTTTAGAAAACTTACACAAAAAATATGTTGAAGGAAAAAATATTAATAATGAAATAGAATGTAAAATTAAAATAAAATAATTTATAAAAATAAAATAATTTATAAACATAAAATAATTTACAAACATAAAATAATTTACAAACATAAAATAATTTATAAAAATAAAATAATTTAAATAAAAGAAAGACTAATTTAAACTAAATAAAAGAAAAAATACCCATTGTTAACAAAAATATTATTGTTCCTGCAATAATAACACCAATAGTATTACCAATCAAATAATCTCTGAATCTGATGTTTAATATTGAAGCCGAAAAAGCTCCGCCCCACGAGCCAGAACCAGGTAAAGGCATTCCAACAAAAAAAATTATTGCTAATATGCCATACTTGTCAACAAAATCCTTTTTCTTTAACAACTTAGAACACCACCAATCATACAATTTTTTTATGAAACTAATCCTAGTAAAAAAGAATACTATCCTAGTAGCAAAAAAATAGGCTATTGGGCCTAACAATATGTTCGCAAGAATACAAATTAATAATACTTGTACAGGGTTCATTCCAAAACCAGTGAAAGTAAAAAAAGGAGTTTCTATTACACCAGAATAAATACCAATAGGAATACTCCACCTTAACTCTAAAGTAGGAACAAAAGTAAGTAATACAAGCCAAAGAATATTCAATAACATAAAACAAATAATGTTATTAGAGTATTATAATTGTAGTGGTGCAAACAAAGTGGTTTGAAAAAGGTCATTAAAAAAACATAATTAAAACTTTAATTATACAAACCATTATTGATTAAATATGATTCAAATTGTTTTATTTATAGAAAAAAACATTGATTTGTTAGAAAAAAAGTTAAAATGTTGAACGCAAGGGAAAAACTATTATTGCTAGCAAAAGAAAACAAAAAAATTGGTTTTAAAAAATTTAATAGAAGACAAACACATACATAATTCAATAAATCATCTCAAAACCAAATATTTTTCAAAAAAAGTTTTCACAAAGTATAAAAACTCTTTCTTTCAAAAATTATTAAGTTTAAATTTTATGGGTGTTTGATTGAAAAACAAAATTTTAGTATTATTTTTACTTTTTTTTATTATTGGGGGCGTTTTTGCTGCAGACAGCATAACTATTAATTCGGGTGAAGCTCGCACTTCAAACACTAGTATTAGTCTACAACTTGTTTTAGATGCTGATTCAAATATTTGTGTTAATTATTCAGATTCAAATTCTGGATGTACTTGGACACCTGTTTTAACTGGAACTCATGACGAGACTTCAACACTTATTGGCGAGGATGGAGAAAAAATAATATCATTGCACATTGAAAGAAATAATATCTATTCAAAAGTTACAGATTCAATTATTTTGGATACGACTAGCCCAACAATAATTATTGAAAATATATCTGATGGAAATTATTATTATACAAATAGAATTAACGTAACAATAACACTTGATGATGATTCAGGAATTGATTCCAATTCATACCAACTAAATAATCAAAAATTTGTTTTAACTTCAAGTCCTCAAACAATCAATATGGATTTTAATGAAGGCACAAATACCCTCACAGTAGATGCTAATGATATTTTAGGAAATAAATCAACACAAACAATTTCTTTTATTGTTGACACTATTGCACCACAAATAAGTAGTTTGACAACAGGAACAAATTATACTAACAATGAAACACCAACATTCAATATAACAAAAATAGAAACTAATCCGAGCAAATGGTATTTTTCTTGTAACAATGATGATACTTGGACAGAAATAACACACACATCAGATTCGGTTAATACATTCAACATTACAACAGGAAATGATTGTAATACAAGCGATGGAACAAAAACAATTTATGTAAAATTAGAAGACAAAGTTGGAAAAATAAGTAATATTTCACAAGTAGATGTAAAATATGATAATACTTTACCAAGCGCACCAACAGGATTGAGTATTGAATCAGGCAATACCGAAATTATTCTTAGTTGGAGTGCACCAACAGCAGATAATTTATCAGGAAACAAAGAATACAAAGTATATAAAAATGGAGAATTTTATGCTACAACAAGCAACACAAACAAAACAATTACCGGCCTAACAAATGGAACGAGTTACGCATTCAAAGTAACAACAATTGATAATGCTGGAAATGAAAGTGCTTTTAGTTCAACTATTAACGGAACACCACAATCATGTTCATGCGATTTAACTATTAAGAGAAACGGAACAAGCATAGAAAATGCTAAAACCGGAGACAATTTATTAATAAGTTGTAGTTGGGAAGAAGATGTTGATGATGCAAGAATCAAATACAGGTATTATGATAGTGGTTGGGAAACAACACAAAATTTGAGTGATGAAGAAGATGACACATCTTATATTGAAGAAAATTTTAGTGTGAGTGGAAATAATGAGAGGATTGAATTCCAGTGTATAGCAAAAAATGTTGAAACAAAAACAAAAACCATTTACATTGACAACGAATCACCAACAATACAATGGAATAGCATTGATTCAACATTAAAAGAAACAAAAGAAATTTCTGCAACAATAACTGATAATAGAACTATTAAAACTGTTGAATTCGAATTAAACGGAGTAAAATATAATTCAATGAAAAGTGGAACAAAATATTATTTTAATTTAGACACAACAAAAATAGTTAACGGAACACACTTGTTAAAAGTGACAGCAATTGATGAAGCAGGAAACCAAGCAAGCAAAACAATCAACATTACAATAGAAAATACTCTTAC
Organism: uncultured archaeon; assembly: GCA_964619405.1. Taxonomy (GTDB): domain Archaea; phylum Iainarchaeota; class Iainarchaeia; order Iainarchaeales; family JAAZKV01; genus JABIDZ01. The sequence continues at coordinate 29,699 of CAZUCF010000004.1, read as the reverse complement.
AGAAGAACAACAAATATTAAAAGCAATTAATGATGCAAAAGCAAGAAAAATCATTGTTGAAGATTTAATAAAATATTATTCTGACAGAGGATTAAAATTAGACAATAATTTGTTAAGTGAAAAAGAAAGAGCAGACAATTTGTTAAAAGAAGCAGAACAAATAATTAATAATAATTCAAAAACAAAAGCAGATGAAGCCAAAACAATTTACAATAATATAAATGCAAGCATTGTTTTTAGTAATGTTGGAAGCGATGATTATAATTTTGAAAAAGATAATATTGGATTTTATTTTTCAGGAACGGGTTTAACACAAGAACAATTAGAACAAGCAAAAAATAATATTTTGAATGGAAATGCCACAAGAAAATTATCAATAATAAAGATTGGTGAAGCCTACAAAGTACAAATAGAAATTAGTTTTAATCTTGAAGGCCAAGATTATAAAATAATTGAAATAATCCCAAAAGAGCTTGTTGATAGCGCATCAAAAATATTTTCAAACATAGAATTTAGTATTATTGAAGACGATCCAATAATAGAATTTATTGTGCCAAGAGAAACTACAAAAATTTATTATAGTTTTGATGTTAGCGAAGAAAAAGCAAATGATATTTTAGAATCAAATTTGATAAACGAATATAAAAGCCCACCAATAATAATTAATGCTGATGAAAAAGTAGAATTGTCAAGAGCTGATTGGACAATAATAATAGTAATAATTGTAATACTTTTAATTGTTATAATTGGCATAGTAGGAATTGTTGTTGTTGGAAAAAAGAATGGTTTGGGAAAAAACAATCCTGTTGAAAAAGTTAAAAGCAAGTTATTCAAACCAAAAGAAAAAAGAGTTAATTGGAAATACAAAAAATAATTTATAACAAATCATTGAAAAAAATGCTTTTTAATAATTAAGATAATTTAATAAGATTAAACAAACTAATTCTATAATATGAATACTGTAGCAATTATTGGTGCGGGACCAGCTGGATTGGCAACAGCAATAAAATTAAAAGAAGAGGGCTTTGATTCTATTGTTTTAGAAGAACATGAACAAGTAGGGACTCCTGAAAATTGTTCAGGATTAATATCAAAAACTGGTTTAGACGAATACAAACTTGGTTTGGATGAAGTAATACAAAACAAAATCAGGGGAGCAAAAATTTTTTCTCCAAGCGGAGTTGAATTAAAAGTAACTCGACCAAACACAGTAGCATATGTTGTTGATAGAAAAAAATTTGATTTAGAATTATTAAAAATAGCAAGGAACAAGAATATTCATGTTTCAACAAACACAAAGCTCTTAGATATTAGAAAAAACACTTTGTTTGTTCAATCTAATGAAAGAGGAGAAATGCGTAAAGCAGAGTACATTGTTGGAGCAGACGGAGTAAACTCAACGGTTAGACATTTAATTGGTTTAAGAACAACAAGAGAAAATTTTGTTCACACAATACAAGCTAATTGTATAGGAAACTTTGAAAAAGAATACGCGCAATTATACTTGGGTGATTTCGCAAAAGGTTTTTTTGCATGGGTTATCCCCATTAATGAAAAAAAAGCAAGAATTGGTTTGGGAAACATTCTTGGAGAAAACATTACAACTAATTTTAAAGAATTTATAACACAAAAAATTCCTGATGCAAAAGTTTTTTCAACAAAATCATCATTAATACCATATGGTTTACCATTAGAAGAAATACAAAAAGATAATATTGCTCTCGTTGGAGACGCGGCCTTCCAAGTAAAAGCAAGTACAGGGGGAGGAATTGTTTTCGGAATGAAAGCAGGGAACATTCTTGGGGAAACAATTGCTGACACAATAAAAAAGAAGGCTAAATTAAGTGATTACGAAAAAAGATTGTCTAATGTTAACAAAGAATTGAAAATGCATTGGAAGATAAGAAAATATGCTAATAGCTTGGATAATAATGAGATAGACAAATTGTTTGAGAAACTAAAAGCCAAGGGTATTGAAGAATTTTTGGAACAAGAAGGCAACATGGACGAGCCAAGCAAATTTGTTGGAAAACTAGCAAAAAAACCTGCTTATTGGTTCATGGCAAAAACACTTTTAGGAATAGCAAGAAGCTAAAAAAAATAAAATAATGAAAAGTTTTAAAATAAAAAATATTATATTAATAAAAAATATTATATTAATAAAAAATATAAAACAAAAAAAATAAAGCAAACTAAAAAATTGTTTTGCTTAGAATTATTAAATCTAATTTTTTTATTAAACTTATATAAATAAAAAAAGTTTTTATATGAAAAGGCATTTTATATTTTAATGAGTAATAATAATTGGAATAACAGTGCTGAAAATTATTATGATGATGTGATAAGCCCACTAAAAAATTCTTTGAGTAATCCATTGTTTGATGATCTACAAAGTTTTAATGGCAAAATTGTTGAATTAGGTTGTGGGATAGGAGAAATAATACCTTTTCTGAGCAAAAATTTTGATGAGGTTCACGCGTGGGATTACTCTGAAAAAATGATTGAGAAAGCAATGAAAAAAAATGCTGAATTAAAAAATGTTTTTTTTGAAGTAAAAAACATTATTGATTTAAACGAAAAAAATATTTTTGATGTAGTAATAGCTGTTAACTCTTTGCTAGAACCAAATCAAATAAAATTAAATAAAATGATTGAAAACACTTTTGAATTATTAAAAGAAAATGGAACACTCATTTGTATTTTACCATCAATAGAATCTTATATTTACCAAGAAATGATTGCTAACGAAAAAAAAGCTTTGGGATTAAAAATACCAAGAAAAGAATTTTTTAAAAAAAACAAGATTGATTTCTTTAATGGGACAATTAATTTTGAAGGCGAAAAACAAAAAGCGTTTTACAGGTTCGAAATATTACATCGATTTGAGAAAACAGGTTTTAAGGAAATAGAGGTAAGCAAAGTAAGGTACAAGTGGAAAGACTGGTTCCAAGCAGGGCAAAGGTATTTTCCAAGTGAAAAAGAACCGTGGGATTGGTATGTTAAATGCAAGAAATAGCCCTGCCCAGATTTGAACTGGGGTCACCCGGCCCAGAACCGGATATCCTTGGCCACTAGACGACAGGGCTTTAACATAAAAAATTAGGCATAATAATTATAATAATAGTATTGTTAAAAAAATTATTTTCCAAATCGTCTCTGCCTATCATTATAATCAATTATTATTTTGTCAATATCTGATTGTTGTATTTCTGGCCAATATTTATCAATAAAAGCTAGTTCAGAGTAAGCTGATTGGTATGTTAGAAAACCAGATAATCTTTTCTCGTTTGATGTTCTAACTATTATGTCAGGTTCTTTGAAATCAGAGTAAAGATATTTTTTGAATGATTCTGTTGAAAGGGTTTCTGGAAGAATCTTTCCTTTTTTAACATCAATAGCAAATTTTTGGGCAGCATCAATTATCTCTGTTTGACCATCATAACCTAAAGCAAGATTAATTGTTCTTTCTTTGAATTGAGAAGTATATTTTTCTGTTTCCTTCATTTTTTGTTGGATTTTGTTTGGAAATTGTTCCTTGCGCCCAATGAATTTTAATGAAATACCTTTTTCTTGCAAGATTTTTTGGTTTTTAATTTTGTCTAATTCTCTCTCAAAAATTTTCATTAACAATTTTAGTTCTAAACCAGATCTTTGAAAATTTTTTAGAGAAAAAGTGTAAAATGTTCCAACCCTAATAGAAGGATATTGTGTTAACCAATTTAAAACAGACCAAGCTTTTTCGGTTCCCAAAGAATAACTCTCTAACAAAGAAATGTTGGCTTGTTTAGCAAAACGCCTATTACCATCAGGAATAAAAGCAATTGATTCTAACATAAAAAAAACCTTTTTTCTAATAATAAATTCATTGAAATTATTTAAAAAAGTGTTGATTGGTATTAAAATTAAATTTTGTTAATCAATAATTTTTTCAAAAACAATTTGTAGAATAGTTTAAATAAAAGAAAAAACAATAAACTTACAATGAAAACATTGAACAATGAAAAACTTTTTGCACAAGTAGCAATAGAGTACTTGTTAATAATAGTTGGAATAATTGGTGTCGTTACAATAGTATCTCTTTTTCCAACAAACCTTATGACGTCAATAACACAAACAATAGGCGATAAATTAAATTTGGAAAATGAGAATAACATTGTATTATTGACTCCTGACAACGACGAATACTCTGCAGGAACAATAACTTTTGTTTACAAACCACAAAGTAATACCGAAATAAATTTATGCAACTTAATTATTGATGGCCAACCAATAGATTCTAATGATAACATAAGAAAAAACGAGGAAAACTTTTTTGAACAAAACGTTGAAACATTTTCAAATGGAACATACAATTGGAATATTAAATGCCAAGATTCAAACAATAATTGGTTCGAAGGAACACAAAAATATTTTGATGTGAATAAATTAATTTTTGCAAATATTATTACATTATTAACTCCTAACAACGACGAATACTCAACAGGAATAATAACTTTTATTTACAAACCACAAAGTAATACTGAAATAAACTATTGTGGTTTACTTATTAATGACAATTGGATAGATTCTAATTATAACATACGAAAAAACGAGGAAAACTTTTTTGAACAAAACGTTGAAACATTTTCAAATGGAACACACAATTGGAATATCCAATGCCAAGATTCCAACAATAATCTTTTTGAAGGAACACAAAAATATTTTGTAATAAATGATTTAATAGAAATATATAATTTACACGACCTTAACAGAGTGAGAGAAAAACTAAATGGAAATTATATTTTAATGAATAATATTGATGCTACTCCAACAAGAGAATGGAATAATGGTTTAGGTTGGGAACCAATTGGAAATTGCGGATTAAATGAATCCTGTATTTCAACAAATGGAGGAAATATGCAATTTGCATTTAACGGAACTTTGAATGGAAACAATTTTGCAATACAAAAATTATACATCAACAGACCAGACGAAAATTTTATTGGATTAATTGGTGTTACAAGCAATGCAAAAATAGATAAATTAAAATTAACAGACAATAATATATTTGGAAAACATTATACTGGTGGAATAATAGGTTACAATGCTAATTCAACAATAACAAACTCGCAAACAACAGGAAACACAACCGGAAAAACTTATACCGGAGGAATAATAGGATTTGATTATGATTCAAACATAACAAACTCGCAAACAACAGGAAACACAACCGGAACAGAAGCTGTCGGAGGAATAACCGGCTATTCTTTTGTATCAACAATAACAAATTCATATACAACAGGAAACACGACCGGAGAAACTTATACCGGAGGAATAACAGGAATTGCTTATGCTTCAATGACAACAGATTCATATACAACAGGAAACACAACAGGAACAGAAAATGTCGGAGGAATAACTGGTAGAAATGATAATTCAACAATAACAAACTCATTTACCATAGGAAAAACAAACGGAGAAACTTATGTCGGAGGAATAACTGGTTACAATAACAACGCATCAATAACAAATTCACATACCGCTGGAGATACAAACGGATTAAACTATGTTGGAGGAATAATAGGATACAATCTACGAATAACAAATCCACACCTTCCTACTTATTACCCAACAATAAAAAATTTGTATACAACAGGAAACACAACCGGAGAAAATTATATCGGGGGAATAACAGGAGCCAATTTTAATTCACTTATAACAAACGCATATACAACAGGAATTACAAATGGAAAACTTTGGATTGGAGGAATAACAGGATACAATTCAGATTCAAACATAACAAACTCATATGCTAGTGGAAACATTACTGGAGACTATGAAAAAGGAGGAATTACTGGATCCAATACAACAGATTCAAACATAACAAATTGTTATTGGGATATTACTAGAACAAACCAAACTGTTTGTTGTGGAAACGGAAATTGTAATAATTGCTTTGGAAAAAATAATGATAATTCAGAACCAGATGCTTTCTTCCCAAAAATTGATGGAGATTACAATGTTCCAATGCAACACAATTCTAACCCAGAAAACGATTGGAACTTTGTAAATGACTGGATGAGAGTAAACGACAATTACCCAATACTAAAATGAAAAACAGAATAAAAAAATTTTAACTAAAAATTTAATAATAAATCAACTCTACTCTTTTTTATAATTTTTTAAAGATAAAAACAAATAAAAAAGGATTCTAATAAAGGTTAATTATAGAAGGTGCGAAAAATGGATTTTATACAAAGCAAAGAAATTTTAGAAGTAATAAACAAATTGGACTCTGATTCAAAAGAGAGCATTATTAATGCATTGAATTTGGCCGAGCATGTTGAGAGAACAAGCGGAGATTTTTATTTAAAAGAATTAGAAAAAAATAAGGGTAATGAACTTGAATCATTTTTTGCTTTCATGGTAAAAGAAGAGGAAATGCACTTGAACAAAATCTTAGAATTAAAATCCGAAATAGAGAATAATGCAGAAATAAAAGAATTTAATTTTCCAAGAAATACTGCTCCAGAAATACGTTCTATTCCTGCTGGAAAAGACGAAATGACTTCTTTGTTATTTGCTTTGTGGAGAGAAAAAAAAGCAGAGGATTTTTACAGAAAAGCAAGCGAGAAGACAAAAGGAAAAGTTAGTTTTTTTTTCTCAGAGTTAGCTGATTTTGAACAAACACATGTTAAATTGTTTGAAGAATATGTTGAAAATATTTATAACACTGATGAATTGATTATGGGTTAAAAAATGAATAATATTTGTTTTGCTAAACCCAAAATTCAAAAAGAAGTTAAAAAAGCGCTTAGAAGTTATAAATCTGTTTGGAAAGACGAAGAAAAAATTTTTGAAGAAATGTGTTATTGTATTCTAACACCACAAAGTTCTGCAAAAGGAGCAACTAAATGTATTAATGCTTTAAAAGAAAATAATTTATTATTTAAAGGCAAAGCAAAAGAAAAAGAAAAGTATTTAAAAAACATAAGATTCTACATAACAAAGGCTAGGCGATTAGAATTAATACAAACCCAATTTCCAAAAGAAAAATTAAAAAAAATTTTAATTAACGAAGGAATTTTAGAAAAACCAATTAAATGTCGCGAATTCTTAATAAAAAATGTCAATGGTTTTGGAATGAAAGAAGCAAGCCACTTTTTGAGAAACATTGGTTTTTTTGAAGACGTTGCTATCCTTGACAGGCACATACTAAAAAATTTGGTTAAATGTAATGTAATAAAAGAAATTCCAAAAAATCTTAACAAGAAAAAATACGAGGAAATAGAAAATTTAATGAAAAATTTTTGTGAAAAAAACAATATTAATTTTACTGAACTAGATCTAATTTTTTGGAGTAATGAGACTGGAGAAGTACTAAAATAATCTTTCTACACTACCTTAACATTTGTATTCTGTTAATTGATTTAACAATTAGTAAGTACTTTGTTATAGTATGACTTTTAATAAAAGCTAGCAAAATTTTGATAAAAAAAAGTTTAAAACAAAAAAATCAAGGGTACTGAAAGTACCCTGACTCGCTCCGACACAGCTTTTAATAAAAGCTAGCAAAATTTTGATGAAACTTTTTTGAAAAGTTTCGGCGAAAGGAGCCTTTTGGAGTAATGAAACAGGAGAAGTATTAAAATAATATTATTAAAATAATATTCTAAGTGAAAACTAATCAAAAATAATTAAAGTGAGTTAATAACAATTAACTCGCTCTCGTTCGCCTAGACGAAACTGGCTGACAAAACTGGCTGGCAAAACTGGCTGGCAAAACTGGCCGCACTAAAAGTTTTTAATTAGAAAAGAAGTAATATATACATGGATTCAAGCAATGAAAAAGAAATTGGAGCAATAATTTCTAACCTAAGAAAAAAAATGGTTGAAATAGATGAGATGACTAAAGAATTAGAAAAAAAAAGGTTTAATAATATTGAGAGTAACCCAACGAAAACCAAAAAAATTCTTGAAGAAATAAAAGTTCCATCATTAGACTTGTTAAAATAGTTGATTAAAAATGTTAAAAATAAATGGTAAAAGCATTGGCTTGCGAACAAGACTAACAAAAACTTCTTGGGAAAGAATGAAAGGCCTAATGTTTGAGGATGCAAAAAAATTTAATTACGCATTAATTTTTGAAAACCAATCAGAGAGTAGAATAAGTAGTTCAGTTCACATGATATTTGTTTTCTTCCCAATAGATATTATTTTTTTAAATAAAGAAAAAATAGTTGTTGATAAGGTAACATTACAACCATTCATGCCAAATTATACTCCTAAAAAACCAGCAAAATATTTTATTGAAATGCCTAATGGTAAAAACAAAAAAATAAAAATTGACGACAAAATTACTTGGTAGGAAAATTAATAAAAGATAATTACATAATTATTATAATGAAAAATTATTATTTTAAAAAAGCATAGGGCACAACAGAATACTTAATAGTAATAGCAATAATAGTAGTAATCGGTTTAATAGTAGCAAACCTATCAACAAACCTATTCGACCAAACACAAATACTTAACACAAACGAACAACTCAAAGGAACAATAGGCTCAAGCGGAATAAGCATTATAGATGCAATCGCTGATTACGAAACAGAAGGAATACTAAACCTAAAAAACAATTCAGGAGAAACACTCACACTAACAAAAATAACAACAGAAGAAGGAACACAAGAATACGATAACGAACAATGGGTACAAGGAAACACAGAACTAATAAACATAAACAACTTATGCCAATGCGAAACAGGACAAACAAAAAAAACATGCAACTTCCAAATAGAATACACAACACAACACGGCCTAACAAAAAAAATAACCCAAACAATAACAGTTAACTGCCAAACAGAAATAACAACAACAAAAACACCAATAGAACCAATAATTCCATTTACATTCCAAATAACGACTACTGGAGAAAATCAAGACTTTAAATTCTTTATTGATGATGCAGTTGGAATGCAAATAAATTGGGGTTTAGGAAATGGTTGGGAGAATTTAGTAGATGGTAGTTCAACTAGATCAAAAACATATCCTTCAGCAGGAGATTACAATATTTCTTTAAGAGGACAAGCAAGTAGAATATCTTTTGGAGATGAAAGTTATGATTGCACACCCCAATTATTAAGTGATATTTTTACTCCAATAAGCAATAGTGTAACTGGCATTACATCAGCAAACCAAATGTTCACGCGAACAGTTGTTTCAAATTTTAGTTCTCAAGATTTTTTTGATGAAACCTCACAAAATGTTACTGACATGGATTTTATGTTTTACCAGAGTTATTTTAATCAAGACATAAGTAATTGGGATACTAGCAATGTAACAACCATGCACGGAATGTTTTCTTATAGTGAATTTAATCAAGATATTGGTTTATGGGATGTAAGCAATGTAATCGATATGGGGAGATTATTTCAAGGCAATGATTTTTTTAATCAACCAATAAATGATTGGAATGTAAGCAAAGTAACAGATATGACTGCAATGTTTTTTGGATCTGTTTTCAATCAAGAAATTGGTTCATGGGATGTAAGTAATGTAACAACCATGCTTGAAATGTTCCAAGAAGCCTCTTTTAATAAAGATATTAACAATTGGGATGTAAGTAATGTAACCGATATGACTCTTATGTTTAGACTAGCTTCATTTAATCAACCAATTAATAATTGGAATGTAAGTTCAGTAGAATACATGGATACAATGTTTGCGAATTCAGCTTTTAATCAGCCAATAAATGATTGGAATGTAAGTTTAGTTAAATCAATGGATTATATGTTTTATTATTCTCAATTCAATGCAAACATATCTAATTGGGATGTAAGTTCAGTAATGTCTATGAATTCAATGTTTTCATTTAACACTTATTTCAACCAAAATATTGGTGACTGGAATGTAAGCAAAGTAACAGACATGACAACAATGTTTGCTTTTTCAACATTTTTTAACCAAGACCTTAGTGGTTGGGATGTTAGCCAAGTAAATTCTTGCCAAGCTTTTAATTATGAATCGCCTTTATCTTTAGAGTACATTCCAGATTTTACTTGTCAAATAGAATAAAAAAAAGTTAATAAAAACAACAAAAATATTAAATCAAAAAAATCAAATAAAAAATAATACAAAAATTAAATAAAAAATAATAAAAAAATCAAATAAATTATAATAAAAAAGTAAACAATTCTTTCAGAAGAAAGAAAGCGATTAAAAAGATGCTTTCTTTCCTCCTTTGCCTTTTTCTTGCCTTTACCTATAACTTAGAAATCGGGGTGATAACCCGAAAGAATGTTAAACAAAGTAATATATAATAATAAAGGGTTTGGAAAACCAACTTTTTCAAAAAAACCCATCAAAAACAAGAACAAAAATTCGTTGATTGTCTAAAACATAATCTTGTTTTTTAAACAAAAAAATTTTTATTAATTCAAATGAAAGAAATAGGTTTTTTTATTTCAAGCATTGATTATTCAAAAAAAGTTAGTAAGAGTTCTAGCGGGGAAATAGTAAAAAAACGTGAGAAGAATTACTTTTTATTAGACTTTCCTTTATTCAATGACAAAGAAAAAAAGTTTTTTTCAGAAATATTAAAAGAAATAAAGGAAACAAAAAAAATAATTAAGAACAAGTCAGATATTTATTTTCTAATAAAAGATTTTTGTCTAGAAAATTATGTTCTTTTGAGAAAAGACCAAAGAGAAAAAATGTCTCTTGTTTTAGAGTGGGAAACAATAGGAAATAGTATTTTAGAACCATTGTTGAATGATCCTGATTTTGAAGAAATTGTTATAAATGGAAAAAACAAACCAATAATGCTCTACCACAATATTTTTGGTTGGCTAACAAGCAACATTTATTTTAACTCTGACGAAAAAATAAAAACAATAATCAACAGGATTTCTTCCCCATTAGGAAGACAACTAAGTTTTAATAACCCAATTCTTAATGCAACTTTGAATAACGGTTCAAGGTTAAATGCTTCAATGGATCCAATCGCTTTCACAGGAATAAACGCGACAATAAGAAAATTTAAGGAAAACCCTTTAACACCATTAAATATAATTGATTTTGGTACTATTAATGCAAAAGCAATGGCTTTTTTGTGGTTAGTAATGCAAACATCATCATCAATACTTGTTTGCGGTAACACTGGTTCAGGAAAAACAACTACTCTCAACTCATTGTTTTGTTTCCTACCAAAAGACGAGAGAATTGTAGTTGTAGAAGAAACACCAGAAATTGTTTTACCACAAGAGCACATAGTAAAATTGAATACAGCAGAAAACCTAAATATTGGTTTAGAAAAATTAATTGAAAACACTTTTAGAATGAGACCAGATAGAGTAATTGTTGGCGAAGTAAGAAGCAAGGATGAAGCAAAATCTTTTATCAACACAATGCTTGCTGGACAAGCAAAAGGAAGTTATGCTACTTTTCACGCAGAAAATTCCGAAGAAGCTTTTCAAAGATTAAATTCTTTTGGAATTGAAAAAAATGCTTTAAAATCACTTGATTTAATATTAGTTCAAAAAAGAATTACTCGTATTAACGCGAAAACTGGTTTGAGGAGAGAAGAAAGAAAAGTAGTTGAAATTTGTGAAGTTTTTAAAGAACAACAAGAACAAAATAATTCTTTGAAATTGTTAAAATTATTTTGTTTTAATCACAAAACAAATTGTTTAGAAAAAACAAACGAATCTTTGAGGTTAAGTGAAAAAATAATGCAAACTTTTTCTTGTAACAAAAAAGATTATGAAAAAATTTTGAGGAAAAAAGAAAAAGTTTTAGAAAAAATGAGTAATAGTATTTCTTTTAGAGAATTTTTTGAATTATCATGCGGAGAAGTAATATGAAAATTGGAAAAGAATTTATAAAAACAAATAATACTAAAACAAATAATACTGAAACAAATAATACTGAAACAAATAATACTGAAACAAATAATCATGTCCAAAACCAACAAAGCGCAAATAATAAAAAAAATAATTCAAAAAATTTTTTCAAAAAGATTTCAGAAAAATCTTTTTTGGAAGATAACACTGTTAAAAAAGCTGATTTGCGAAAAAAAGATTTTGAAGAATACAAAAAGAAATGTTTTTCTTACACAATTATTTCTTCATTATTTATTTTATTGTTTGGTTGGCTTTACACACACAATATTCTTTTGAGTTTTGGAATAATGTTTGGTTTTTTCACAATAATATTTTTAATTGCAATAAATATTCCAATATTAAAACACAAAAAATACACTAAAAAAGTTGAAGTGAATCTTAGCTTTTTCTTGATGAATCTTGTTACCGAATTAAAAGTTGGGAAAGATTTAATGAGCGCAATAAAAAAATGTTCTATGGAAGACAATGTTACAGCAAAAGAATATGGAATAATTATAAGACTTGTTGAGAATGGTTTGTCATTCAAAGATGCTTTAACAACAATGAACAAAAAATTTAATTCTTTGAATATTAAAAGAACTAATAGTAATTTGTATAATATTTATCAACATGGCAATGATACTTTTGGTTTGAAGAAGTTTGCTGACGAATTATTGTTAAGACAAAGAATAGAAAGCAAGGAATTTGGTGGAAAACTAATAGTCTTTGCACTTGTTTTCATAGCAGTGTCAGCGATTGTACCCGCAATGTTCGCGAGTTTTATTCTAATTGGCAGTTACTTTATGGAAATACAATTCAATGCAATACAAATTTTTTTGATAATGGTTATTGGTTTTCCTTCAATAGATTTAATTGTTTTATTATCAATTAATTCAAAAACACCATTATTTTTGAGGCAATAATATGGATGCAACAAAACTTTTTGAAAATATTTTTCAATATATTCTTGGAAACGAAAAAATGGAACTCTTTAAAAACAAATTAATACTCAATAATTCAAGATTTGAAAAAATAAACAAATTTATTTATTTTTGTATAATAGAAGGTTTATTTGTAACAATTATTTCAATGATAATTCTTTTTTATACGGGCATAGAATTAAACAAAACTATTTTTGTTTCAGGACTATTATTTTTTTCACCATTTTTTTTGAATTATTTATGGCAAGATATTTTTTTTGAGAAACGAAAAAAAAAGAAAGAATCAATGATTCCAGAGTTCTTACTCGAAGTAAGTGTTTTTTGCGATGAAAATTCTATAATAAAAAATATTGAAAAAATGAGTGAAATTGAAATTCCTTTGATAAGAGAAGATTTTGAAAGAGCAAATATTGAGATAAAAAACGGTTCAAGCGTAAAAGAATCTTTAAACAAAATAAAAAAAATGAATAATAGTAAAACTGTCAATAGGATAATTGATGTATTCATCCAATGTTACGAAAACGGTTCTGAAATGTCTAACTTTTTAAGAGAAATTTCAGAGGATTTAATGGAAAATAATGCAATTATTAGAGAACAACAAGCAGTAATGCTTGTAACAAAATACACTTTGTTATTATCATCAGCATTAATCGTTCCAAGCATTCTTGGAATAATTATTGGTTTGGTAACAGGATTCAATTTTAATTTTGCTGAAGGATTTGAAATTGGCTTGAGTGCTATTGAACGAAAAGAAATCTTTTCTCTTGCTTCACTCGGAACAACAATATATATTTTTGAATTTGCATTACTAAGCAGTTTTTTTCTTGGTTTACAAGAAGGTAATAAAAAACAATTCTGGGTTTACGCTTTAATAATAGTGCCAATAGCATTCACTTGTTTTTTTCTCGCACAAAATATGGGTTAAGTTTATTAATAACTTAAAACTTAAAATTGTTGTATTATAATTTGTTTAACAAAATAAATTTAATAAAATAATTTTGTTTGAAACAATTCAAGTAAAAACAATAATATGATAGTTGAAATGTTAGTAATGATTCGGTTGGTGTATTAATGAGTGAAAAAGAATTAAAAAGTTTTTTTAATTTTGTTGAAAACACAAAAATTAATTTAACTGGTTTTACTTTGATAGAAGGTTTTCCTGATGTTGGACTCGCAGGAACAATCGGTGCAAGATATTTGTCAGAAAAATTGGGTTTTGAACAAATAGGGTATATTAATTCAACTCTTTTTTCACCAATAATTAGAATTAATAATGGTGTGCCAATGCACCCTGTAAGAATTTACGCAAACAAAAAATACAAAGCAGTTATCCTAATTTCAGAACAAATAATACCAAATAGTATTGCAAGTATTATGGCCAAAGAAATTGTTGAGTGGGTGAAAAAAAAGAAGATAAAACAAGTTATAGCAACATCAGGAATAAAGACTCCCGATGGTAAAAGCGTTTATGCTTTTGCGAGTGATGAACAATCCAAAAAAATAATTAAAAAGAATAATCTTGAATTAATAAACAATGGGATAACATCAGGGGTAACAGCAATGATGATGCTTTATTTAAAAGACAATTCTATTATAGCTTTTTGTTTAATTGGGAACGCAAAAAATAATGCTGATTATTATGCTGCTGCAGAAATTGTTAAAGCTTTTTGCAAGCTCATTAATGTTTGTATTGATGTTAAACCATTATTAAAAGAAGCAAGAGAACTTGAAAATGCTATTAGCCAGCATTTGAAAACATTGGAAGCACAGAAAAAAATGGTTGACGAACCAGAAATGATACGCGGAACACCAATGTATACATAATGTTGTTTTGTTTCGAAAAAATATTTTCAAAATAAATTAAATAAATTAATAAAAAGATTTTAAAAAAATAATAACTTCTAATTATTGTAAAAAAAATTATTATTTATTAATAATTTTAAGATTGAATTAAATAATTCTTAATAATTTTAAAAATAATACAAATATTATATTAATAATTCTAAAAATAATGAAATTATTATCACTTTTAATAATTTTAAAAAGATTACAAATATTTTTTGATTTTATTTTTTTCTAATTTTCGTTTTTTTAATTTTAACATTTTTTTGTGTTATAACAAAAGAAATTATTAAAAATAATGATATGAACAAAAACAAACTCGAAATTGTTTCTGGCATAGAAGGAATATTGAAGCCGCTATCTCCTTGTTGGCCAATGTTAAATGTCATTGGGTTTCCAGGGACACCATTAACATTTCCTTCTTTGTCAACACCATAAAATGCTCCTTGGTCTTTGAATGCTTGGTTTAATGGTATCTGCATTCCGTTTTCAGGATACCATTGTCCTGTATTAGGATCAAACCAGAAAGAACCGTTTGGCCCTTGTGCCGTTGCAAGTGTTTCTGCTGGCCCGCCATTGTAACTTAGTTTTGGTATCCCATTGTCAGCACTGAATTCTAAAGTGTGTGTTTTTCCGTCTGCTGTTTGGAATTTTATTTTTCCATCAGCGTCTTGTGTTAGCCCACCAATAATTGGTGAGTCAACAAGAACCTTTCCTGTTTTCTTATCTATTACCCTAAAGTAATCTTGGCATTCACCAGTTTCAGGATTTACTTTTGCGTAAAACTCAAATATTTTGTCAGGAGTAGTGAATTGTGTGAATGGACCTAAATGTTCCATTGATGTATTGAAATTTTCAACTCTTCTCAAACCTAATTCATCATTTGGGTAGCCTTGTGCTTCTAAATCTATTGCTGGTTGTTCGCACTCTGTTTCAGGGTCTGTTATGGATGTTAATTTTGCTTTCAAACCAGAAACATCTTTTGATGTTAGAACGGCTTCTTTATGTTGTCTTAACCAAATAACTATTTCATTTGTTTCTGGATTCAATACTATTGAACCGTGTTCGAAAGCCATTCCAATAAATTTTCCAGAGTCAATAGCTTTGTTTGCGTCTTCAACTAATCTTGAATTCCAATAACCATCTATAATAAATCTTGAATTAAGTGTACCGTAAGCAGGAACCTCTCCCTCCAAATAAATCTTTTTGTCTTTAGCAAAAACACTCCCATATTTTTGAGTGTTAATAGATTTTAAATCACCGAACACTTGTGTTAGCTCGTCACCAGTATAAGTTATTCCTGATTGTTTTTTTATTGCTTCTTGAACACATTTTTTTACTTGTTCTTCTCGCACTCTTAGTTCTCCAAGAGCATTTAATTCAAAAACAATTTCTGAATTATTTGGCATTGATGCTGTTGAAACTGTTTTTGGAACAACTTCTGCGGGAATCCTGTTATCTTGTGT
The DNA here is from genome assembly GCA_964619405.1 of uncultured archaeon. Taxonomy (GTDB): domain Archaea; phylum Iainarchaeota; class Iainarchaeia; order Iainarchaeales; family JAAZKV01; genus JABIDZ01. The sequence goes on along the minus strand of CAZUCF010000004.1, from coordinate 13,592 downwards.
TATCAAACCAACAATTTCTTTTTTGTTATCAACAACAACTTTTCCATTTATTAGTAAATCACCATTAGCATAATCTTTTGTCACAGAAACATTACCATCTTTTGTTACTGATACTCCCTCTGTTTTTAATGCTGTTGGAAGCATGTTGTCTTTAAACCAAATATAAAATATTTCTTGTCCTATTATACTACCGCTTGATGGTGGCAACAATTCTATTGTTGCTTGCAAAATATTTGATTGAGTTGCTTGGTTCGCAAAATTATCAAATTCTTCTTTTATTTTTCCAATTGAATCAGAAACAGGATTATTTTTTGCAGCAAAATCATCAACTGATTTACTCAAATCAGCAAGAGTTGTTGTAACGCTCTCATTCGAAAGAACTTCTTTTGTTTTTCCCGTTGCTTGTTCTGTTAAAGGTGGAGCATAAAAGTGAACATAATAACCTTCTTTGTCATCAACACAATCCTGTAATTTTGGCGTAATCATTATTTGTTGTGCTCCCGACATTAACATTCCAAAACCAGGGTTAATAAAATAGGCTAGTGATTCAGTGCTTGCTAAAGCAAAGCCAGTGAATTTCCCTGTCCAACCAAGATTGTTTTCCCTAAGAACTTGTTCACAAGTAGTTCCCTCTCTTCTCGCTTGAGACAAATTAATTTCTTGCCCTGCTATGTCACCAGTAGAACCTTTTACGTTAGAACCATGCGTATAAAAAATTATTGTTGAACCATCTTCTTTAACTGTTTCAGAATCAGCTGCTTCAACAATAAACGATTTAATATTAACTGGCGCATAAACATCAAACCTCAAATTACTTTGAGAATTATTAATTGCTAGCCTACAACCAGAACAATTCTCATTGTGAGAGTAAAAAGCAATGTTTTTTACTTCGTCACGCATTATTGAGTTCAAACCATATTCTCCTGAAAAAGCTCTTAACTTGTCACCTATTTGTGGTGACACTGTGTCAGCAGCTGCTTTCACAACAGTGTTTGGAAAAAATATTATATTATTCATTACTTTTGATAATAATTCTCCTTGGTCAGAACCCTCGTTAGCATAAAAATCCGTGAAAGAAGTATTGTAGACTTCGTCAACACCTTGGTTAATAGTCATTGTAGTCCAAGAATCAGGGAGCATGTAAGCAGAAAACCTTTCATCACCAAAACCCCTTTTAACATTCCAAAGCATTGTTGGGCCCAAAGCAACCTTGTAAAAAGCACTTGTATTTGCTTTCAAAGTAAAATAATCTTGGAGTAATTTATTTTCTTTTGCGAAAACAGCGTCTAGTGGGCCAAGAGCGTGTCTTGAAACGAATTCAGGGTATTGTCTCAAACCAGCATCCAAATCAGTGTAATTTGTTAGAGCAGTGTTTGGTCTACCAACAATTCTCCCATTAGTAATGATGTTAGCAAAATCTTCTGGCATTAAATCTCTCACATAAGTGTATTGCGAAGAATAAATATCAATATTGCCTAGTACTCCAGGAGCACTTCTAATATATTCTATTGTTGAAGCGTTTAATGGCATTTGTCCTACGCCAGGAACATTAACAGTGTACAATGAGTCTCCTAATTTTGCTAGGTAAGAATGTAAGTCAGTAACATTTGCTCCCGCAACCTCTAATTTTGATGGAGTTGGTTTAAATAATTTTATTCCCTTGTGCCCTGTTGCACCCAAAGCAGTTCCTATTTCATATTGGTAATTAAAACTTGATGTTGCACCAGCATAAGCATCCCAGTGTCCATTTTCTGAGAACGGAGCAAGAATTCCTTTAGTAAAATTAAATGGTTGAGAAGAAGTAATATCAACAAAACCAGTAGCATCAGCGAAACCAGCTTTTTTTACTGCAAAACCTTGTAAGCCAGTTAGTTCAGGGTTCTTTTGAATCCAAGCTGGGAAATCAAGGAAAGTAACATCATCCCAACTCTTAATTTGTTTTGCAACTGTTTTCGCGTAATCAACTAAATCATCACTTGTTTTTGTAGTTGCTAAAAAAGCTTCTTTTGCAGCATCCATTTGTTTTGCACTAACATTAGCATAAGCCTTAATATCTTGTAATGCTCTAAAAAAATCTTTTTTTTGGTCAGCAGTTAATTTGAAGATAGGACTATCTGGTTTCAACAAAGCATCGGTGTAACCACCAGCACCAGAAGAAAATGCTTTACCACCAACAGTAAACTCAGTAAAAATATCTCCAAAACCATTCTTTTTAACTAATTGTTGGTAACTATCAATTCTTTGTCTCCCCAAAACAGCAGAAGGAACATCCCCAATAGCATTTCTACCCGCTCTAAAAACCTTTTCATTCAAAAATTTCATTACCTTGTTTTCAGCACCACCACCCGGACCAATACTTGTTAAATTCAACCATCGCCCAGCTGAATGCAATAAAGCAGGGCCAAAACTTGATACAACAATATCAGTTGAAAACCATTGGTTAAACAATTTGTCAAAAGCAGAGTAACTTGAAATAATACAAGAAGAATTATTACAATTAGTAGCACTCTTTGCAACATATTGCTCTGTTCTAAAAGAATTTTGTATTTGTTCTGTCGGAGACAATTGAACTGCCTGAACTTTTAAATCATTAGCATTATAAACAGTGTTCTGCATTTTAACAACTTCTTCTTCACTAACACCAGTAACACCTTGTTTTACTAAATCAGTAAATTTTTGGGAAGTATCAATAAGCATGTTATCAACACCTTTTCCTGATGTCCTATAAGCCAAACCATTACCATAAACACGACAATTCTCTTGAGTTAAATCATTACACCTGCCAACCCTCAAAGTGTCTTCTAAAACCAAGCCAACACCAAACGGCCCGTCAATAGTTCGCCCAGCAAGAAAACTAAATCTATCAGAAGAAGCTGCTTTAGAAGGCGCTGATTGTGCAACAGCTGTTTTACCATCATTGTCTTGGCCAATTAATTTCAAGTCATTCAAATCAATTCCAGTTGCTTTCTCATTTTTATCATCACTAATTTCACTACCCTGAAAATTTTCTTTTGTTAGATTCATTATTGCTTTCGCTTCAGCAGGAGTAAGAAAAGAAACATCACAACTAAAACCAGCTGAATTGTTTTGAGAAGCATCATTTTGAGAAACATTATTTTGAGAAGCATCATTTTGAGAAGCATCATTTTGAGAAGCATCATTTTGAGAAACATCATTTTGAGAAGCATCATTTTGAGAATTAGTTTGAGAACTTGTTAAAACATCTTCAAAAAAGATTTTCTCATTCGCATTACACACATTATTTATATTTGTCTCATTAAAATTATCATTTTGAAATGAATTATTTTGAACAGAATAAGCGAGAGAAGGATTGCTTGAAAGCAATATTAATAGAATGAATCCAATCAAAAATCCTTCAAAAAATTTATTCATAAACACACCTTATAAAACACAATTTTCTACTACAAAATATAATTCTCCAAATAACCCATAATACTAAATAATAATTGAATTTAACATATTAATAATTGATTGGGCAAAATCAAATGAACCAAAATTTATGAAACTTGCCAACATTGGTAATTCCCCAACAAAACCATAAAAAATATAAATAAATAATCCTAAAGGCACCCAATTAAAAACAAAGAATAATAAAAACAAGAAAAAAGCTGTTGAAGAAAAAACACCCACCAATTCTTTTAATGTATCAGAATAATCCTTTTCTTTTTGAAAAACAATTATTATGCTTGAAAAAAATTCAAAAAACAATAACGCAAGAGAAAGAATTATTGTTACCACAAGAATCCTTATTAATGCTAAACCAATCATCAAAAGAGATTCAAAAAAATTATAACTTAATTCTGGTTCGGTTATAGGCGCAATACTCGCACCAACAAAAATAAAATAAATGTAAAAACAAAAAATTATTACAAAAATTAATGACAAATTTATTATTAAGCATGATTTCACCCAAGATAAATCAAACCTATCAATAAGTTTTTGCTTAAATCTTGAAAATATTTTGAAAAAAATGAAAGCAATTATTGATACAGGAATAAGAAATTTTAGAAAGTCTATTATGCCTAAAAACAAACCAAAAAAATCCATTCTAACCAGTAAAATTAATGCATTTAGAGTATAATAATCTTTTGCAAATTAGCAAAATAAATGTAATTAATATCAATAAAAAAAATCTCAAATTTAATCAAAATAATTAAAACAATTAAACAATATCAAAAAAAACTATTAAAAAACATCACAAAAAACAATTAAAAAATATTAAAAAAAAGCAAAACGACAATTAACTCAAAAAATTATAAAATTAATAAAACAAAAAAACAATTAAAACAAAAAAACAATTAAAACAAAAAAAATTTAATCTAAATTATAACAAAAAAACATTTTTTTAAATTGAAACAAAAAATTGGCAATAACAAAAAATAATTATGAAAAACAATCTTCTAAAAAAGGTTTTACCGTTAGTATTATAAGTTCTTAATTTGTTATTTGATTGGTGGACAAATGATTGCAATATTATATGGGTTTGCATTAATAGGAAGTTTTTCTCTGGGGTATTCATTACTAAGATTAATCATGCCACAAAAACAAGACTCAAGTATTATTGAAAAAATTAGTTACGGGTATGCTTTTGGATTACTAATATTTTTCCCAGGAATGGTTCTATCACTAATAGTTTTTGATAGATTATTTTTTGTATCATCAAGTATTGTTTATATAATATTGTTCACAATTTTTTTTGTAATAAGGAAAAAATCAGGTTTTGTTGATGATGTTGAATTAATAAAAGAAAAAAAATCAACATACATTCCAAAAAAAATTTTAAAGGCAACAGAAAAAGAAAATTTGGTAAAAAATAAATTTAACTCAAAACCTGAACAACAAGATATAAAAAATGGCTTTTTAAATACAAATAAAATTAACAAACAGATTTTTAAAGAAAAAAAGACTAATATTATTGAAAGTTTAAGAGCAAAAACAATTGAAATAAAAGGAGAAACAAAAGAACAAGATAAAAATGCTGCTCTTAAAAAATTAAAAAGTTTTGCAATACAAATAGATAAAAAGAACAATAAAAAAAAGGATTACGAAGACGAAATTAATGAAAAAGAATTAGAAGAAATAGGGATTGATGATTTAGATGGCTGAAAAAGTTCCAAGGCGAATGAAAAGATTTAATAGACAAGAAAAAAATAATGAAAATAGCTATGAACAATACAATTCAAATAATAAAAACCAAATTAATCCAATGGATAATTCTTTAAAATATGCTGATACAAAATTACCCACTATGGCTTATGAAGATGTGAATATTGATGAAAAAAATTTACAAGAATTGAAGAAAATTGAGCAATTAAATTTAGAACAAAAACTAGCTTTATTAGAAGTAGAGAAATTCAAAAAACAAAACAAAAGACTACCAAACAAAAAAGAAGCAGAACAAATGGCTGATTCTTTATACACTCAATTCAAAAACAACCCAGAAATGCTTTCAGTAGAAGGCAACATGAACGAAAATTATGAATCAAAAGAAAATTTGAATGGAAGAGAAAAAAGACGACAAATGCGAGAAAAAAGGAAAGAACAAACAAGCCCTCAACAAAACACATATCAAAGCGACATACAAGAAAATGCACCAATACTATCAAGTAATATAAAAGAATTATTTTCTGACGAAAAAAAACAAGGAAAGGATGAATTTGACCTAGGGTTAGATTTAGATGATACCGAAAATGATTTTGATAATGATAACGAAATAAAAAGTATTAGCGATTTTGATGAAAAAACTTGCCCTCATTGTGGGAAACCAACAGAAAAAATAATTTATTGTTCAAAATGCGGAACTGCTTTTTGTAAGAATTGCGCGAAAGACAAAAAAAGTGTTTGCCCGAAATGTGGAACAAAAAATTAATTCAAAACAAAAAAATAAAAAAAATATTTAATAAAAACAAAACTTATTTTAGAATATTATTTTAGTTTGGCATAGTTAATTCACAATTAAAATCATTATCACTCAACAAAAAATCTTGTTTTAATTCAGGAATATCAACAACAATCCAACCACTAAAACCAATAATAAACGGCCTTCCTTGTGAATCGGATCGCTCAGATTCTGAAAGAGTTATTTTCCCAACTGAATTATCGACCCTATTTAATTTAGGAAAAATTCTTTCTTCCAAAATTTTTTGGTTTGTGGGCTCGCAATAAAAATATTTTCTTTGAACAACATCACAAACAAGATTTCCGGATGTATTTTCAACCCAATTTGAACATTCATGCGTAGCAAGCAACAAAAACAAATATTCATTATCACTCTCGCTCGTCAAAAAAAAAGCATAATCTATTGAAGCATCAAAAGGTTTTACAACACTATCAAGCGTTCTAACAATTGCTTTTGTTGTCAAAGGAGACATTTTTCTTTTATCAGAATAATCTTCTTTTATTAAAGCAAGCAAATAATCACTCTGAAAAATACCTGTTAATTGTGATTCACCAATAGTTTGTTCATCCCTAGGAATACTAACATAAGTAATAACTTTTAATAAATCACTAGAAAAATCTTTTGAATAAAAAGAATTTATTTGTGATTCTGTTGACAACCCATAATTTATCGCAAAAAAAAATAATGTAGTGCAAACTATTGAAACAATTGTAAGAAAAAAAATTGAGTCAACTAGAGCAGCTTGTCCTTTACAATTCACCAAATCACCATCACCATTATTCCAGGAGAAATAATTAAATAATCAATTCCTTCAATAGAAACTTTTTCTTGAACAGCAACAGGGTAAAATCTTGTAAGATAACTAATTCTTTTATCACTAATTTGGCGCCCACCAATTTTTTGGTAATAACAAAAAAATGCTTCTTCAACCATTAAATCATTCCCGCTTTTCAAAAAATTGGTATTGTCTTCAGGATACTCTGGATCAACTTCTTTGAAATCATCTAAAAAGTTTTTCCCCTCTTGAAACATTTCAGCAATAGTTTCGTTCGAATAAATAGCAACCATAAAATTTTCACCATATTTATTAAATTTTATTTTATCACAATTTGCAGAAAATTGTTCAACACTATAAATTAATGAGTTTCCTTTTAATTCTCTTGAAATATTCATTAAAGAAATATTTTTTCTTAAAAGAGCATTTTTTTCATTATAAGTATTAAGAGTAATTGAAAAAATAGTAAAAAATAATAACAATGCAATAATAATCGGTATCAAAGAAGGCAAATCATCTCCAATAGCCCCAATAAAACCTTTTTCACAAAACATTTAATTCACCAATCAACTAACATACCCGTGATTTAAACAATCACTCCAAGAAAAACTTCTTGATTGAGTAGTCCCTTCCAAACCTTGTATTATTTCATTTGTAATTGAAAAACAAGTACTTAATTTATCATTTGGAACAGGATTGCCTTTCTCTTTTTTCAACAAATAACAACCAACCTTCAAAACATTTTCCTCACAATTATTTGAAGAAAAAACTTTCCCAGAAGAATCAGTAAAAGATTTTGCAAGAGTAGTACAAGGAATAACATACAAACTCAAATTATCACCATTAACTTCTTTTAATGCAACAAAAGCATTTGGCGGTGCAACAGCCTGCCCTTTTAATGCTTGTCTCGGATAAAGAGAAATTTTTTCTAACCCAACCATACTACTCGTAATAGGATCACTAGAAGCAATAAAACTCGGATCAATAAGAACAATATTACCGAAAACATTAACACTCTTAGCATCAAGAATATTTGTTTTATTATATTCGTTTACAGAAAGAATCAATTTTTGATAATCAACAAAATCAACCCTGGAAAAATTTAGTTCATAATACAATCTATTACTAGTTAAACCATAATTAAAGAATTCTGGAATAGTTGCTGTTTGAAAAGAACAAACATGCTCACTAGATAACTGCCCAGAAATCATTTGAGAATTTAATTCAAGCATACTAGAAGTAACATTCCTTAAATCCATTCCCGAAACAAAATTCAAAAACATTAGAACGACAATAAATATTCCAGTAGCAAAAAGAAGCATTTGCATTTTACTCAAAATAAAACCCAACATAAAAACACCTTTCTACAAAAACTATCTCTTCCAATAAGTACAAATCTCAGGATATGTTTTGCCAGCAGGAGCAATATTCCTCAAAACATATGTTCCAGAATAAATAATTACTTGAACACCAGTAGGATCAATCGCAGTATACCCATCAAATTCTCCAGTAGTAGGACAAAGAGAACCATCACTAATAAAACTCGTGTAAGCAGGCAAGTTCAAACACTTTTGTTTAAAACCACCAGCAACATCAGGAGCATTAAAAGTAAATATAAAACAAGAATCAATTGCTCTACCACAAACAGCACCACACCGCTTACTATTATCTTTTATAGCCTCAATCTTCATTATTGATTTATTCTCATTATAACAACTATTAGTAACAGGCCTAAAATCAAACTTGTTTGAAGTCCTGTACGCAGCAGTATCCTCTAACTTGGATTGAAACTCACTCATAGCTTTATCAACACTAGCCAAACAAACTTGGTCATTAGCACTCGCAATCATTTGAGCACCAATAATTATTACAAAACTCATTATTATTATAGCAACAAGCAATTCAAAAGGAGAATTAACTTGGGCTCTTGTATTCAAAAACATAATTCTAAATAGGTAAAAGAAGTATATTAATTTTAGTGAAAAAATAATTACAAAAAAAATATTATTAAACCAATAAAAAAATTAAAAAAAACTAAATGAAGATAAAAACAAAACTTAACCCAATAAAAAAATACTTACAATTAACAAAAAAATAATTAACTTAAAACAAAAAACAAAATTACTCGAACAAAAAAATACTTAAATTAAACCAAAAAGTAAAAATAAACTTAATAAAAAAAATAAAACCAAACAAAACCAGATTAACAAAAAAATAATTAATTAATAAAAAAATTTAAACCAAACAAAAAAAATAATTCTAATTTTAATAATTTAAAAAACTAAAAACTTAATAATTTAAAAAACTAAAAACTTAATAATTTAAAAAACTAAAAACTTAATAA
>CAZUCF010000004.1:0-4453 GCA_964619405.1 uncultured archaeon | reverse complement strand
TTTAAAAAACTAATAATTTAATAATTTTTCCAACTAATTAGATACTGCTTTTGGAACTGCTTTTTGTGCGCTCTGATACATTGGTTTCACAACAAGAACTAAAGCGAGAGCAACTATAGCAAAAACAAGAATCATGTAAACAGCGCCAAAATCCCCAGCAGCTTTTTCTTCAAAAAACAATTCTCTTGCACTCATAAAAACACTAAACCAAAAATAATTTTGAAACAAAAAATAATTCCAAAATTATTACAAAATATTATTGGGCAAAGAACTATTTAATATTATTGTCAAACAAAATTTGCAAAGAAATATTATTTTCAAACAAAATTTTGATAAAAAATAAAAAATTTGTTAAAAAAAGAGTTTACTAAAAAACAAAGAAAATGCTAAAAAACAAAAATTCTTAAAAAAATAATATTTGATTTTTTAATAGAAAAAATAAGATTGCTGGTTTTTTTAAACCAGCTTTTAAACGAATTTCAAACAATTATGCTTTCTCTAGTATAACAAAACAAACCTTGTTATAACCATCATAATCATCTTCCGAACCCCAAATACTAGTTGGAGACTCACCCGTTAAATCAACATTAATTGATGTTAGAGTACCTTCTAAAGTGTCTGCATCGTACTCGCACACAATTAAAGCTTTAGCATTTATTGCCCTATTAGTCGTATTAGTGAAAGACCTACAATCATCACCATCATCACCAAGAGTTAATTGAGCGTCATAAAATTTTCCTAAATCAAAACAAACAGCATCCTCATCAACACCCTTATCTGAAAAATAAGATGTTCTAACTGTTTCAAGAGCACCTATTTGAAAAGTAGAAGTTCTTTGTGTTCCACCAACACCAAGAGAAGATATTACATTACCAATCGATGATTTAGCATCACCAGTAGGAGTAGTAATATTGGAAACTATTGGTAACAAAACAAACAGGATTGCTATAGCAACTATCGCAGCAATCATTAACTCGAAAACACTGAAAGCTTGTCCCTTATTATTCAACATTAAATCACCTCAAAAAATCAAAATGTTAATCATAATAGAATTAAAGTAGTATTTAAAGATAACTAATTTACTAGTAAAAAGCGCATATTAATCAAATAAATTTGTTTGCCCTAAATTTAAAAAAACAAATTAAGAAACATTGGCAAAATAATAAACAAAAGCATTAATGCAACTATTGCAGCAATTAATAATTCAAAAATACTAAAAGCAAATCCATTAATACCCAAAATTAAATCACTTTAAAAAAATTATATTCCTTCTTCAAGTTTTTTTCCAAAAGAAATTATGCACTCAATTTTTTTTTCATCGCTAACAGGAACACATTTCACATGAATTTTTGTTTCAGTGTTTTGTTTTATCATAATTATTTTACCACCACCCATTATCTCAGTAAAACCAAGGTTGGATTCAAAAACAAAACAATCAGAAGAATAATTTGTTATTGATTGTAATTGAGTAGCAGTAAAACTAGTCCCCTTAACAAAAACAAGTACTCCAGAAGAAATTACGCTACCATCAGGAGACTCGGTAGCAGATTTTATTATTGAAAGAAACTCTGCCCTTGAAATATCAACCCGCAATGATTCAAAATAACCTAAAACAGAAAGAATAATCATTAATATTACTAAACCAATTATTGCGTCAACCATTAACCTAAAAACAGTACCACTCTGTGCCTTATTATCAAATATTTTTTTTTGGAAAACACTATTTTTTTTATTCGAAAAAGTTTTTTTAAAATTCATATACACCACAATTAATTACTATTTACATTAACATTGTTATCGCAAGGTTTGCACCAAACGAAGTAACAGCAAAAATAATCATTGCAATAGGCAAGTACTTTGCCAAATTAATTTTGAATAACAAATCATTATCTTCCTGTATTTTTGTTGTAAAATAAATCATTATTACAACTATTTCAGCAACATAAACCGCAATTATTAACAAGAATACTAATGGTGTTGCGAGTTGTTGGAAAACCTCAATATTCAATTGGAATAATTGGTTTATTTGAATATTACTACCCAAACCACCTGCCAAATCAGCCATATCAATTTGTTGAGCAGCATCCATTGCTGGATCAGAAACAACACCAGCAAGAGTCATCATAACAACTTTTTGTAATGCAACTGTTATACCAAGAACTATTGGTCCAATAAATACTGACATAGTCATCATTGTAGAAGAAACTTCAGAAACAAGATCTTTTAATGATTTATTTACTTTATCCATGTTCTCCATTTGTAATGATAATGACATTAGTGTTCTTGAAGCAACTTCTACTCCTAGCGAAACAGAGTCAACAAGTAATTGCATTGCTGTTGTAAGGACTTTTGATGGAATACCCTTCATTGAACCATAAATAGGATCAAATACTGCTGAATCTAATGGCAAGCCCATTAACTCAATATTCTCAATTGTTTTACCAAAAATCCTGTTACTAATCAACAAGTTTGGTAAAAACTCTTTTGCTTTCTTCAAAGCATTTTCAACCGGCTTGTTCTCACCCATTCTCGAAGCAATAATATACATTGATTCTTTGAACTCGTCCTCCATTTTTATTATATTTAACTGGGCTTTCCTCTTGTAAATATTCCTGTAATGCAATAGAATTGAAGTAAATAAAGCAAGAGTTATTATTATACCAGTCCAAAACAAGTACTTTGTTGGGTCAGTTGAAGGACTAGTTGTTAGAACCAAGTACTCTCTTGTCGCTTGTTTTAAAGCAACATCTTCATCCATGCCCTCGTTTAAAAACTTTTTATACAAGTCACCATTCTTTATGTCAGCACCAATTTGAACAAAAAATAAGTCAACTACAGGAGTACCAAACTCTGTTCTACTCAAACCTTGTTCAACCAAAATATCTCCAAGATCCTTGTCAGGAGCAATTAATTGAAAACTATCCCCATACTCGTCTTGAACCATTAAAAAGCTTGGTGGAAAACCATAAACTGATAAGGCACCAGAAAGCGTAACACCAATAATCAAAACAATTATTGCAACAAACCTTGCATCCATTTTTCCGTTAAGAGACCATTTTCTTGGGAGCTCAGCAAAATCATCATTTATTATTGGTGGCTCGTAAGTAGGAGGCCTTTTCTTGACAACACTCTTAGCAAAAGAAAACGCTATTATTGGTATTCCAACACAATAAATCAAAAACAATATTATTGGGTTAGCCATTGGACTACCAGAAAAAGCTGAGCCAACAGGAAGAATTATTATTAATATTAAGGGTAGCAAAACCCCCAAATAGAATAACATTACAGCTGGTTGGTTTAAAGAACGAGCATAATCCTCCATTTTTGATTTAACACTACCAAGAACCTCAAGCATTGTCTTATCCAATAACTCGTATCTTCTTGCTTCAGTTGGCTCCATTACACTAGCCCTAATCTTCATTAAAGCTTCTTTTAATTCAGAAGAATATTCTGCCCAACGATAAGCCAAATTATCTAAACCAGTTGCAACTGATTCATGAACACCAATTTGAACATCCCAAATAAGTCTTTTGAATTCAGTAGCAATCCTACCCCTACCATGTTTAGCCGAAAACTCTATTGATTTTTCTAAATTAGGAACAAGTTTCATAGACATTATCATGTAACCAATCATTTCAGGAACATATGTTAGAGCACGATTCTTTTCCTCTGTTGCTGCCGTCAAAGGAAAAGAATAAATCATGTAAATACCCATTCCAAGAACACCAAAAAGAATCAAACAAATAAGTGCAAAAAACATGAATGCTGTTTGCTCATCATAAGCGGTTAGAGAAAGAAGAATTGGCCCACCAACAAAATCACTCGTGTTAATAGAACCTATTTCTAAACCAATTCCAAGCAAATAAATTATTACAATCAAAATTATTATTGGGATCAAATAAGTAACAAAAGAACCTTTTATAGCAGCCATGAAATCTCCAGCACTCAACCTCCAACCAAGAAAATTCACTGCTTGTTGGTGTTGCTCAGAAAACTTTGCGTTCTTTCTAAAAGAAGGAAATTTTTTACCCATCGTCTTACAATAATCAACAAAAGGATGATTCTTTTCAATCAAAATTTTTCCATCAGTACTCTCAGAAAAATCTGTTCCAGTAGTAGCAATATCCTGGTACATTCTACCAATAGAACCAGCAAACGGACTTGAATTATTTCTTCTACCCATCACAATCAATTCAAATAATGAACAAACTAATCTCTAAATAGTAAACAAAAGAAGTATAAAAACAATTTGTTAAAAAAAATAAAATGAAAAAAGAAGATTAATTAAAAACAAAACAAAAAAAACAAAAAATTAAAAACAAAACAAAAAAAACAAAAAATTAAAAAAAAAAAACAAAAAACAATAATTCAAAAATAAAAAACAAAACAAAAAAAAACAAAAAACAAAAAACAATAATTCAAAAATAAAAAACAAAACAAAAAAAAACAAAAA
>CAZUCF010000003.1:21266-97038 GCA_964619405.1 uncultured archaeon | reverse complement strand
AAATAGAAGGGTAACCTTCTATTTATCTCTATTTATAAAGGATTTCTACAGAGCCTTATTTTTTTTGTTTTTTTTGTTTTTATTTTATTTTTAATCTTTTTGATGTTAATTATTTTTATGAAATTAATGATTACTGGCACGCCTGGTTGTGGTAAAACAACCCTTGCAAAAAAAATTGCAAAAAAGTTTAAATTAATTTGTATTAATGAAAAAGAATTTGCTTTAAAAAATTCTATTGGTAAATTTAATGACGAGAACGAATTAGAAATTCCAATTAAATTGTTTGAAAAAAAAACGAACGATTTTTTATCAAAAAATGATAATGTTGTTTTTGAAGGTCATACTTTGTGTGAAATGAAATTAAAAGTAGATAAAGTAATTTTGTTGAATGTTAATCCTGAAGAATTAGAATTAAGATTGGAAAATAGACATTATTCAACTGAAAAAATAATGGATAATGTTTTTTGTGAGGGAATAAATTATTGTAAAAAAAAGGTGTTCAAAAAATATTCAAAAAAAATGATAATTGAATTGAATTCTCAAAGTCAAGAAAACAATACTTTTTTGTATTTTTTAAAAATTTTTCAGAATAATTCTATTTAAAAACCATTTTTATATGGAGTTTGTTAATGAATAGCAAAATATTTTTGTTGATAATGTTTTTTGGTTTAATAAACAGTATTTTTGCTGTTGAAGTTCCATTATCTTATTCTGGTTTAACAAACAAATCCTTAAATGAATTTAACGCATTTGAATGTTTTAATATTGAATTTTCGTCAAAAGATTATTTTGATGATGTAGAAGGATTACACCCGATTTTGTCAATTTATGCTGATTTTGAGGGAAAAGAATTTGATAGTTCATTTATCAGTGTGGAAATAAATAATAACAAACAAATTTTTTGGAAAGAAAATTTTGATTGTTCTGATAGATGTGTTGCAAGAATGTTTGTTGATAAAATAAATAATGGTGACAAAATTGAATTTTGTATGCGAACCGGTTTTAGTACAATAAAAATGCATTCTGATTCCAAAATTGGTTTTTATGATACTCCTGTTTTAAAAATAGAAAATATTCCTCCAGAAGAAATAACATTAGGACAAAGAGCAAAAATGAAAATAAATGTTAAAAATACTGGTTCTAAAAATGCAGATATTTTTGTTCAATTTGTTGCTGAAGATTTGAGGTCAATAATAAAAATAACTAGTTTTGATATTGTTGAAGGAGAAGCAAGTGCTTCAACAACAATAAATAGTAATGCTGAAACAGATTTTGTTTTTTATATTAAACCAATTCTTAGTGGCTCTTATAATTTGCCGTCATCCGAATTATTTTTTACAAATGTTTTTGGGGAAAAACAAAGGATATTAAGCAATCATCCAAGATTATTAGTTAATGAGCCAAACCAAGCCGAAATAACTTTAATTGGGGGAGAAATTTTTAATAATCAATTAAAATTTAATGTTAAAATAAAAAATAATTGGGGTAGTGTGCTTGATGGTAATCTAATTATTTTTCCATTTGATTTAATTAATAATTCAGAAAAACCAATAAATGTGAATGCTTTTTCTGAAAAAGAATTTTCGTTTACTACTGAAAAATTAATTTCTGGAGAATATTCGTTACAAGCACAATTAAATACAATTGATTTTAATTATTATTCAGAGAGTATTAATTTTTCAATATCTGAACAAGACTATTTTTTTGAAATATTTTTTTCAATAATAGCCATAATTATTACATTAGGAATATTTTTAACAATTTATTTTAGTAAAAACTAATTAATTAAATTATTATTTTAAAAAAATTGTTTGAATTTTTTTATTTGAATAATTTATTCTTATTTTTTTAGTTATTTATTTAGCTTACCTGTTTTGAAAAGAAACATTATTCATCCCACTGTTCTAATACTTTTTGTTTTAAGGCATTGCTTTTTTTCTTTTTTTTGGAAAAATTTGCTTTTAGAATAAAAGCAACAAAAATTATTAATACTAACGGAATTATTCCAAATAAAAAATAAGTTTGGCTTGTTTCTGTATTTAGGACAAATAATGCTTTTAAATAATTATTAGTATCTATTTCTTTTTTTGCTTGTTCTAGTATTTGACTTTCTTTTCCATCATCTATTGCTTTATTAAATTCTAAAATTGTTTTTCTCTTAATTTCATCAATAGCTAATTGTAATTCTTGTTTTATGTTTTGTAATTGCACTAAATCTTTTTCATTATATTCTTCAAAATTATTTAATGTGGATTTAATTTTTTCAAGCCTGCTTTTTGTTATTGGGAAAACAAATTTTGTTGTGATTACATATTTTTCATCAATGTCAAATTGTTTTTCTAAAATAACTAATAAGTTTTTTGATTCTTTTAATAAATCATCAAACTCTTTTTGTTTTAATTCAAGCGAATTTAATTTTTCGTTTTCAAAAATTCTTTTTTGGGATAAATACTCTTGGTAATCTTCTATCACATTAACATATGTTTCTCGCGCTAAAATTGGTTCAAAACCAATTGTTTTCTCTATTTTTTCAATATCTTCCATTAATTTAAAATATACTTGATTCAAAATTTTATCTTCTGATTTTGTTATTTCTTTTTTGATACTTTTTATTTTTGAAAGAATTTCTTCATCAACATCAAATACGCTTTTTTCCAAAATCAATAAAGCTTCGTTTGCATTTCCGTTTTCTAAATTTTGTGTTGCTTGACCAAGTATTTCTTGCATTTCTTCTTTTGTTTTAATTAATCCTAATGTTTCAGCAGTTTTTATATCATTTTCAAGTTTTTCGATTAATTCATTTACTTTTTCAATTTTGATTTCTTCATCAATTATTTTTTTACTTTCTTTTTCCAAATCAAAAATTTTTGCATTTCCCTCTTTTATTAACATTTCATATTCTTTTATTAATTTTTCATTAAATTTTATTAGCAAAATACTTTCTATTTTTTTTGTAACTTCTTTTTCATTTAAAAAGTTTAACTTATTTAAAATTTCGTTTAATTGTTCAACATAATATTCTTCAACAGAGTCAATTTCTAAAATTAATTGATATTTTCTTTGTTGTCCACCCAGAAAATCTTGGTTTTTTAGTATAATACTTTCATTTAAAAGTTCTTTTTGTTTATTAACCATTAATTCGTCATAAATATTTATTTGTCTTATTTTTTCGCTTGAGTTGGTGGGAATTATTATTGTTCCGTTAATATTTTTGTTTGTTAGATTTTTTGCTATAATTTCGTACTCAACTTTTTTACTTTGTAAGTTCAAAAAGTTGTCTTGTTTTAACTTCTTTTCAAGATCAATTAATTTGTTAGTGTAAATAAAAACATTTATTTTTGATTTACTATCAATATTTTCTGCAACAAAATAAATTTCGTTTTTTTGTATTGAATTATTTATTTCAACATCATTTATAAAAACAATTACTTTTGTTATTTCATAATTGGATTGTGTTTTAATTAATAATTTATTTATTTTTTCGGTTTCAACAAAAATATTTTTTTGAATTAGTCCTGATTGGTTTGTTGCGTAAATTATTTTTTCTTCTTCTTTTATTTGCAGGTTTTGCGTAATTTTTAATTCAATAAGTGTGTTTCCATTTTTTATTCCTGAAAGTGTAATAAATCCATTGTTTCCAAATCCTATTTTTTCTAAATTTTCAGGTTTATTTATTATTAATCCTTCTTCTATTTTTAGGAAAAATGTTTCTTTTGTAAATATTTCATTAAATGGGTTTGTTATTTTTATTAGTAATATTAAATTAAAATCATTTCCAATAACAGGTAGTTCATTGCTCAAATATTCTTTTTTAATAAGCATTTCAATTATGTTTATAACATATTTTTCATTTTTTTCTTTTAATAAAATTAATTCTTGCGTTGTTTTTTCTAATAATTTTTCTTTTTTTGGTAATATGTTTTCTAATTTTATTTCATCATTATGATAATAAAAAGCATATTCAATAAGCTTTTTTTCTAGTTCTTCAATTTCTTTTTTTATTGTGCTATCATTAATATAAATTTGTATTTGTTCTAATTTTTTCTTTTCTTCAATCATACTTTTTATATTTTCAATTATTTTTGAAACAAAATAATCATCTTTCAAAAAATTGTTTAATTGTCTTTTTATTGATTCACAGTTTTCATTAAAATAAAACAGGTTTTCATTAGTAACTTCTTCTTTTTTTAATTGGTTAAATAAAAAAGTTAATTCGTTTTGGTTTGAATAAGGTAACAATTTTTCTAAATATTCAAAGCAGTCTTTTGTCAAATCAATTTTTTTTGATTCTAATTCTTCATAATTTGTAATTCCTTCAATTAAGACATTTTTTGTTTTTATCATTTCTTCACAATAATAAAATATTTCTGAATTATTTTTTTCAACAATTGTTGCGAAAAATATTAAATTTTGTTTTAATAAATTTAATTCAACTTTGTCAATTTCAAATTTTTCTTTTTTTATATTTTTTGCTTCATTAATACATTTTTCTTTTAAGAGTAAAATATTTTTTTCTTTTTTTATTTCTAAATTCATTTTTATTTCTTTTAAAATATTAATTGATTTTTTTAATTCGCATAGTTCTTCTCCAATTTTTAAAGAATTTCTTGATTTTTTTTCTTTTAATTGTTGTAATGATTGGTTTGTTTGATTTAATAATAAATCATAATCTACGTTTTTGTTTATTTGGCTTTGTAATAACTCTTGTTCTAAAAAAATAAATTTTTTATTTTTATTTATCTCGTAAATTAAACTATTGTTTGTTTTTTCTAATTCTTCTACTTCTTTCCAAAATAAAGGTATTTCATTCATTATTTTTTCATAATTTTTACTAATTTTATTGAATAAATCAGCAAATCTTTTCAAAGACGAATTTTGTTTTCCTGCTAAATCCGAATATAATTTCATAAATTCTTTTGCAGGTAATTTTTGCAGTTCTTTCAAACTTTCTTCTCTGAAAAAAATGTTTTCTAGCATTGAAAATGAATTATAAAAATAATTGCTTAGGAATGGGAAACTTCCTTCTTTACCCAAACCAATTTTTGTTAGTATTGCTCCCTCAACAATATTATATGTGTTAATCCAAAAGGAATCTTTTTCTATTAAGTAAGCATATTTTTTTGATGCGTTGGACGCATTGTATTGTTGGATTCTTTCAAGGTAATAACTAACATAGTTATTGTTTTTTGTGTTTCCTGTTTCTAAATCAGATAATATTTGTCTTAATTCAATTAACGAATAATATAATTCTTCTTCTTTCAATAAATCAATTTTTTGTTCGGTTAGTAATTGTTCTTCAATACTCGTAATTTCAAAACTATTAAATAATGCTAAATCTAGTTCTCTAAATGCTTGTTCTAAATAAAATCTTGTTTGGTTAATTGTTCCTGGCAATTCTGGGTTATTTCCATCAAAACAATATTTTGAAACTTTTTTTAATTCTTCAACACCTTTATTGTAATAAAACCAGCTTCGTCCCAAATCATTTTTTAGTTCGTACAATTTACTTTCTTGTTCATAACCTAATTCTGTTTTAAATAGTTTGTTAATTTCTTCGTAGCAAGCTCCTTCATTTTTACAATTGTCAACAAAATCATAACTTTGTGTTGTTAAAGAATAGCAAAGGTTTTTTTGTTCTCTTGACATTTCAGTACAACCAAATAATATAACAAAAAAAGTTAGGATTAAAAGCACAATTATTTTTTTCATATTGTTTTTAGATATTTTTTGATTTAAAAAAGATTGTTCTTTTTCGTCAAACGTCTAATTAATTTCGCAATTATTGGTTATTGTTTCTGGATTTTCAATTGCGGCATATAAACAATAATTTTCTTTTAATAAAAGTTCTCTTGATTCTAAACAATTTTTTAGATTATTATTCTCATTTTCATTAATTAATTGTGGTAAATAAGAATATCCAAAAAAAGTTCCAATGAGAATTCCAATTAATAATATTATTAGTACAAATTTGCTTTTTGAATAAATCTTTGATATTTTTCCATTTTGTTTTCCTTTTTTTAAGTTTAGGTCGTCAACAAGTTCGTCATCTAAATTATTTAATCCCATATTAGTAATAACTATTTTGTAGTTAAAAAGGGTTTTGTTTTTTCAATTTTTAAATGAAAAAAATATGATTATACATAATTGTTTGTTTTTTTAAATTTATATTAAAAAATATTTGCGTTGTATACATAATGTTTTGTGTTTTTGATTTTTTTGGAGAAATATTTATAAAGTAGTTATGCCTTCTATTTGTATTAATTAAAGGATTGGATTAAAATGTACAAATATACTATTGCAAGACAATTAGCTTCTAAAAGAGTAATAACTAATCGTGGTGATGAAGTTGGAAAACTTTCTGACATGATTGTTGCTGAAGTTGGTGGCGAAATAGAATCACTAGTTGTTGAGATTGACAGAAATTCAAAAATTCTTTCTAAAGCAGGAAAGCTTGGTAAAACAATTGAAATTCCTTATTCAGCAGTTACTGCGGTAAGCGATGTTTTTATTATTGATGAGAGAGAATTGATTGAACAGATTTCTGGCAAAGAATAATTATAATTCAACAATCAATTTGTTTCTTTTCAAATCAATTTCTTTTACTTTAATAATTCCTTTATTATTTTTTACTTCTTTTTTGTTATTTTTTATTTCTTGTATGATTTCGTTTAACTCGTTGTAATTCAAATAAATATTTTCGCCTTTTTTTTTCATTAGCAATTCTTCTTCCAAAAACTTTTGTTGTTGTAAATCATAATTAATTACTTGTTTTTTTTTCTCAACTTTTTTTTCTGTTCGTTTTTCTAATTGGTTTAATGCGTCATTAATACTTTGATAATTTTTTTCAGGTTCTTTGTTAATACAAATTGAAAAAAGAATATTTTCGCGTAAAAAAACTTTTTCTTCTTTTTTAGAATAAATTTTTTGTATTTTTTCTAATAACGTTTTTGCATTTTTTTCATCAATATTTTTGGCATTAATTGTTTTTTGGATATTTATTTCGTCAAAAATTAATTCAAGCAGTATTGGTGCAACATTTATTATGTCTAAAGTTGCTCCAAACAAAGTTTTTTCACTTGTTTTTAATTTTTCATAAAAATCATTAACTGTTATTTCTAATGGGTTTTGTCCTCTTGAACTTGGAAACAAATATTTATTATCTTTTGATAATTCTCTGTCCTTCCATTTTTCTTTTTTTAATGCTTTTATTATAATTAGTTCTTTGTCGCATAAAATAATGTTTCCTTTTGCAAAAAATTCTAGTATTAGATAATTGTTTGGGAACTCAATTATTACTATTCTATCAAAACCTTTTTGTTTAATGCTTATTATTCTTTGGTTAAATAAATATTTTTTTAATAATGCTGAGAAACCTCCTGGGTTTTGTTTGGCAATTTCGCTTTTGTTGGATATAAAAAAGAATTTTTCATTTATTAGAATTGTTTTGTCACCAGTTTTTGTATGAATTTTTAGTTTTAATAAATTGTCTTCTGTTGTCTGAACCTTGTTAATAAAACCATTTACAAGTACTTGGTTTTCTTGTACTAGGTGATTTAGAGTTAGGTTTGGTAATTCAATCATATTAAATTATTTGTTGTAAGTTAATTAAATCATTTTGTTTAGTCTCTAGCATATTCTAACATTAATTTTAATAGTTTTGGTCTTGTAACAAGTTTTTTTGTGAATAGTATTGCCTTGTCTTTTTTTGTTAGAGTACCATTACCTATTTTTAATGCTTCATCAATCGTAATGCTTTCAGCTAAATAGTTAAAATCATCATTATCTAATTTTTCTAAAAAGTGTCTTCCTTTTAGTCTTCTCTTCAAATCTTTTCCGCTTAGTGTATACCATTCTTCAGTGTATTTTTTCAAATCCTCTTCACTAAATTTATTTGTTTTTAATGCGATTAAAGCGTGTTTTCCAGCTAGTCTGCCGCCTTCCATCGCGATTCCGATTCCTCCGCCATGAATTGGGTCAACCATGTGTCCAGCATCTCCAGCAACTAATAAATTATCTGCTTGCATTTTTTCTAAAAAACCTCCAACAGGAATAACTCCTGCGTTAACCTCTATTATTGAACCATTTTTTAATCCAGTTTGTTCAGCTATCCATTTATCAAGATAATACTTTGCTGTTTCTTTTTCATATGCTCCTATTCCTATGCCTACATTTGCTGTTCCTTTTCTTTTTGGGAAAATCCAAATGTATCCTCTTGGGGCAATATCTTTTCCAAAAAATAAGTGTAATACGTCTTCATCATAACCTTTCACACCAGTCATTTCGTATTGGTATCCTGAATCAGTTTCACTTAAATCCAATTTAGTATTTAATCCAAGCATTTTTGCTGTTAGAGAGTCAACTCCATCACAAGCAACAACTATTTTACAACTCACTCTTTTTTTTTCCTTGTTTTCTTCTATTATTAATTCAACTCTACCATTCTTTCTTTCAGCACTAACAACCTGATTCTTCATTAAAATTTTGGCTCCTTTTTTTACTGCTTCTATAGCCAAGTATTTTTCAAACATTTTTCTTTCAAGAATATATCCTTGTGGTGTTTTTGATTTCATTTTAATGCTTTTTCCATTAGGGGAATATAATTCAGCACCTTTTATTTCTTGAACTGCCCATTCTTTTTTTGGAGTAATATTCATTTTTTTGAACCATCTCAAACTTAGTCCCTCAGCACACCTTTTAGGGCAACCAATTTCTTGCTTCCTATCAACAACTAATACACTTGTCTTCTCTTTCATTAATTCTATTGCGGCACACAAACCAGCTGGTCCTGCTCCAACAACTATAACATCATAATCAGTCATTTATTCACCTTTTCAATTCTCATTGCTCCAACAGGACAAATGCTAACACATGCCCCGCAATTAATACACTTGCTTTTATCAATAATTATTCTAGTGTCTTTTAGAGTTAGAGCTTGTACTGGGCAAACACCTACACAACCACCACAATAAACGCACTTATCTGGATCATTCACAACAACCATTTTACCACCAATTAGTAAAAAAAAATATATTAGTAGGGTTTATAAACCACTCTAAATTGTTTAACTAAATTGTTTTAAAAAAATAATCTCCTCTTCATTCCTTCTGCCACAGCAATTGTTTCATAAATTTTTTTCATTCTCGCTTGTATTATTTCAATAGTGTGTTTAGGCATTAATACTTATTGTTTTTTTAAGAATGTATACATTTGGGAAAGTTATTTGTTTTTGCTGATAATTAGTTTTTCTGTGTTTTATTCTTCGTCCAAAAACTGTTCGTATTTTTCTGAGTTAAACCTATACAAAAACTTTTTTATTTTTTGGCCATTAAATGTGTATTTTCTCAAAATATCTGGTTTTTTTCCAAAAAATGTTTCAAAATCTTTTTTTTGTGCTGGATCCAATATTAAAAAATTTTCATTTATTTCGGTTGTAACGAATGCATGTGTTGTTAAGTCATCAAGTTCAGCTATTACAACATCTGCCTTATTATCGCCTAAAGCTTTCATTATTGAACAAGTAAATACTGCTAGGTCTTCGTCATCAGTTATTTTTAATTCCATTACTTCTTTTGCATTTAACCAATAATTTATTCCCAAATTAATTTCAGTAAAATCTATTTCTTCTCTAATATAATTATACACTTTTTTTATTGAATTTAAATAATCATCTTCAAAAGAATAAGTGTTTTCTTTGAAATCTTGTATTATTGTTTGTATACTCAAATCGGTTCCATCAACCAATGATTTTATTTCTCCAATTGTTCGTTGCTCACGCTCATTTATTAAATCAGCATATTTTTGTAATAAGAATTTGCTTAATTTTATTTGTTTATCTTTTTCATCCATGTTATTAATATTAATCTTATTAGAAAACCTTAAAAATCGAGATTTTTTGTTAAAAATAGCTTATTTTATTCTTCAATTCTTATTTTTTTATCTAGTATTTTTTGACTAAAATTAATTATTTTTTCTTCTTCTTGTTGAATAAAATCAAGTATTTTTTCTTTTTTGGTTTCTTCAATTTTTTTTGATTCTTGAATATTTTCAATTTCTTTTAAAAAATCATTTTTTTTATTTTCTAAATTAGAGTGTAGTTTAGTATATGTATTATTTTTTATTATTGCTTCAATTTCATTTTGTCGTTTTTGTATTTCATTTAATTTCCAAAAAACTTTTTCAAAAAAATCAAATGCAATTAATTCTTGTAAAGCATCAATTCGCTTTTCTCTTTCCTTTTCTTTCAAATCAATTTTTTCATCATCAATAGCTTTTTTTATTTCAATTAATATTTCTTTGAATATTTTTCCATTAACATCTTTTTTTAATGCGATTAAAGGGTTATTAATAAAACCATCTAAAAGTAATTCTTTTTCATTGCTTAGTAACCATCTCTTGTTTTTTACTAGTGCATTAAATCTTTGTAATGGTTTGTCGATTGTTGACAACATTGAAGAAACTTCTGTTTTTAATTGTTGTTTTTCTCCAGCTATTTTGGCACGTTCTTCTTCAATTTTATTTAATTCAATTATTTCAGGACTCTTATTGAGTTCAAAAATTTGTTGTTCAATTTTTTTTAGTTCAATATTTTTTGTTTCTATTTCTGCTTGCTTTTTTTTTATTAGTTCATCAATTTTTTTTATTTCGCTTTTTTCTTCACATATTTTTTCAAGTCTTTTTTTTATTTTCTCAAATTCAAAAATATATTTTTTATCTGAAAAGTTTTTGTTTAACTGTGTTAATTTATTAATTATTTCTTGGAGTGTTTGCCCGAGTAACTTCATTTCGTCTTTCAAATAAACACTTGTGTAAGCAATATTTTTTCTAAAAGAGTTTATTTCAGTTATTATCAAAAAATAACTTTCATTAGAATACGCTCTTATTTCATCAATCTCACTTCCTGCTTTTTCAGGATTAATTTTTTCAAGAGCTTTTGCTAATTGGTTTTCAATTTGTTTTTTTGATGTTAAAGCTGCTTTATTAAAACGATTATTTTCTTTTTCATCTAATTCTTTTTTTTGAATATCGATTAAAATACTTTTTCCCTTTTCATGCAAGTATTTTAATTCGCTTATTATTTTTGCAGATTCTAATTCTAAATCTCGTGTTTCGGCTTCAAAATTTTTTTGAATTAAGGTTGGTAATAAATCAAAATTAGTTATTATTTCTTCGGTTTCATTTTTTTTACCAAAAACATTGTTAAAAAATCCCATAGCAAATTATTGTACTGAAAGTAATTTAAAAGTGCTTTTTTATAATTTGTTTAAATAATTCGAAAGGTGGGCTCGGCACAACACTTTGTTCCAATTTATAATATTTTTTCTCAATTAATTTTTTATGGTTGAACAAAGGTTTGAAGAAAATTTTTTTTTAGATTTAGAAAAATTTGCTTGTGAGATAAAACATAGTGATTCAATAGTGGTTATTCATCATTATGACGCTGATGGTATTACAAGTGGAGCAATAGCAATAAAAGCGTTGGAAAGAGAAGGAAAAAAAGTAACGCACTTGTGTTTAAAACAATTATACAAAGAAAACATTGATGAAATAAAAAAACTTGGAAAAACATATTTGTTTGTAGATTTTGGTTCGGGCCAATTAGACCATTTAATTAATGGTTTGGGCAAAAAAAATTTATTTATTTTGGATCACCACCAGCCCGATTCCGTACGGGCGATCCGGTCTTGTGGTGAGCCCGATTCCGTACGGGCGATCTGGTCTTGTGGTGAGCCCGATTCCGTTACGCAAGGAAAAAAAAATCAAAGTATTGAAAATAAAGAATCTGAAAACGATTTTTTGATTACTCTTGGAACAAAAATTCCGCGGCACATTAACCCATTATTTTATGGTATTGATGGCGGAAAAGAGTTAAGCGGTTCTGGAACAGCATTCTTTTTTGCTCTTGCATTAAATAAAAAAAATGTTGATTTATCTGGTTTGGCTATTGTTGGTGCTGTTGGGGACATGCAAGATTTTTCAGGAAAACTAATTGGTTTGAATAGAAAAATAATTGATATTGCTGTAAAAGAAAAAATTCTTTTTGTTAAAAATGATTTGAGATTATATGGTAGAATTTCTCGGCCACTAGTATCATTTCTAATGTTTTCTTCTTCACCAATTATTCCTGGGTTAACAGCAAGCGAAGAAAATTGTGTTGCTTTTTTGAAACAAAATAATATTCCATTAAAAGACTCTTTTAATGATGAGTGGCTTTCATATGAAGATCTTTCAATAGAACAAAAGCAAGTACTCTCTTCTGCTCTAATAATTCATTTGTCAGAACAAGGGGTTCCCGAATGGAAAATACAATCTTTGATTGGAGAAGTTTATACTCTTGAAAAAGAATTATTAAAAAGTCCTTTGCGCGATGCAAAAGAATTTGCAACAGCTTGTAATTCTGCAGGTAGACATGCTATGCCAGAAGTAGCATTACAAGTTTGTTTGGGGAATAGGAGTTCAAATAGTTATTATGGAAAATTATTATTGCTTATAGAAGAACACAAAAGAGAATTAAGAAAAGGAATTGAATTTGTTAATGCTAATGGTGTTGAAGAAAAAAAGTCATTTTATTTTTTTGATGCAAAAGACGCAATACAAGATTCTCTTGTAGGAATAATTGCTGGCATGTTATATGGTTCAGTAATAAATGAAGACAAACCAATAATCGCTTTAGCACGAAACGAAGATAATACAATAAAAGTTTCTGGTAGAGGCACCCAAGCACTCATTAGAAAAGGCCTTAATTTAGGTAAAGCCTTTAAACAAATAGAAAAAGAGATTATTGGAGTTCAAGGTGGTGGCCATTGTTTGCATCCTGACACACTAGTTCAAAAAAAAAGAGGGGAAATTTGTAAAATATCAGAAATAATAAAAACAGACTATTTGTTAAGTAATTCTAATTTTAATTTAATAAATTCAAAATGCGATAAAGTTTTTGTATCAAAAAAGAAAAAAACCATTTCATTTAAAACAAAAAATACAGAAATAATTTCTTCAGAAGAACACCGTTTTTTTAAATTTGAAAATTTTAGTTTAGTTGAAGTAAAAGCTAAAGATTTGTTGGAAAAAGATTTTGTTTTGGGTGTCAAAAAAATTCCTTTTGCGGGACAAGATATTAAATTAATAAATAATAAATTTATTTATTTAAAGAAAGAAAGTTCGAACTTTTTAAAAAATAAACGTTTAAAATTAAAATTATCAAAAAAAGAATTAACAAACAAACTCTTGTCATTTGAAAATAATTTGTGTAGTATTAATGCTTTAGAACAGTTTAGGTCACACAAAATTATTGAAAGTCATTTAATTGAGTATCTTTCATTACTCAAAATATCAAAAAAGTATTTTTATTCACAATTTATTGAAAAAAAGTTTGTTTGTAATTCAAACAAACTAAATTTCGAAATAGCTTGGCTTCTTGGTTATATTCAAAGTGACGGAAATATTGGTAAAAAAAGAATTGAAGCTAAAGAATCAGATAGAAAAATTTTAGAAAAATTTCAAAAATCAATTTTAAACAATTTTTCTTTAAAATCAACTTTAATTGATATGGGTAATTATAAAAAAATACGTATTTATTCTGCGGATTTGTGCCGATTTTTTGAAAAAAATTTTCCCGAACTCAAATTACTGACTGGTAATTTAAATGTCCCAAAAAAAATAATGATTTCGAAAAATAATATTTTAGCAAGTTATATTAGTGGTTTGTTCGATGCAGAAGCCTGTGTTTTTGATAGATTTATTATGATAAGGCTAGTGGATGAATATTTACTTAAAACAGTTCAAATACTTCTTTTGAGATTTGGAGTAAAATCTAATTTTAGAGAAGTTAAAACAAAAAAAACAAATAAATTTAATTCAAAAAGATCATTTGTTTTAGATATTACTGATTTTGATTCCATTAAAATATTTCAAAAGAAAATAGGTTTTACACAAAATGGGAAAAAAGATATTTTGTTAAAAAAAATAATAAAAAAACAGTCAAAGAAAAAAAGAAATTCAATGTTGTTTTCACCAATAACTTATGGGTTTATGCGAAAATTTATAAAACAAAATAATATTTCAAGAGAATTATTTGATTATAATGTGTTATATTCAAGAATCAAAACTAAAAGAATGAATTATCATTCTTTAAATAAATATTTTATTTATCCGATTTTAAAAAATAAGTACAAAATACCCATAGATTGTTTAAATAAAATTAAGTGGTTAGACAAAATAGTTAATAGCCAGCATTTAACATTTTATGAGATTAAATCAAAAAAAAGTTTGGGGTATAAAAATGGTTTTCTTGACTTATCTATCCCAAAAACAAAAAATTTTATGGCGAATGGTTTAATTGTGCACAATTCAATAGCAGCCGGAATGAAAATACCATCTGAAAGATTAGATGAATTTTTAGAATTACTCAATAAGATACTTGAAGAACAATTAAGCGAAAAATAACTATTACTTTTTTAAATAACTATTATTTTTTTGATTCATATTACTTTTTTTTAAATAATTTTTTTATATTTTTGTAGTCTTTTTGATTTAATTGTTTTCATAGTTTTGTTATTTTTTTTGTAAAAATGTTATCTTTTTAACTACTTGTGTCATAATATTTTTTGGTAAAATGGTTTCAGAAAAAGACACAAAAATGGATATAAAATCCTTTTTAAAAAAAGAAGTTCCGATTATTGAAAAAGAATTAGAAAAATTTATTCCCAGAAAAGCAATAAAAGAATGGGTTGAAAATGCATTAGGAAAAACTGTTTTTGAATTAGATTTAAATGCTTACTCGGCTGGTTGTAATGAACCAATTTGGGATTTGCTTGACAGAGGAGGAAAAAGATTTAGGCCAATACTAACTTGTATTTGTGCAGAATCGGTTGGTGGAAAATGGGGCGATGGTTTAAAATTAGCACCAATAGTAGAGTTAATTCACAATGGTTGTGTTGACGAAAATGCTTTAGTTTGGATGGCTGATGGCTCGCCAAAAAAAATTAAAGATGTTAATATCGGAGATTATGTTTTGTCAGTTGACAAATTTGGTAGAATAAAAGAAAGAAGAGTTTCTTTTAAGCACGACAATGGTGTAAAAAAAGTTTTAAAAGTAATTAGTAATAATAGAACTATTAGTGTAACTGAAGAGCACCCGTTTTTATCAGTTCAAAAAGAACAAAAATTTCATTATAAAGTAAACAAAAAAACATTGTGTCTAATTGAAGAAAAAGCTCGTGCCAAAAAACAATCAACTTTTTCATTAGTTAAAGAAGCATTTAAAAAAAGTGATTTTGGTGGTTTAAATTCAAGAGCAATTTTTAATTCAATTAGGGGTTATAAAAATTGTTACTTGCCTGAAGAGTTCGTTGATTATTTAGTTGAAGAATATGGTTTAGACTGGAATAATTTTGAAAAAAAACAATGTGTGTTCGAACAACCAAAAATAGAGTTTAAATGGGTTAGGGCAAAAAAATTGGAAAAAGGTGATTTGTTAGTTGTTGGAAAAAATGTGTATTCTGATGAAGGAGTTCTTCCAGAAATTCCTTTTTTTGAAAAAAATTTTAAAGATAGATATGTTATTCCAACAATGATGACTAAAGAACTAGCACAAATTTGTGGTTTAATAATTGGTGATGGTCATATTGCGAAAGACAAGGTTGAATTATGCTTACCAAAAAATATTGAAGGCAGGGAAGAATATGTTTTGCTAGCAAAGAAAGTATTTGAATCTGAGCCATCGCAGTATAAAGAAAGAATTACTCTTTGTTCAACTGCACTAGCAAATTTATTTGATTACTTGGGTTTAAAAAAAAATCATTTAGAAATAAATATTCCTAATTGGGTTTTTTCTCTTCCAAGAGAACACAAATTAGCTTTTATTAAAGGATATATTGATTCAGATGGACACATTAACAAAAAAGGGTACGTGTGTTTTGATTGTGCAAACGAAGAGCTAATGACTCAAATGAAAATGTTATTAGATAGCCTTGGTTTTGTTACAAGCAACATTAATAAAAAAATTATTTCAAACAAGCACTTTTCTAATTCAATAAAAAAAGAATCCGTTCTTTTTGGTTTTGATGTTAGTTCAACAGAAAGAGTTGCTCAAGAAATTGGTTCAGAATCAACAACTAACACTCAAAGATTATCAAGACAATTTGTTAGACAAGTAACTTTAAGACAAAAAGAAAAAGTGCCTTTCATGCCAGAACAAACTGATTTTGAAAAAATAGGCTTTGTTGAAGTAAGAGAAATAATAGAAGGAGAGCCAATTCAAACATTTGATATTGAAGTAGAAGAAACACACTCATATATTTGTAATGGGATAATAGTCCACAATACTTTGATGCAAGATGATGTGGAAGATGATTCAAAATCAAGAAGAGGAGAACCCTGCACTCACAAAAAATTTGGTGTTGACACTGCTGTTAACACAGGAACAATAATGTATTATTGGCCAATGATAAAAATAATGAATAATGATTTTTCTTTTTCTAATGAAAAAAAATTACAAATTTATGATTTGTATATTAAAGAAATGCTTAGGGTTTGTTCTGGGCAAGTTTGGGATATTGCTTGGCACCATGGTGGCTTTACTCCTAACGAGTCACAATACTTAAATATGTGTTTATCAAAAACAGGGGTTCTAACAAAATTTGCTTGCCAATTAGGAGCAATAATTGGTAATTCAACAAAAAAACAGTTTGAAGCACTTGGGAATTTTGGCCAAATTATTGGAGTGGGTTTCCAAATACAAGACGATATTCTAGAGTTAACTGAACAAGAATTTAAAGAAAAAAAAGGTTCTATTGGTGGAGACATTCATGAGGGAAAAAGAACTTTGATTGTGATAAGAACACTTGAAGTTGCTTCTAAAGAAGACAAGAAAAGGTTAATAGAAATTCTTGATTCTCACACAACAAAAGAAAAAGAATTACAAGAAGCACTTGATATAATAAATAAATACGATGGGATTGATTACTCAAAAAAAATTGCAGAAAAAATGGTTGAAGAAGCTTGGAGCGAAATTGATTCTGTTTTAAAAGAAAGTAATGCAAAAAAAATCCTAAAAAAATTTGCTGAATATTTAGTTGACAGAAAAATTTGATTAATAGCATAAGTAATTAAATTATTTTTTTATCTTGATTTTTAATTAGTCTCAAATGCTAATTAGTTTTTTTTAAATAATTTTTTTATTGTTATGCATTATCAACAAGAACCAGTTTAAAATTCCCAAACCGATCAATTCCTTCAACAATAAAAGAATCTAATCTTGGAATAAAAGGGGTAACAGTATTTTGTGTTCTTGGTAAAACAGAATTATTTATGGCCTTGCTTATCTCAGTAATTTTTACTCTGGTTTCTTCTTTATCTAATTTGTTTTGTTTCAAAAACAATTCAGCGTTCCTACCAGTCTTGGTTCTAACTTTTTTATCTAATGCTTCTAACAACTCACTTAAATTTGGCCCTCTAACATACTCCATTGAAACAGCGTATTCTCTACTTTTTAATCTGTGTTCAGAAAATATTTTTGGTGTTCTTATAGAATAAACAAAAGGAATATACCCTTTTTTTAATGGCTTACTATTCCAAAAAGAATCCTTTAGTTTTTCTTGTTGTAAAACCAAAACCTCTTTTTTTTCTTGGATTAATTGTCTAATTATTGTCTCTGGTTTTGGATCAAAACTATTTGGATTAATTTTACTTGACTTCATTCTTTTTACTCGCGCCCTAATCTTTTTAATGTTAGAATCTAGTTCTGAAATCGTTTGACCATTAATCATTGCAAGACAATAAGATAAATTTTGTTGAAAAGTCCTTGTTTTAGAATAATGGTCTCCTATTGAGCCTTGCCCAAAAACCTTTACAGCATGGCCCCGTTTTTTGTTAAAAAAAATTATTGCGTTATTACCTTCTTTAAAACTTTTTTTGTTTCTTTGTCTTGTTTTTGCAGAAAAACTAGCACGCATTACTCTGTTCACTCTGTCCCGCATTTTTTCGTTGCTAACAATTCTTCTTGAAATAGTTCGCTCTTTTTGCTCACCATTAACTAACCAATTATGTGTTACAATGCTGTGTTTCTTATCAAGCAATCTTTGTTTTAGTTTTTGTTGCCCTGCCTTGTTCATGAATAAGTATTGTTTGTTACAAGTTTTAAAACTTTTGAGTAAACAAAACAATTTAAATAAGTTTAATTCTTTACTTGTCTATGGTATCACAAACAGAAAAAAGAAAAGTAGATCATTTAAACTTGTGTACACAAAAAGATGTTTCATTTAAAGATAAAACGACTTTGCTTGAATATGTTGAACTTGATTATTTTTCTTTACCAGAAATTGATTTAGGAGAAGTAGATTTATCAACAAATTTTCTTGGAAAAAATTTTTCTTTTCCTTTCTTGGTTTCAGCTATTACGGGTGGAGCACAAATATCAAAAAAAGTTAACTTAGATATTGCGAAAGCGTGTCAAGAAATAGGTGTTGGCATGGGGCTTGGAAGCATGCGTGCAATGATTGAAAAACCAGGACTAACAAACACTTATTATGTTAGAGGCGTAGCACCCGACATTTTTCTTGCAGGAAACCTTGGCGTTGCTCAATTAAATAATTATTCTCCTAAAAAAATAAATGAAGTATTACAAAAAATAGAAGCTGATGCTCTAGCAATACACATTAATTCAGCACAAGAAGCAATGCAACCAGAGGGCGACACAAATTTTTCAAATTTAATAGAAAAAATAGGCTTGTTTTCTGAAGAAATTTCTGTTCCAGTATATGTAAAAGAAGTGGGGCATGGAATAAATTTTGAAATTGCAAAACACTTAGCTAAAACAAAAATAAAAGCAATTGATGTAGAAGGTGCTGGGGGCACAAGTTGGACAAGAGTAGATGCGTTAAGGCACAAAAAAAGTTTTGGAGAAATGTTTCGGGATATAGGGGTTCCAACAGCAGTAAGTGTTATAGAAACAAAAAATGCTATTTCTCATTCTGACAAAAAGATTGTTGCTTCTGGTGGAATAAGAAATGGTCTTGAAGCAGTAAAATCAATTGTTCTTGGAGCTGACATGGTTGGAAATGCTTTGCCAATTTTAAAAGAACAACAAAAAAATGGTTTTTTAGGAGTAAAAAGTTATTTAAAAAATTTTAAGAAAGAAATGGAAATAGCTTCGTTTTTATCTGGTTGCAAAAATACTATTGATTTACAAAAAAAAGAATTTGTGGTTCTTGGAAAATTAAAAGATTGGTTGCAACAATAAATTTGTGTTTAAAATAATTCTATTTATAATAATTTTTTTGAAAGCATTAATTTTAATTGAATTAATTTTTGTTTTTTATAAACAATATTTATTTTTTGTTTTTTAATAATATTTTTTAAATTTTTTTCCTTGCTTTTTTTCTTTAGAAAAATTATTATACTTTAAATTGTTATTATTAATGTGGTGTAATGTCAAGAGCACAATCAACAATAGAGTACTTAGCAATAATTGGTGCGGTTATAACAATTGCTTTAATTGCTACTGCTTTAATCACAAATTTTTTTGGTTTTTTTGGACCAGTTTCTACAATGCAAAACAAACAAGAGTGGGGAGTTGGTTCCATAGCAATTCTTGAGGCTATTGTTGATAATAATGGTGACGCATTAATTGTTATGAAGAATAATTTATTACACCCAATTTATTTTGCTGGTTATTCTATTGGTTCAAAACAAGTTTTAGTGGATGAACCAATGATTTTTTTACCAGAAGAAAAGAAAACAGTTTTTATTCCAAACATAGGGGATTGTGAAGGAGAATGCTCTTACAGCGATGTTTTCTTTCATTACCAAGTAGGAAATTCTGAATCAATTTTTGATAGTGGTGGCTTTGACTTAATGCCTGGCAAAAAAAGTAGTATTACTTCAGGAACACTTTTTTTTGAAGGGGCATCAAACTCACTCATTTGTATTGAAGCAAATAACGTGCAAGAGTGTTTAAGCACACAACCCGATTTGAGTGGTTATGTTACTTATACTGGTGCTACTACTGATGTTAATTTAGGTACTAATGGTTTAACTACAACAGGAACTGGGATGTTTGGAGAAATTAGTATTGGTGGGGATGTTTCATTTTTAAAAGGAGATTTTGGAGGGGAGAGTTATTTTTGGGAAACCCAAAATCCAATAAAAACACACAGAATTATGGCAACACGATTAGTTAGTACAAACGATGAAACCGTTTTTGATTGGTTTGATGACCCGGCTGACGGAATTTACACAGAATATGGTTTGTACACAAGTTATTTGAATGTGGGTAGTGATGCTGTTGAATTATATAATGGGACAGAGTATGGTTTGTTTACTGATGGGTTTTCTACCTTAAAAATATTAGATGGAACACAAAACATTTATAGTGTGGACCCAAATAGTAATATAGCAATACTTTCTGATGGTTCGGCAGCAGGAATATTTTATAATAGTAGTTATAAAGCTAGTTTGGGTGTTAATGGTTATGCTGGTTATTTAGAAGATGGTTCAAGTAATAATATTACTTTGGCTGATGGTACTTATGCTGTAAATGCTACTGGAATGAGTCAATTTAATAGTGGAACAACTAATGTTGTTATGCATGATGGAACATACGCATTAAATGTTTCAGGCACTAGTAATTTTAGTGATGGTGCTAATAGTGTTCAATTAACTGATAATACTTATGCTGTAAATGCTACTGGTGGGATTTATGCGAGTGGGGATATACAAACTGGCACTAGCTTTAAGTCATCAAGTGGAAACCAAGGCATAGATGATACTAGTAGTTATTGGCTTTGTACAGCAAGTGATTGTTCTACTACTTGTCAAGTCTCAATTGAAAGTGGTATTATCACTGGGTGCACATAAAAAATTTGTTGTTTAACAAAAAAAAAAATTCATTTGCTTTGAAACAAAAAATGCTTTTAAAATCTTTTTTTGTTTTTTTTTGGTTATCATTAATTTTATTTTTTTTATTTTATTTGATTTTAATTAGAATTCATTAAAAAAATATTAATCGTCAATCAACGAAACAATTTTCGTCTTTTGGAAAGGTTTTTATATATTGACTTAACCTTTGTTTAATAGAGTGTTTGAATTAAAGAGAAACATTTTCTGGTGAGAAATTATTTATTTTGTTTTCAAAGGCTTGGTGTGATAATGCAGATTCCAAAAATCAGTATTGATGATAGAAAAAATTCTTTTAAAGAAGTAGAAATTGGTTTTAATGAAGAACAAGCAATGCGAGAAGCGAATCGTTGTTTGAATTGCAAGGAACCAAAGTGCGTTGAGGGTTGCCCAGCAAGAGTAAATATTCCTGCTTTCATTAAAGCTTTTAAAGAAGGGAGATTACAAGACGCTGCAGAAATAATCAGGGAAAAAAATTTTTTCCCAAGTATTTGTGGTAGGATTTGCCAACAGGAAAAACAATGCGAGGGTTCATGCATTCTATCAAAAACAAAAGAAGGCCCAATTAACATTGGTGGTTTGGAAAGATTTATTGGGGACAAAGCGTCGCTACCAGAAGGAAGAAAACTAAATGGCAAAAAAGTTGCTATTATTGGTTCTGGCCCCTCAGGGTTAACAGCAGCAGCTTACCTTGCTTTAGAAGGACTAAATGTTAGTGTGTTTGAGGTGTCAAATTCTTTTGGGGGTGTAATAAAATATGGTGTTCCAGAATTTCGTTTGCCAAAAGAAACTGTTTCAAGAGAATTAACAATGTTGCACGAACTAGGAATTGATTTTGAACCCAATTCAAAAATAGCTGAGGAATCAATAGAAGAGTTATCAAAAAAATTTGATGTTGTTTTTGTTGGAACAGGAGTTGGTTCATCAAAAAAATTAAATATTCTTGGTGCAGATTTAAAAGGAATTGTTTCGGCAATGAAATTCCTTGTTAACTTGAACCAGAATAATGTTCCACTAGTTTCACCAGGAGAAAAAGTAGTTGTTATTGGAGCAGGGTATGTTGGGATTGATGCTGCAAGAAGTGCTATAAGATTAGGAGCAAAAGTTGATTGCATTACAATTTCAAAAAGAGGAGACGCTGAGAAGAGTGTTTCACCAAAAGATTATTTGGAAGCAGAAGAAGAAGGAGTAAACTTTTTATTTGGTTATTCAGTTGACAAATTCGAATCAAGTGAAAATAATGAAAAAGTATCAAAAGTATGTTATACTAATGGTGAAAAAGGTTTTATTGAAGCAGACAAAGTGATTGTGGCAATAGGTCAAGAACACGACAAAGACGAAGTGAAAAAACCTTTGCGTGATATTGAAAACGGTTGTATTGAGGTCAACAAAAAAAATCAAACAAAAATAAAAAATGTTTTTGCAGCAGGAGATTGTGTTCACGGCCCAAAAACAGTTATAGAAGCAATTGCAAAAGGAAGGGATGCTGCAAGAGAAATGATTGCTTACTTAAAAAAAATTGATGAGGAAAAAGATTTGAAAGAACAAAAAGATTTGATTGAAAGCGAGTTAGCAAAAAACAAGGAGAAAGAATAATTAAAAATTTGTTTCAATAAATTTGGTTAAAAGTTTTTGTAGTATTATATTTGTTTTTATTATTTTGTTGGGGTGTTGTTTATGGATAAAAAAAGTTTTGAAGGATACTATAAAAAAACTGTTGAGGAAAGACAAGAAATTCTTGCAAAAGAATTTTCTCTAACAAATGAAGAAAAATTGTTTTTAGAAAAAGAAGGGCCACTACCATTTGAGATAGCGAACAGGATGATAGAAAATGTTGTTGGAACATTTCCATTGCCCTTGGGTTTAGCAACAAATTTTGTTATTAATGGGAAAGAATATGTTATTCCTTTTGCTATAGAAGAACCAAGCGTTATTGCAGCAGCAAGTAATGCAGCAAAACTCTCTAGTGGTTTCACAACTTCTTGTGATGAACAAATAATGATTGGACAATTACAATTAATTAATTTAAAAAATGTTGAAGAATCAAAAAAAAGAATTCTTGAGAACAAAGAAAAAATTTTGTTGGAAGCAAGAAAAGTTGATCCAATATTGGTTAAATTTGGTGGCGGGCCACGTGACTTAATAGTAAATATTTTGGAAACCGAAAGAGGGAAAATGATTGAATTACAACTTTTAGTAAACGTGGGTGACGCTATGGGTGCTAATGCAATAAATACAATGCTTGAAAAAATAACTCACACTATTGAAGAAATTTCTGGTGGAACACATGTTGCAAGAATAATTTCTAACCTAGCAGTTTATAGGAGAACACAATCAAAAACAATTTGGACAAAAGAAAAAATAGGAGAAAGCACTAAAGGAGTAATGAAAGGAAGTGAAGTAATTGAAAGAATACTTGATTTGTATGAGCTAGCAAAAGCAACTCCTTTTAGGTGTGCAACACACAACAAAGGAATAATGAATGGTATTGATGCAGTAGTAATTGCAACAGGAAATGATTTTAGAGCAATAGAAGCTGGCGCACACGCATTTGCTTGTTTTGAAGGAAAGTATTCTCCGCTAACAAAATATTATAAAAATAAGAATGGAGACTTGGTTGGTGAAATAGATATTCCATTAGCTTTAGGATTAGTTGGTGGTGCAATAAAAGTTCACCCAGTAGCCCAACTTAGTGCGAAAATACTTGGTTTAAAAAAAGTAACTGACCTTGCAAGTATTATTGCTTCAGTTGGTTTAGCACAAAACTTTGCTGCATTAAGAGCAATAGCAACAACAGGAATACAATCAGGGCACATGAAGTTACATGCAAAAAACATTGCTGTTGGGGCAGGTGCAAAAGGAAAAGAAATTGATTTAATAGCACAAAAAATGATTGAATTAAAAGAAGTGAATCAAGCGAGTGCAGAAAAAATTTTGAGTGAAATTAAAAGCAATTAGTATTAAAAAGAGTTACAAGTTGGTAATATTTATGGCTGGCATAATTGGTTGGGGAAGTTATATCCCAAAATACAGGATAACAGCAGAAGAAATTGCTTTAGTTAATAATGATAACCCTAGTGCTATAAAAGCAGGACTTGGTTTAACTGAAAAAAGTGTTCCAGGAAAAGACGAGGACACAATAACAATTTCAACGGAAGCAGCAAGGAATGCTATTGCAAGAGCAGAAATTAATTCTAAAGAAATTGGTTCAATTTACATTGGTTCAGAAAGTCATCCTTACGCTGTAAAACCATCATCATCAATTGTTGGAGAAGCTCTTAATTTAGGAAACGATTACATGGCTGTTGACACAGAGTTTGCGTGCAAAGCTGGTTCAGCAACAATACAAATTAATTGTGGTTTAGTTGATTCAAAAATGATTAAATATGGTTTGTCAATTGGAGCAGATACTAGTCAAGCAGAACCAGGGAACGCACTTGAATATAGTGCAGCAGCAGGTGGAGCCGCATTCCTAATAGGAAGCAATGAAGAAGCAATAGCAACAATTGATTACACATGTTCATTTACTTCTGACACTCCCGATTTTTGGAGGAGAGCATTACAACCTTATCCTGCACACGCGGGAAGATTTACTGGAGAACCAGCTTACTTTAAACACGTTGTTAGTGCAACAAAAATGATTTTAGAAAAAAGTAAAATGGAAATGAAAGATTTTTCTTTTGTTGTATTCCACATGCCGAACGGAAAATTTCCAGAAGCTGTTGCAAAAATATTTGGTGTAACAAAAGAACAATTAGAAACAGGTTTAATAGTAAAAAAAATTGGTAACACTTACTCGGGTTCATCGTTATTAGGACTTGCTTGTGTTCTTGATGTAGCAAAACCAGGAGACAA
This sequence comes from uncultured archaeon, assembly GCA_964619405.1. Taxonomy (GTDB): domain Archaea; phylum Iainarchaeota; class Iainarchaeia; order Iainarchaeales; family JAAZKV01; genus JABIDZ01. The sequence goes on along the minus strand of CAZUCF010000003.1, from coordinate 72,294 downwards.
AATATTAGTCACAAGTTATGGTTCAGGTTCTGGTTCAGACGCATTTATTCTTACTTGCACAAAAAAAATTTTGGAAGCACAAAAAAAAGCAAGAACAACAGAGGATTATGTTAATAGAAAAGAATATTTAACTTATTCAAAATACAGAAAACACATGGAGACGATACATTAAAACTTTTAAAAAAAGTTTTATCAAAAGAATTTTTTTTAAAAAATTAGGTAATATTTATGAATGATTATAAAGTTGACAAAAAATTTTGCAATAGCAAAATACAGACGTCAACCGGCTGGGCGGTTGTATGAAAGTAGGAGTACTAGGAATAGGAATTACCCAGTTCGGGGAAATTTGGGATAGAGGCCTAAGAGAATTATTATTGGATTCGCAATTAAGAGCAATTAATGACGCAAAAATTGTTCCAGAGCAAATAGACGCAATGTTCACTGGAAACATGTTAGGTGATTCTTTGTCAGGTCAAGTCCATGTCGGCGCAATGGCAACAGAAAACCTTAATTTAGATAAACCAAGTATTAGGGTAGAAGGAGCTTGTGCATCAGGGGCAATAGCACTGCGCGAAGGAATAAATGCAATAGAAAGTGGACAAGCAGAAATAGTGATGGTTAATGGTGTAGAAAAAATGACTGATGTTGACGTTAGCCAAGTAACAACAGCACTCATGGGTGCTGGTGATGAAGAACTAGAAGGATTTAATGGGCTAACTTTTCCTGGGTTATATGCTTTACTAGCAAACTCTTACATGAACAAATACCCTAATTTAACAAGAGATTTACTTGCAGAGGTTAGCGTAAAAAATCATTTTCATGGAGCACGCAATTCTTATTGTCAATTCAAAAAAGAAATAACAAAAGAAACAGTACTTTCTTCAACAATGGTTGCTGACCCACTACGATTATTTGATTGTTCTCCAGTAACTGATGGAGCTGCAACAATAATAATTGCAAAAGAAGAAGTAGCAAAAAAAATGAATTCAGAAGTCTATATTACTGGTTCAGGATTAGCAACTGACTCATTATCCTTAGCTAGAAGAAAAACATTAACAGCAATTCCTGCTGGAAAAACTGCTGCAGAACAAGCATACAAACAAGCAGGCGTAACAACAAAAGAAATTAGTTTTGCAGAGGTTCATGATTGTTTTACTATTGCAGAAGTAATGGCTGTTGAAGCACTTGGTTTTGCAAAAGAAGGCGAAGCATACAAATTATATGAAAACAAGGAAACTTACTTTGATGGAAAACACCCCATAAATACGAGTGGTGGCTTAAAAGCTTGTGGACATCCAGTTGGAGCAACAGGAGTAAAACAAGCAATAGAAGCAACAATGCAATTAAGGGGCGAAGCAAAAGGAAGACAAGTAACAAATGCAACAGTGGGAGTAACACACAATGTTGGTGGAAGCGGGGCAACAGCTTGCGTGCATGTTTTTAAGAGGTTGAAGTAAAATGTTTTTTTTTTGATTTGAATAAGCTCTGTCGAGCTTGCGAAGACAGTGCGCGTGTGAACGGAGCAAGCCGTTCCGGGGCAACAGCTTGCGTGCATGTTTTTAAGAGGTTGAAGTAATATTAAATTAAAAATATATTAAAATAAAAAAAAACATTATAATAAAAGTTTTAATGAGGTTTGATTGAAATGAGTATTCCAAGAACAAGAAGAATAAGCAAGTATGCTTTAGCAGGGAAAACAAAGAATATTTCAAAAAGAATTGCAATAACAAGAAAATTGAGAGCAAATTCTTTGAAAAGAGCAAGTCAAACATCTGAAAAGATTTTTGATAATCTTCAGAGTGATCACATTCAAACAAAGAAAAATAAAAAAGAGTATTTGGAATCAATTGCAAAACAAAGAAGACAAAAAGCAGTAGAATTAAGAAAACCACGTTTAAACCAAAAAATTAGGAGAGCAATAATTAGAACAAACAAAAAATAAATTAATGTTAGAGGTAATAAAAATGTTTAGAGAAAGCTCAATAATAAGGTGGAGAAATTATTCAGACAGATACAAATTAACAGGTTACAAGTGTACAAAGTGTGGCGCAACATACTTTGAAAAAAAAGGTTTGTGTACTTGCGGAAACCTTGATTACGCTGAAATGCAATTCTCTGGGAAAGGAAGAATAGTTTCATTCACACAAATACATTCTGGTCCAGAATTCTTTTCAGAACAAACACCTTACTCTATTGCAATAATTGATTTGGTAGAAGGAGCAAGAATGACAGCACAAATAATTGATTGCAAATACGAAGAACTAAAAATTGGTTTAGAAGTAGAAGCAGTTTTCAAAAAATTTTATAAGAGTGGAGAAAAAGGCGTAATCCACTACGGAACAAAGTTTAGGCCAAAATTCTGATTAATCTAAAAACAACTTTTTTTAATTGTTTTTAACCAATTTAATATTAAATAGTTTATAATTTTTAATTAATTTTTTAGTGATAAAATGGTTGCAATAGGAAAAGGTTATTCAAAAATAATTTTGTTCGGAGAACACTTTGTTGTCTATGGTTTACCAGGAATAGCATCAGGAATAGACAGGTTCGTTGAAATAAAAATTGCTCCGATAAACGATGATACGATTATTATAGACGACCCAGTATTCTTTAAAGAAAAAATTGACATTAAAAAGAATCCAGAGCACATTAAAAGCAGAATATTCAAACCAATAATAGAAAAATATGGTTTAAACAAAATAAAAATTACTTTTTCTGGTAACGCTGTTCCTGGCGGTGGAATGGGTTTGTCAGCTTCACTAGCAGTAGCAATGGCTCGCGCAACATCACAACACTTAAATTTGGATTTAAAAGAAGAAGAAATAAATGATTTAGCATTTGAATGCGAGAAAGTTTCTCATGGTACCCCATCAGGAATAGATAATACTTGTGCAACATATGGGACAACAATCCTTTTCGAAAAAAACAAGGGTGGTGGGAAAAACAATATTAAATTATTGAAGTGTGCTAAAACATTATACTTGTTAGTTGTTGACACAGGAGTAAAAAAAGAGAGTACAAAACAAATAGTTGAAATGGTTGCAAAGAAAAAAGAAGAAAACAAAAAAGAATTTGAAAAAATTTTTTCAGATTACAAAAAAATTGTTGTAAAAGCAAAACAAGAATTAAAATTTGGTGGCCTAAAAGAAATTGGTAACCTAATGAACCAGAACCAAGAATTACTAAGAAAAATAAGTGTTTCTTGCAAAGAAGCAGAAGAAATAATTAAAACAGCTACATTTGAGAATTGCTTGGGAGCAAAAGTTACTGGTGCTGGTTGTGGGGGCAATGTAATAATATTGTGTGAAACAGAACAACAGCAAAACAAAATCTTTGAATTACTACAAGCAAAAAATTATTCTCTAATAAAAGCAAAAATAAGTTAAATTTTTTTAATTAATTTTAGTTTTGGTTATTTTTATGCAAAAAATTATTGTCGGAGTAACTGGTGCGAGTGGAACAAACTATGCACTTGCTTTACTAAAAGAATTAAAAAAACAAAAAATTGAAACACACTTAATTATTAGCGAGTGGGCAGAAAAAGTTTTTGAACAAGAAACAAACAAAAAAATTTTAGAATTAAAAAAATTAGCTTCCAAAAATTATTCAAACAAAGATATGGCTGCAAAAATATCTTCTTCAAGTTTTCTAATAGATGGAATGATAATAATTCCAGCATCAGTAAAAACAATTTCAGAAATAGCTAATGCTCACACATCAACCCTCATTACAAGGTGCGCTGACATAATGCTCCGATACAAAAAACCATTAATAATTGGTTTAAGAGAAACTCCTTTGAGCGGGCCATGCTTAGAACAATTAGCGACAATATCAAAATATGGTGGGATAATTTTTCCTCTTAGTCCAGGTTTTTATGGAAAACCAAAACAGATAAGTGATTTAGAAGATTTTATTATTGGAAAAGCGTTAGACTTATTAGGGATAAAAAATAATAATTATAACAGGTGGAAACAATGACCCTGAGAGAATTTGTTGAAAATAATGCCGAAATAAGAATAACAAAAGAAGTATCAAAAAATTTAGAGTTAAGTGGAATAGTTCATTCTACAAAAGACGAAATGATTCTTTTTGAAAACGTAAAAGAAAATGAAAACCGCGTAGCGGTAAATGTTTTTGCCTCAAAAGAAAAAGTAGCAAAATATCTTAAGTGTAAAGTAAAAGATCTTGTTCCAAAAATGATTAATGCTCTAAAAAAACCAAGCGAACCAGAAGTTGTAACAAATACAGACCACCAAGATCAAGAAGTAGATCTTGAAAAAATTCCAATTTTAACACATACAAAGGCAGATGGTGGGCCATATGTTTCTTCAGGAATAATAATAGTAAAAGATTCTGAACTAGGACAAAATGTATGCTTTCATAGAGGGATGGTATTTGATAAAAATAAAATCGTTCTTAGAATTCTTGAAAGAAACACAATGGAAATTCTTAAAAAAAATAATGGGGAAGTAAAAGCTGCATATTGTATTGGTTGCGGAGGAGAAACACTTTTAGCTGCTGCAATGGCTCCTCCAATAGGAGTTAATGAATTAACAATTGCAAATACTCTAAAACCAATCAAAGTAATAAAAGCAAAAACTTTTGATGCAATTCTTCCAGCAGATGCAGAAATAATAATGGAAGGAACTTTAAGTCTAAATCAAAAACATAGTGAAGGTCCATTTGTTGATCTAACCGAAACACCAGACATAATAAGAGAAGAACCAACATTTACAGTTGAAAAAATTTACACAAGACCAAATTATATTTACCATGCATTACTTCCTGGTGGGTTTGAACATAAAATATTAATGGGGATGCCAAGAGAACCAACTGTTTTCCAAGAAGTAAAAAAATCAGGAATAGATATAGTTGATGTTTCAGTTAATCCTGGAGGAACAAGTTGGTTACATGTTTTAATAAAAATAAATAAAAAAAGTGATGAAGAAGGAAAAAATGCGATTCTTGCTGCAATGAAAGGGCACACTAGTGGAAAACATTTTTTTGTAGTTGATAAAGATATAAATATCTATAATCCACTAGAAGTAGAATGGGCAATGGCTACAAGATTTCAAGCAGATAAAGATTTGTATACTTTTCCTGGAGAAAAAGGTTCTTCACTTGATCCAAGTGGTGATCCAAATACAAGACTCACTTGTAAAGCAGGATTTGATTTAACAATGCCGCTTAATAGGGTTTGTGAAATGACAAAACAAAAATTTCCAGAATATAATATTAAAGATTATTTATAAGATTTTAAAGTGGTTTATAAAATTAATTTAAAATAATTGTAATAAATTTATTGTAAATTTTTTTGGTGAAAAAATGTTATTAACAAAACAAGAACAAGAAATGGCTGATGGAAAAGAAGGAAATGCTGTAAAAAAATCAATGGAAATATTAATTGCCCTTGGAGAAATTTATGGTGCAGAAAAACTAGTTGATGTTACAAGCGTACAAATTGCAGGAGTAAGTTATGATAATTTAGGGGACGCTGGTCTAGAATACTTAGCAGAACTTGCAAAAGATGGACGCGTAAAAGTTTTAACAACGCTTAATCCAGCAGGAATGGACCTTGAAAATTGGGAAGCTCTTGGAATGACAAAAGAATTCGCAGAAAAACAAAAAGCAGTAATTGATTCATTTGCACAAATGGGTGTAAAAACAACTTGTACTTGCACACCATATTTTATTGGAAATAAACCTAAAGAAGGTCAACATGTTGCTTGGAGTGAAAGTAGTGCTGTTGCATATTGTAACTCAGTTCTTGGAGCATACACAAACAGGGAAGGCGGGCCAAGTGCTTTAGCTTCTGCATTAACAGGAAAAACTCCTCTTTATGGAATGCATTTAGATGAAAACAGAGCTGCAAAAGTAAAAGTAAGTGTAGAAACAAAAATCAAAGGAACAGAATATTTTGGGGCACTTGGAAAAGTAATTGGAGAAAAAATAAAAAACAAACCAGCTTATATTGTTGGAATAAAAGAGGCAAGTGTAGAAGAATTAAAATCATTTGGAGCGAGTATTGCAACATATGGTGGAGCAGCAATATTTCACATGGAGGGTTTAACTCCAAACAAAACGCAAGTTCCAGACGAGTCAATTACTGTTACAAAAGAAGAAATTGATAAAGCACTTGCGAGTTTAAATGATAATTGTGAAGTTGATTTTGTGAGTGTTGGTTGTCCACATTGTAGTTTAAAAGAACTTGAAAAATTAGCAAAACTCTTAGAAGGAAAAAAAGTTGTAAAAGAATTTTGGGTTACAACTGCTAGACCAATAAAAAAACAAGCAGAAGAAATTGGTTATGTAAAAATAATAGAAGAAGCTGGAGCAAAATTTGCGTGTGATACCTGCTGTGTAGTAGCACCAATAAAAGGACGCTTTAAGTGTTTAGCAACAGATTCAGCAAAAGGATGTTATTATGGAGCAGCAAAAAATAATTTTAAAGTAAAAATAATGTCAATTGAAAACTTAGTAAAAGAAGCATGTGGAGAAGTGGTAGAATGAGTACACTAAAAGGAAGAACAATTGCAAAAGGAAAAGCAGAAGGCGAAGTACTTTATACAACAGAAGGAATTAGTTTTTTTGGAGGAGTGAATCCAGATACTGGAATAGTTGCAGAAAGCGGTCACCCGCTTGAAGGGGTATGTATTACTGGGAAAGTTTTAGTTTTTCCTCAAGGGAAAGGTTCAACTGTTGGAAGTTATGCACTATATCGAATGAAAAAACAAGGAACAGCTCCGTTAGCTTTAGTGAATAAAGAATGTGAAACAATAGTTGCTGTTGGAGCAATAATTTCTGAAATTTCATGCATTGATAAAATTGATATTGAAAAATTAAAAGATGTAAAGAAAGCAAAAGTAAATGGTGAAGAAGGGACAATTGAATTTGAGTGATTATTTTGGATAACTTAGTAATTCTAAAACTTGGTGGTTCTTCAATCACAAAAAAAGCTGATAATAAATTTGAAATGAATTATGAAATTCTAAATCGCTCAGCCAAAGAAATAAAAAATGCACTTGATAAAAATCCTGATTTAAAAATAATTCTTGTTTGTGGTGTTGGGCCATTTGGACACACTAATGTTGTAAATTATAATTTAAATGGAAAAATAGAAACGCGAGAACAAGAAGAAGGTGTAGAAAAAACAAAAAAAGATTGTGCTTATGTTGGAAATGAAACAATTAAAGCACTTGAAAAATTTGGAATAAAATCAAAACTAATTTTAGGAACAGATATTTGTGTTCAAAACGAACGAAAAGTAATCTCGTTTAATTTAGAAGAATACAAAAAATGTTTAGAAGAAGGAATAATTCCAATAACTACTGGGACAATGGTTCCTGATAAAAGTTTTGGGTGGAGTGTAATGTCGGGCGACCAAGTAATTGCGCAAACAGCAAAACATTTGGCTCCAAAAAAAGTTTTGATGGGAACAGATGTTGATGGAATTTTTACAGCAGACCCCAAAATTGATTTAAGTGCTATTTTAATTGAAGAAATAAATAAAGAAAATTTAGAAGAAGTTCTAAATCAATGTGGAGAATCTAATTCAGTTGATGTTACTGGTGGAATGAAAGGAAAATTAGAAAAATTAGCTGAAACACTTAGCGGGGTTCCCGCTGAAATATTTTCTTTGTTTGTTGAAAAGAATCTAGAAAATTCTTTACTCGGAAAAGAAATAAAAAGTACAAAAATCAAGTTATAATTATGCCTATAAAAAAAATAGTTCCAAAAAAATTTAGTGGGATGCACGTTTCTATTAAACAAAAAAAAAGTGTGGTTAAAAAAAATAGTGTTGGTGCAAGACCAAATTTTCATGAAAGAATAATAAGGGGTGTTGGAAAACCAATAAAACAAAAAACTTTTTTTTACCCAAAAAAAAATTCAGTATTAATTAGTCTTGAAAGAAATGGTTCTGAAATAGGAAAACTAAATATTAAAATACAAAGAATTGGTGATTACTCGCAAGCGAGTTTTTCAGATGCTTTTGTCAAAAAAACAATGCGAGAAAAAGGACTTTATACCCAAATTGTTGCAGAAGCACTTGATGTATTAAAAAAAGCCGGAGTGAATTATGTTAGATTTGAAGCAACTGGTGGATTTAATGTATTAAAAAGAATGGGTTTTAATTCAAGGACACAATTTGGTGACAGAATTTATTGGAAAGAAATAAACCCTGTTCGTCAATAAACGAATACAATTTCGTCTGTTAGTTTGCTTTTTAAACTTTGTTGAATTAACTTTTTATAATTGAAATACATTACTTTTTTAACATTTATTGAATTAAAATGTTAGTTAAACTAAAGTTTTGGTTTATTGTTATATTAAAAATTTTTGTGATAAAATGAAACAAATAATTTTTTTGGGGAGAGGTGGCCAAGGAGCAGTAACTTCTTCAAGAGTACTAGCAATTGCTGCGTTTATTGATGGAAAATTTTCTCAAGCTTTCCCAAATTTTGGTGTTGAAAGAATGGGTGCACCTGTTCGAAGTTATGCAAGAATTGATGAACAAAAAATAAATCTACGAGAACAAGTTTATGAAGCAGATTATGCAATAGTTCTTGATGCAACTCTTCTAAATGGTTTAACAGAAAATGTTTTTGATACAATAATAATTAATTCAAATAAAAAACCAGAAGAACTTAATATAAAAACAAAAGCAAAAGTTGTGTGCGTTGATATTACAAAAATTGCTCTTGAAGAAATTGGTAAACCATTTGTAAATATTGCTGCTCTTGGAGCATTTGCTGCAGTAACAAAAGAAGTGTCTCTTGTTGGACTTGAAAAAGCAATTTATGAACAAATGGGTTCAAAAGGACCAATCATAGAAAAAAATTTAGAAGCAATTAGAAAAGTTTACAAATCGGCGGGTGGCAAAGAATGATTGAAAAAAAATTAGGTTTTAGTAAAGGTGCAGTGATTAGAGAACCCGGTTCAACAAAAAAATATAAGACTGGTGACTGGAGAACATTTAAACCATCAATTGATAAATCAAAATGTATTAAGTGTGGTAAATGTTGGATGAATTGTCCTGATGGAGCAATAAGAAAAACAAAAGACGGGTTCTTTGAAATAAATTATGATTATTGTAAAGGATGCTTAATCTGTGAAAAAGTGTGCCCAGTAAGATGTATTAGTCACAAAGTGGAGGAAAAATAATTTTAATTAAAAAAAATTTATTTTTGAAGAAAAAAATTAATGGTGAAATGCATGGTTAAAAAAATTGTAATAAGTGGGAGTGATGCGATTGCGGAAGCAGTAAAACTTTGCAGGCCAAAAGTTTGCCCCATGTACCCTATAACACCAAGTACTCTTGTACCAGAAAAAATTAGTGAATTTATTAATGACGGAGAATTAAAAGCAGAAATGATTAATGTTGAATCAGAGCATAGTGCTGCAAGTGCATTATTTGGAGCTTATGCAACAGGCGTAAGAGCATTCACTGCAAGTGCATCAAACGGAATAGCATTAATGCACGAAATACTCCCAATTATTTCGGCATCAAGGTTTCCAGCAGTAATGAGTGTAGCAAACAGAACTATTAGTGGTCCAATAAATATTTGGAATGATCACTCTGACGCAATGAGTGAACGCGACCAAGGCTGGATACAAATGTATTGTGAATCAAGCCAAGAAGCGTTTGACACAATTTTAATGGCTTACAAAATAGCAGAAAAAGAAAATGTTTCCTTGCCTGTAATGGTTTGTATTGATGGTTTTGCATTAAGCCATGTTTATGAACCAGTACAAATAGAAGAACAAGAAAAAGTTGATTCATTCTTACCAAAATACAATCCAAAAGATATTTTGGACACAAATAATCCAAAAACTTTTGGGCCAATAGCATTCCCAAATAGTTTTTTTGAATTCCACGAACACGAACAAATAGCTATGCAAGAAGCATTAAAAGAAATTCCGCTAGTTCACAAAGAATTTGCTAGTGTTTTTGGTAGAAGTTATGGAAATGGTTTAATAGAATTAATAGAAATGAATGATGCAGAATATGCATTAATAGCAAACGGAACAAGCGTTGGAACAGCAAGAGTAGTAGTAGAAGAATTAAGGAGTAAAGGAAAAAAAGTTGGTTTAATAAAACTAAAAACATTTAGGCCTTTCCCTGTAAAAGAAATAATTAATGCTTGCAAAAATCTTAAAGTAGTGGGAATAATTGATAGACACGTTTCACTTGGAAGCGAAGGAGCAATTACATTAGATGTAAAAGCAGCCCTAAAAGATGAAAAAGTAAAAGTAGAAGGATTTATTTCTGGTTTAGGTGGAAGAGACATTGACATTGTAAGGATAAAAAAAGCATTTGAAATATTAGAAAAAGGTGGGAAAGGAGTTTGGCTCAAATAATTTAAGTCAAAAAAATATTTTTATTAAAAAATTAATTATTGGTGGATGATTATGGCTGTAATGGGAATTAATGAAGAAGAACTTTTTGCAAGCGGGCACAGGGCATGCGCTGGGTGCGGAGAAGCACTAGCCCTAAGACACATACTAAAAGCAGCTGGAAGAAAAACAATTGTAGCACAAGCAACTGGTTGCATGGAAGTAGTTTCAACACCATATCCAGAAACAAGTTGGGAAATTCCATTCGTGCACTGCGCATTTGAAAACGCAGCAGCAGTAGCATCAGGAATCAGGGCAGCATTAAATACGAAAGGAGATAAAGAAACAAACGTTATTGCGATGGGCGGAGACGGAGCAATGTTTGACATTGGATTTGGAGCACTTTCAGGAGCAGTAGAAAGAGGCCACAAAATTTTGTATATTGTAACTGACAATGAAGCTTACATGAATTGCTTGGCTTTAGACGCATTAATAATGACAAAAGACGGACTTAAAAAAATTACTGAAATAAATGTTGGGGACGAAGTTTATGCTTTCGGTCAAAAAACAAATGAACTAGTTCTAAAAAAATGTGTTGGAGTATTTGATAATGGTAAAAAAAGAGTTTTTGAAATTAATACTAATTCAAACACAATAAAAGCAACAGGAAATCATCCCTTCTTAGTACTACAAAGAAATGGAAAACAAGGGCAAAACAATTTCGTTTGGAAAATGGTTGAAGAATTAAAAATTGGGGACGAAATAGTTTCACTAAAAAAAGGTTTAGAAGGAAAACCATTTAATTTTTCTAAAATAGTTTTATCAAAAAAAGGTGATTATAAAGTTAACAAAATAAATGAAGTTAATTTGCCAGAAAATTCTTCCATTGAATTAATGAAATTACTTGGAATATATGTTGGAGATGGTTGGACGAGAATAAACAAGGCCGAAGTTGGTTTTGCTCTCCCAAAAAAAATTAAAGGAAGAAAAGAAGCAAAACAATTAATAGAAAACTTGTTGTGGAGTAATTGTTTAAGCGAAAATGATAATGAATTACATATTAATTCAATAAACGTAGCAAAGTTTTTTGATTCCCTTGGCTTTGGAAAAGGCGCAAAAAACAAAATAATTCCACAATGGGTTTTTACTCTGCCATTAAAAGAAAAAGAAGCTTTTGTTGAAGGATTAATGCTTTCTGACGGATACAAAATAGGAAAAAGTAATAGGTATGTTTCAGCAAGTTTTGAACTTTTAAGAACATTAAGACTATTACTTCAAACAATGGATGTGCGAGTTGGAAAAATTCATTCACAAACAAAAAAAGAAGGAACTCTCGTAGTAAAAAGAGCATTGCTAAAAGAATCAACATATGGTTATGTTTGTTTTAGTTCAAAACAAGGAGCATTACTAAAATATGCTAACCAAAACAAACAAAGAAATTATTTATTTGGGAACGAGTACTTTGAAACAAAAAAAATTATTTCAATAGAAAAAAAGGGAGTAGAGCCAACACTTGACTTGCGAGTAGAAGGAGAACACAATTTTATAGCAAACGGAATAGTAGTACATAACACGGGAATACAAAGAAGCGGAGCAACATTCCCTTATGCAAGCACTACTACTAGCCCAGCAGGAAAAATAATTAAAGGAAAACAACAACCAAAAAAACCCTTGCCTTTTATTGTTGCAGCCCACGGATTAAATTATGTTGCAACTGCTAGTGTAACAAATTTAATTGATTTGAAAAGCAAAGTAGAAAAAGCTTTGAAAGTGAATGGTCCGAGTTTTTTACATGTTTTAGTTCCTTGTATTCCAGGGTGGAAAATAGATCCAAGTAGTACTATTGACGTTGCAAAAAAAGCGCTTGACTCGTGGGTTTCACCCATATACGAGATTGAAGAAGGTGTTCTAAAATTAAGTGCAAAGCCAACGCAAATTCCTGTTGAAGAATATTTAATGATACAAGGAAGATTCAAACACGTTACTCCAGACATAGCAAAAAAAATACAAGAGTATGTGAATGAGAGAAAAAAATTCTTGGAAGAAAATGATGGCAAAAAAATATTTGATAATTTGTATTAAAATTATTTTTTTATAGCTCAATACGATTCTTTACCAATTTATAAGAAAGCTTTTGGTTTGTGTTTGTATTAAATAAAAGCATTATTTTTTTGTTATTAAAAAAACGGTTATTTACGTTTTTTTTGAAACGACATATTTATAAGTTTAATAAGGTTATTTGTTTGTATGACTCTTGATGATAATCTTCTTGCACGTCAAGCACTTGATGGTCTTAAAAAGAAAGTTGTTTCAAAAAAAGAAATTTGTTCACATTTAAATCAAACGATTAATTCTTGTTCTACTTTTGCTTTGTTTAGGAGTCTTCGTGAGTCAAAAAAAATATTATATGTTTGGAAAAAATATTATTATGTAAGGGATGCTGAGGAAGTTGAGAAAGATTTTAATAAAATGGCTCCTTTGGAAATGATGTATATTATATTAAATGAATTAAATATTGATTGGTATTTAGGACTTGAAAGTGCGCTTGTGCAAAATAAAGTTGTTTGGCAAGCAATAAACAGGACAATTATTATTAATTCTAAATTTTCTGGTTCTTTTAATATATTTAATCAAGTGTTTTTGTTCAAAAAAATGCGTAAAGATCTTTTTTTTGGTGTTTGTGAGTTAAAAAATTCTCAAAATATTGTTTGGAATTATTCCGACATTGAAAAAACTATTATTGATTTTGTTTATTATAAAAAGAAAGTTCCTTTAGATTTGCTAGATAAGAAAAATAAACAAAAATTAAAAAAATATTTGTTAAAAGTTCCAAGCTTTTTAAAAGCAAAGGTTGAATTAAATGGATAAAACAGAGTTTGCTATTTATGGAAAATTAATTCAAAGTAAGAAAAATATTTCTCTTGAATCTATTGAGAAAGATTATGTGCTTTCTAAAGTTCTTAGTTCTTATCAAAAATTAAAAACACAAGAAACTCAATTACAAGGACTTATTTTTAAAGGTGGAACGCTTCTTACAAAAAAATATCTAAATTATCATCGTATTAGTGTGGATCTTGATTTTACTCATAAGGATTCTAAAGAAATTCGTCTTTTGAAAGGAAAAACGCGTGAAGCTAGGATAAAGAAAACTATTATTCCTCTTATTGAAGCGTTTAAAAAAATTGCTGATCAAAACGGTTTTGATTTTCAGACTAGTAGAACAAATGCAAAATATGTAAAAATTTTGAATGATCGCTCAGTGTACAAATTGTATTTGTATTATACCTCTCTTATTAATTCAAATGAAGAAGTGGTTAAGATTGAGATTAATTTTATTGAAGATTTGGTATTTAAATGCAAGGAAGATAGTTTGTTTAATTTTGCTGAATTTTTGGGGGTTGAAAAAAAGCGACTCAATGTAATAAATTATGATCTTGTAAAGGTAAGTATTCTCCAATATGATATTCGTGAAGTGATGCTTGAAAAGGTACGCGCGATTTTGACTAGAAATACTTTAAAAGAAAGGGATATTCTTGATTTGTATCTTCTTGACAAACTTTGTCCTTTAAATAAAATAAATACTAGCTTAATTAAAAGGAAGGTTTTAAGTTCAGAGGGTTTTATTCAATATGTTGATAAGCATCTTTTAAGATCAATTAAAATACTCCAAGAAAAAACCCAAGATTTTTTAAAAAGTGATGATGATATAGAATTATTGTTGCTTATTGAGTTGAACAAAAAAGATTATGTTGTATTTAAAGAAAATCTTTTATCATTTCTTATAAAAATAATAAAAAAAATCCAATCAATAAAATGATTTGATTATTTTTTTGATAAAAAAACAGTTTGATAATATAATTGTAATTATACTAATTATTTTTTGATTAAACTCGTGGTTGGATAAATTTTGTTTGCGAAATCATTTAAATCAAAACCAAAAATTAGTGGTTTTTTATTATTGGATTTGAAGGATTTGGGCAATTATAAAAAAAGTGAGAATTGTGATTAAAAGAATGGGTTTTGAAGTGAAGTGTTGGGTAAAATAATTTTTTTCCAATTTTTCAAACAAATATATATATATATATATGTGAATGTTCTTTTGTTTTATTAATAAAAATGGTTTTTTTTAGGGGTGTAGTTAAAATGTTTTTTGGTGAGTGTTTTGTTAAAAATTCTAAAGGACAAGGAACCATAGAATACCTTGTAATAATTGGTGTTGTTATTGTTATTTCTCTTGTGGTTGTTGGTTTGTTAGTTGGTTTTCTTGATTCTGGTTCTAGTGTTTCTAGCGATTCTAGTGAGTTGGCTGTAATGTCTTCTAGTATTGGTGTTACCGAGTCAATGGTTAATAGTGATGGAGAGTTTGCTGTTAAGTTGTTGAATAATACTGGCAATATTTTGACTATTAGTAAGATTGAGCTTGGTGGTGAAGAGGTTTTGTTTTCAGAGGATTTGGCTCAGGGTGGTTCAAAGTATTTTGTAGTTGATGCTGAAACAGTGTGTGAGGAAGGAAAGATTTTGCAAGAGGATTTGGTTGTTACTTATGTTACTCGTCAAGGTTTGACAAAAACAGAGCGTTATCCTTCAAAAGTTTTTTTTGATTGCACGCCTTACACTGTTAATGCTAATATGTTAGCTGATCAATGCCCTTTTGCGGTTGAACTTCATAGTGGTCAAACAACTAGTTATGATGTTGGGGATTTGGATGATAAAGAGCAGGATGGTACTGCAAAAAGTTATACTGCTGATGGTTGTGGTGGTGGGACTGTTTTAGATAATCATACTGGTTTGTGTTGGCAGAAGAATCATAGAATGAGTGGGGGTACTTGTAAGACTGTTACTTGGGAGAGTGGGGAGAGTGCTTTGAGTTATTGTAGTACTCTTGCTAATGGTGTTGATGGTTTGACTGACGGTTCTAGTGTTGGTGACTGGAGAGTTCCTTCTTTTGTTGAGTTAGCAACTTTGCCTGACATGAGTTACCCTTCTTCGAGTTATTTGAATAGTGTTTTTACTCAAACTGGTTGGAATTCGACTTGTTTTGGTTATTGGTCAAGCACCACTGTTCCTAGCTCTACTGGTTACGCGTACTACCTGAATTCCTTCGATGGTATCCTCTCCGCCTATGAGACTAGCGACGACAAGTTCGGAGTTAGGTGTGTTCGTTCGGAAAGTTAAAAATTTGATGATTTAAAATTTTATGTTTAGAGGTTAAGTGGGAGATGAAAAAAGAAAGTGCCCGAAAGGGCGCGGCACGAAAATTTTAAAGTGGTGTTTGTGTATGGCTCAATATGATAGTTTGTCGATTTATAAGAAAGCGTTTGATTTAGCATTGTATTTTGAAAAGATTGTGAAGAATTTTTCTAGGTATAATAAATATACTCTTGGAAGTGATTTGAGAAATAAGAGTAGAGAAATATGTGTTTGTATTGCAAAAGCAAATTCTCTTGTTGATAAAAAAATTGTTTTAAGAGAGTTGGTTGTTTTGGTTGAGGAATTAAAAATGATTGTTCGTTTGTGTAAGGAAGCGAAGGTTTTTCATAATTTTAATTCTTATATTTATTCAACTGGTTTAATAGTTGATTTAGCAAAGCAAGCAAATGGTTGGAGTAATAGTGTCCAATAAAAAAGTGTGTTAGTAATTTATTCTCACTAATTTAGTGGGTACTAACAACAAAGTTGTTAGAAAGCAAACAGAATTGTGCCCAGAATTTTATCCTTTGGGATAAGAGTGTTTAATGGTTAGGTGCTTTTTGATGTGGAAAGCCATATGCCAAAAAAAATTTGTGAGGCGAAAAAGACACTATTAAGACTGAGGTTTTTTTAGTTATGAATATTCCACAAAATAGTTCTACTGTTCCTAGTAATACTAGTAACGCTTACAACTTGAATTCCAACAATGGTAATATCAACAACGACAATAAGACTAACGACAACAACAACGGAGTTAGGTGTGTTCGTTCGGAAAAAGACACAATCCTTGGGATAGAAAACATTTACAGAGCTTACGAGGAATGTAGGAAAGGAAAAAGAAATAATAGTAATGCTTTAAAGTTTGAAAAGAACTTAGAGCAAAATCTTTTCGATTTACATTCTTTTTTAAACAATAAGACTTATGTTCCGAGGCGTTCTGTTTGTTTTGTTGTTTTAAAACCAAAACCAAGAGAAATTTTTGCAGCTGATTTTAGAGACAGAATAGTCCACCATATTTTGGTAAAAGAATTAGAAAAGATTTATGAGAAAAGGTTTATTTTTGATAGTTATGCTTGTAGAAAAGGGAAAGGAACGCATAAAGCAGTTAAGTGTTTAAAAAAGTTTACTCAATCCTATCAGAATAGTTCGAAATCTTATAAAAGGGGTTATTTTTTACAACTAGATGTACAGAATTTTTTTATGAGTATTGATAAGAAAATACTCTTTAAATTAATAAAAAAGAGAGTTGTCTCTTCTGATTTGTTTTCTTTTAATCAAAAAGAAGAATTAATTTTTCTGTTAAAAATAATTGTTTTTTCTTGTCCTCAAGAAAATTTTGTTAAAAAATCAAGAGAAAAATATTGGGAAAAAATTCCGAAACACAAATCTTTATTCAATACAGAAAAAAACAAGGGTTTGCCTATTGGTAATTATTCCAGCCAGTTTTTTGCCAATATTTATTTGCACGAACTTGACTTTTTTATAAAACAAAAATTGAGAATCAAACATTATGTTAGGTATGTTGATGATTTTATTTTGCTTTCAAAAAGCAAAAGTTTTTTGTTAGATTGTTTTTTTAGGATTTTGTTTTTTGTTAAAAGTAATTTGCTACTTGATTTGAAAAAAGAATCAATTCTTTTACCTCTAACTAATGGGATTGATTTTCTTGGTTATATTATAAGACCTTATTCTGTTTATGTGAGAAAAAGGGTTTTAACAAATTTCAAGAAAAAAATAAGTAGTTATAATGAATTAGTAAAAAATAAAGAGTTAGATGATTTTGATAAAAAGCAATTCGAATCAACTAAAGCTTCTTATTTTGGACATTTTAAGCATGCGAATTGTTTTAGGATAAAAAAAGAGTTTTTAAAAAATATTGGTTAATTTTAATTGTTTTACTGGTATGGCACTCGTGGAGTGTTTTTATACTATTTAAGATAAGGTGTTTTTATAGATTCTAATGATGCCTTGTTAGTTTTTGAAGGATTAAAATCTGGTGATTTTAAAAATCAAAAACTTTCAGTTTTTGAATATAAAAAAACATTAAATGTTTGGCACAGTGAAGAATGGTGGTTTGTATTTTTTCATGATTTAATAGTATTAAAAGCGTTCTTTTAGAAAGAAAGATTTATATATCAATCGTTCTTTACTATTTGTGTGGATAAAGAAAAATTAAAACTAATAATGGCTGATCAAAAAGAATTTTTCTTAAAAAATAAACCATTAATTAAAAGAGATTTAGATTTATCTAAATTATTAAAGACTAGACAAATTGTTATTATTTCTGGTATTAGGCGGTGTGGCAAATCTACTTTATTACAGTTAATTAATAAAGAGTTAAAAAAAGATTTTTTGTATTTTAATTTTGATGATGAGCGGGTTGTTAATTTTTCCTCAGATGATTTTAATTCACTTTTTGAGCTTTTTTTAGAATCAAATCCTAAGGATTTTGTTTTTTATTTTGATGAAATTCAAGTGATTCCTGGTTGGGAAAAATTTTTGAATAGAATGTATGAACAAGGCATTAAAATATTTGTTACCGGTTCAAATGCTAAATTATTAAGTTCAGAAATAGCAACAGCATTAACTGGTAGAAATATTGTGGTTTATTTAAGTCCTTTTTCTTTTAAGGAATTTCTTAGGTTTAGAAATATTCCAAGTGATTTTAGTTCAACAAGTAAATTAGCATCTATAAAACGTGCTTTTAAATCTTATTTTTTGTTAGGTGGTTTTCCACTTGTAGTACAAGAAAATGATTCTTTTTTAATTAAACAGTATTATTCTGATATTTTTTATAGGGATATTGTTTCAAGGTATAGTTTACAAAATGTTGAGGAACTTAAAATTCTTGCAACTTATTTAATTAATGCGGTTGGAAGAGATATTTCCTATTCAAAAATGGGTGAAGTGGCAGGAATTTCTTCTAAAAGTCTTGTTAAGAAATATTTGGGGTATTTTTTGAATTCTTTTCTTTTTATTGAAGTGAGGAAATTTAATTATTCGTATAAGAAACAAATTTTGAATTCTAGAAAATTTTATTCTTCAGATATTGGTTTTTTAAAAGAAGTTGGATTTAAATTTTCTGAAAATAATGGTTCAACATTAGAAAATCTTGTTTTAATTGATTTGAAGTCAAGGGATAATGAAGTGTTTTATCATAGAGAAAAGAAAGAGTGTGATTTTGTAATAAAAAAGGGTTTGAAAATTGTTAGGGCGATTCAGGTTTGTTATTCTTTGAATGAAGAGAATGAAAAAAGAGAAGTTAGTGGTTTGGTTGAGGCTTGTAAGAGTTATAAGTTGAAGAGGGGGTTGCTTTTGACTTATGATCAAGAAAGAGAGTTTGTTGTTGATGGTGTAAAGATTGTTGTTAAGCCAGTTTGGAAGTGGCTTTTAGAATAGTTTTTTTCTAATAAATTTTATTTTTTTAAACAGGGACCGTTCTTACTGGGGTAACAATTCCTAAAATGTATTGGACTGATCTTAAATCAAAATTATTTGATTGAGTTAGAAAATAAGAAAAGAAAAAAGATAAGTTAGAATTATTAATTAATATTTTTCATTTCAATAATCTTTGAACTCTCTCAAACCCTAAACCAGATTTTTCACACAAAGAAACAACTTTCTCCTTGTTTTGTTTTAATCCTTTCCAATCAAGAACTATTTGCTCGGCCTTGCTTTTAGAAATCATTTGTTCTAATAAATCTTCATCCAAAAAATCAAGTGCGTATTGTGGGCAAATATGTCCAAAAGAATAATTTTTTCTCAAAGCAAGTTTGCTAAAGTCTGGTGCATAATGTCCTCCACCTAAACCAATAACTATTTTATCATTGTTTTTTTTTAAAGTAACATTAACAACGGTTTCAGCAATAATTTTTGCGTATTCTTCATTATTCCACTCTGTTAAGGAACTACCAAGTTCAATAAAAGAAACATTTTTGTTTGTAAAGGGCCCGTGGTGTGTTGCCTCATAACAAACCAAGAATTCTTCATTAACGAATTTATTTTTTGTATTTAATTCTCTTAAAAAATTTGTATTTGTTTTTGCTAGTGCTCCACAAAGAGTTCTTTCTTTTCCACCAAATTCTGCTTTAGAAAAATTTCCTATTGAGTGGGTTGTTAAACTTTTTTTCCCAGCGACACTTTGGTGTTTTGAAAGAACAATAATATTTTCTTCCCTAACTCTTTCTAATGGTAGAAAAATAGAATCTTCTTCAAAATCATAATAATTAGCCCATTTTGGTATTCCTATTTTTTTTAATTGTTCAGCAATGTTTTTTCCAGCTTCGTCTTGTAAGGAACTAACAATAGCAATTTTTTCCATTAAGTATTTTGTGTGTGAAGAATTTAAAATTCTATCAAATATTTTTAATTATCTAGTCGAGCGAGAAAACTGCACCTTTTAAGGTGCGGATGAAAGCGAGCTAATTATCTATTTCTAAGTAGTATCTTTTTTGCGCAGCGTGGCGCTGCCGCGCCACTTTGGAACTGCACAGGAGTTTTTCAAACATGAATGATTTAGTGAGCGGAGCCCACGCAATCTATCAATGTGTATATCATATAGAGTGGTGTCCTAAATATAGATTTAACGTTTTTAGAAAAGAGGGTAGTAAAGAAGATATGGAAAATATTTTGCAACAAATTGCAAAAGAACATAAAATGCGAATAGAGGAGTTAGCAGTTATGCCAGATCACGTGCATATGGTAGTGCATGTAAATCCAGAAATCAGTTTAGCAAAAGCAACAAATTTGTTGAAAGGAAGATCATCATACGAGTATTTCAAAAAACATCCAAATCTAAGAAATAGATACACAAAAGGACACATGTGGAGCAGAGGAAAATTTTATCGAAGTATTGGTTCAGTAGATTTAGAAACAACCAAACAATACGTTAAAAACCAAGAAGATATCCATCAAACAAACCTAAGCGCGTACTAAACGCGCATCATAAAGAAGCCACACCCTTTAGGGTGTGGTAATTCACATTAAAATCGTCTTTTTTCATTAATTCTAAACCTTTTTTTGTTGGATAATTACCATTTAAGCATGCTAAACACAAATCTTTTTCTTTTAAACCAATAACTTTAACGAGGTTTTCTATTGGTTGGTAAATTAAAGAGTCTACTCCAATTTCTTTTCTCACTTCTTCAATTCTTTTTTGTCTTCCTAATTTATCATTTGCGATAAACTCTTTTTTTGAACCCATGTCTACTCCATAAAAACAAGGGAACATTACTTCTGGACAAGAAATTCTAACATGAATTTCTTTTGGTTTCCCAAATTCTTTTATATAATTAATAAGATTTTTCATTGTGTTGCCTCTTACAATACTATCGTCAACTAAAAAAACTTTTTTGTTTTCAAAAACTTCTTTTGCAATACTAAATTTTTGTCTTACTTTATCTGCTCTATCCTTTGTTTCAATAAATGTTCTACCCAAATAACGGTTCCTAATCAAACCTTCTTTTGAAGGCAAATTTAAATGCTCTGCAAAACCATCTCCTGCTGGTTTACTTGAATCAGGGACAGGCACAACAACACAATTCTTATCAATCTTTTGTGTTTCTAATTTTGCTAGTTCTTTACCCAAATTATATCTGACATTGTAAACGAGTTTGTTTTCTATTTCGGATGCTGGGTGAGCGAAATAAACCCATTCAAACATGCAATAAGCTTTTTTTTCTGATTTGAAATAATTTTGTTTAATTAATTTTTTATCAATTATTATAATTTCTCCGGGCAAAATTTCTTTTATCTCATGAAAACCAACATTTGCAAGAGCAACACTCTCACTAGCAATACCAACCTCATTATTTTTTTTGGCATAACACAATGGTTTTATTCCGAGCGGGTCACGCAAAGCAACAATCGTTCCTTCAGCATTAATAAAAACAATTGAATAAGAACCATCAATTTTTTCTGCTATTCTTTGAAAAACATTTCTAAGATTATTTGGTTCTTCTTTAGAGTATTTTGAAATCAAATGTTGAATAATTTCAGTGTCTGTTTCTCGTATTAAGTGATACCCGCTTTCCTCTAAATCTTTTTTTAATTCCGAGTAATTTGCTATGTTTCCATTAAAAGCAAATGCAAACCACCTTTTTTTCTTACCATGCTCTCTCTCAAAAGGTTGAGCAAATTCTAATTCGTCTTGACCAATAGTAGAGTACCTAACATGACCAATACCTCTTTTTGATTTATGTTTTTCTAATAATTGGTTAAATTTGTTTTCATCAAATGCTTTGAAAGAACTATTTACTAAACCAAGTCCTTTATGCGTTTTCAACAAGTGTTTTTCATTAGGGTGAAAAGTAGTCATTCCTGCGGATAATTGGCCCCTATGTTGTAATTGAACAAGCATCAAATAAATGTTTTTCTCAGCGTTTTCTCCAACAAAAGCACAAACACCACATTCTTCTTTCATAATAAATAAAATGTTATATGTGCTTAAAAGCTAAGTGTTTAGTATATTTCAAATAGTGAAAAATATTTTTTTAATTGGCTACTTGAATAATTGAGTACTAATCTAAGTTTTTATTTAATCTTATTTTTCATATTAAATTTTTAATTATTTTTTTTATTTTAAATAAGTTCAATTAAGTTTTTTTTTATTTATTTAATAATTTTTTTGATTTTTTTTTTGGTGTTTGTTTTCTTCTCCATTGTGAAAACTCTCTTAACCTTTTTTTCATTAAACCAATAGAAATTGCGCTAGCTTGTCTAAAACTTTTTGCACTCGGTAAAACATTTTTTTGTATTTTTTTGATTCCTTTTCTCTTTAAAATCTCTTCCAAATTTTTAAAAGTCTGGTTAATGCATTGCCCAGAATCCTTTAATTCACCAGTAAGATTAATTTTTACTCGTGAAGCAAAAGAAAATTTAAATAATTGTGCTTGTGTCAAGTAAAAAGAATTACTCCTTGTTTTTAAAGGGCTTCCAAAATCATATGCTGTGCTAATAAACCTATTTCCAATTTTTTTTTGTGCCCATCTAACAAATCTTTCTTGTTGTTTGTATAAGCTTGTTCCTTTAATAAAATTTGTTTTAACAAAAACAACTAATTCTGAATTTTGAGAATTATTTACTAGTTGTCCCATTGTTCCAAATTGGTGTTTAGCAATTTTTTCTTGTATTTTATTGTTATTTTCAACAAAAGATTGTTTTTCATGAAATAATGGGTGAACTATTGCAGTGATTTTTTTAATATTCATAATAATATTAAATTCTTTCAATTATTATTAGTATGTACTAAGAATTTAATTTTTTTTTATTTATTTTTTTAATAATTTCATTCATTCTTTCCAAAGTTTTTTTATTAACTTGTTTTTCTTTAAATTTTTTCTCAAAATTTTTTTTTCTCCACAAAATTTCTTTTCTTGAAGATTCTCTAACTTTTTCATCATCAATAATCCCGTTTTTAACAAAATTTATTCCCATGTCTGTGGGAGAAAAATATTTTCTCATCTTGTTTTCTTTTCTAGTAATTTTGTTAATTAATTTTTTTAGAACACTAAAAGCCTCAATATCTCTGTTATAATTAACAGCTAAAATTCCATATTTTTTTTTGTGAAATTTATCAATTGTTAGTTTGTCTTGTATGTCTGCTGTTGCTGCTTCGTAAGCCAAATTTAACTCATGGTCTAATGAGAGATTCCAAACTGGAAAAGTCTCTATTTTAAAATAACCCGCATTAACGCCTTTTTTTGTTTGATGGAATACTTGTGAAAGGCAAAAAAACAATTTACCACTATTTGCTCCAATACCAGTAACAATAATATTATTTTTTTTAGTTTCAAGAAAGGGTTGTTTTTCAAAACCATTTTTGCCCATTATTTCTTTTAAGTTATTTGGGTAATTCTTTATTTTTTTTGTTGTTAAAACAAGATAACCTTTTTTCTCTAATTTTTTTTTGAAGGTTGATGACTTTTTTGCGTGTGAGTACAAGCTAAGTACTACACATAACAATTCTAAACCTTCTTTTTTTAATAATTCAATTTCTTTTAAAGAAATTTCTTCAATTGTTTTTGTAGTGTTACCCCAAGTTTTTCCCTTGTCAAGAGTATTAGCATTAACACAATAAACAAAACCCTTGTTGGGCAATTTTTTTATTAATTTTAATTTGTTTTTTGGATTATATCCTGGCAAAACTCTTTTAGCATGATTATCAGTTAACAAGTGTCCACCAATCTCAATATATGTTTTATCAAATTTTTGGATTCTTTTTTTTATTTCAACAAATTCTTTTTCCAAATACTTTTTGTTGTTAAACGCATTCATAATTATCAAAAGAATAAAGTATTTGAATTTAATAAATTAGTTGTTTTATTAATCGTTTTTACAAGAAATGCATTTGAGAAGATTACTTTTTTAAGGTTTGTTTAACCCATTATTTTAAAGAGGTGTTTTAATGGTTGTAGAATATGGTGAGTTCAAAGGAAACAAATTAATAAAATTAATGAGAGCTGAAGATGATAAATATCCTTTTCAATTTGGAAAAGGAAAAGCAAGGCTAATAGTAGAAAACTTTGATGAAATAAAAGCCTTTGCTGAAGAAGAATAATCTTTTTCAACAATTTTTTTATTAATTATTTTTTTTATTTTAACAAATTCTTTTTTTTAATTGATTTTTTTTGTTAATTTTATTTTTTTATGAATTAATTTTTTATTAATTATTTTTTTTATTTTAACAAATTCTTTTTTTTAATTGATTTTTTTTGTTAATTATTTTTGTTAATTGATTTTTTTTGTTAATTATTTTTGTTAATTGATTTTTTTTGTTTAAAGTATTTTATTTAATTTTTCTTTTAGTTAATTTGTTATTAAAAACAAGATGTATTTTTTGTTACACCTAATTTTTGTTATTGTTTTTAAATACAAAAAAAGCAATATAACTATGATTAATTTTGAGACAATACTAAATCTACTTCTGGTTGTCTTGGTCTTAGCTTAAAGCACATATAAAAATCTTTTTTTGTGTGCGTGAAAATTTTATGGATGTGTAAACTATGCATGGTGCGAAAAAAATAATTCAAATATTAATTGATAATAAAACTGAAATAATATTTGGGATTCCTGGGGCAAGCACCATTCCAATTTATGATGAATTACTTAACCAAGAAGAAATAAGACATATTTTGGTTAGGCACGAACAAGCAGCTGCTCATGCTGCTGATGCTTATGCAAGAATAAAACAAAAACCAGGTGTTTGCATGGCTACTTCTGGCCCCGGTTCTACAAATCTAATTACTGGTATAATGACTGCTTACATGGATTTTGTTCCGTTAATTGCTTTAACAGGAAACGTTCCGACAACTCTAACTGGTAAAAGAACATTCCAAGAAACAAATATTGTTGATATTGCAAAGCCAATTACAAAAAAAAGTTTTAGAATTAATTCTGCTGAACAAATAGAATCAATAATAAATAATGCTTTTCAAACATCGATGATTGGACAAAGAGGTCCAGTTCTAATTGACATTCCAAAAGATATTCAAATGCAAAACGCGGACAAACAAAAAAATTCAAGAACAATTTTTGATAAAACAATTATTGATTTTGATAATATAAAAAAAGCTTCAAAAGAAATTTTGGAAGCAGAGCGTCCAGTAATAATTGCTGGTGGTGGAACAATTTCTTCAATGGCTATTAATGAATTAAATCAACTCTCTTCTGGCTTAAATATTCCTGTTGCAACAACATTAATGGGAAAAGGTTGTTTTGATGAGAAAAACCCTTTAGCTTTAGGAGTAATTGGAATGCATGGAAAAAAAATTGCTAATTATGCAATTGCTAATGCTGATGTAATAATTTCTATTGGTTGTAGGTTTAGTGATAGGGTAACAGGAAACACAAAATTTTTTGCGCAAAAAGCAAAGATAATTCAAATAGAAATTGATAAAAAAGAAATTAATAAAAATGTTAAAAACGAGATTGCTCTTATGGGTGATGCAAAAATAATTCTTAAAGAATTAATAAAAATAATCAACTTTAGTTCTAAAAAAAATAATGTTTGGCAAGAAAAAATAAAAAATTTTATCAAAGAATGTAATTGCAACATTGATATTAATTCAAACAAAATTGATCCAAGAAAAATTATTCACGAATTAAACATGGTTCTTGAAAAAAAAGATATTGTTACTACTGGGACAGGCCAACACCAAATGTTTGCAATGCACTTCCTAAAAAGAAGTCTCCCAAATACTTTCATTACGTCTGGGGGTAGTGGAACAATGGGTTATGGTTTTCCAGCATCAATTGGAGCAAAAATCGCTGCTCCGCAAGAAAAAGTAATTAACATTGATGGGGATGGTAGCTTTGCAATGGTTTCACAAGAACTAGCAACTTGCAAAATTGAAAACATTAACACTACTCAAATAATTTTTAATAATTCTTATCTTGGGATGGTTAGACAATGGCAAGAATTGTTTTTAGATAAAAGGTATTCTCACACTCATTTACAAAAAAGCCCTGATTTTGCTAAGCTTGCTGAAGCTTACATGCTTAATGGAATAACAATTGAAAAACCAAGTGAAATAAAACAAGGAATTATTAATGCAATAAATAATGATGAAACAACAATCCTTGATTGTTTAATTGAAGAAGAATCAAACATTCTTCCAATGTTTGGGGCAGGAGCAAACCCAATTGACATGTTTGGGAATTGTATTCAAAACAAAGGAGTGCTTTTTTAATTAAAATAATTTGTTAAGATAAGTATTTAATAGTCAAAAGAGTTTAATTTATAATGCTAGAAAAAATGTTTGAACCAGAGAGCGTTGCAATAATTGGTGCTAGTAATGCTCCTGGAAAAGTAGGTTATGCTATAGTAAAAAATCTTATTGACGCGAATTTTTCAGGGCCAATTTATCCTATCAATTTAAAAGAAAACAAAATTTTGGGTATTGATGCGTTTCCATCAATCACAAAAATAAATAAGAAAATTGATTTAGCCATTATTGTTGTTCCATCAAAATTTGTTTTAAGTGTAATTGAAGATTGTGCTAAAAAAAATGTTAAAAATGTTGTAATAATAACAGCTGGTTTTAGTGAGACTGGTGAAGATGGAAAAAAAATCGAAGAACAAATAAAACAAATTGTTGAAAAAAATGAAATGAATGTTGTTGGGCCAAACACTCTTGGAATAATTAATAGTGAAAATGGTTTGAACGCTTCGTTCTCAGCAAACTTTCCTGCAAAAGGAGATATTGCTTTAGTATCACAAAGTGGTGCACTTTGTACTGCAATATTAGATTGGGCTAGAAAAGAAAAAGTTGGTTTTAGCAAGTTTATTTCAACAGGAAACAAATCTTTTTTGAGTGAATGCTCTTATTTTAATTATCTTGCAAGTGATCCAAAAACAAAAGCAGTTTTTGTTTACATGGAATCAGTAAAAAATAATTCAGATTTTTTAAAATCAGCTTATGCTCTAGCAAAAAAGAAACCGGTAATATTATTGAAATCAGGTAGGAGTGCTGAAGGAGTGAAAGCAGCGTCATCTCACACAGGAGCATTAAGTGTTGATGATAATATATTTTCAGTTGCTTGCAAAAAAGCTAACATAATTCGAATGAATTCAATAGAAGGTTTTTTTGACATGGCTAAAATACTTTCAAAATTAAAAAAGCCAAATGGTTTTCGTTTAGCAGTTGTAACAAACGCTGGTGGTCCAGGAGTAATAGCTGCTGATTCAGCATCAAATCATAACTTTACTTTACCAATGTTTAGTAAGAAAACCATTGAAATTGTAAAAGAAATTAATCCAAATCCTTCTAACCCACTTGATTTAATTGGGGATGCAAAACCAATTGATTATAGAACTGCTTTAACAGTTTTACAAGACGATGCAAATGTTGATTTATTATATGTTTTATTGACACCACAAAGCATGACTGATCCTGATAGAGTAGCAGATATTATTGTTGAACTAAATTCGCGCTTACCCATATTATGTTCTTTTTTGGGTGGAACAGCAGTTAGTAATGCGAGAAGGCATTTTAGAGAAAATGGGATAGTAGAATTTGATACTCCTGAGCGAGGGATAAAAGCTCTTTCTCGTTTAAGAGCGTATGATTCATCAAAAAAAGTGTTAAAAAATTTTGAACAAAAAATTGTTCCAAAACAAGAAACAATTAATTTAATCAAAAAAAATTCTGTAATAAACATGAAGCAAGCATTTTCTATTTTAAATGAGTTTGGAATCAAAACTTGTAAAACCGAGTTTGTTGAAAACGAAAAAGAGTTTGATGAGCAAATAAACAAATTTATTTTCCCAATAGCAATGAAAGCTTCTTCGGGAATACCACACAAAACCGATTTGGGTTTAGTAAAATGGAATATTGTTAATAAAGAAGAAGCAAAAAAAATATTTTTTGAAATGCAAAAAATTCTTGTAAAAATGAATAAACCAAAACAAATTGCCTTACAAGAAATGATTTGGGGGCAAGAAGTTCTTGTTTCAAGTATTACAAACGAATTCGGAAAAATAATTACTTTTGGTTTAGGAGGAATATTTGTTGAAATAATGAAGGATGTTTCACAAAAAATTGCTCCAATAAATGACTCTGATATAGAAGAAATGTTTGAAGAAGTAAAAGGAACAGCTGTTTTAAAAGGCGCGCGAACAAAAAAGAAATATGATATTGATTCACTAAAAAAAGTAATTAAAGCTGTTTCAAATTTGTCTTTAACTTATCCAGAAATAAAAGAAATAGAAATGAACCCAATAATTGTTAATGAGAATGGTGCTTTTGCAATTGATGCAATAATGATTAAATAATTAGGTGGAAAATTGTTAAATAATAAAATCAAACAAGATATATTAAAATCCGTTAAACTAGGTGTTACAAAATTTGAGTTGATTTCGGCGTTTGAAAACTTGCCGCCTAATGAATTAAGAGAAATAATTGGTTTTTACGAAATTGTAAAAAAGATTAATTTGACAAAAGATTCTGAAAAATTAGAAAAAATTTATGATTTTGATTTAAGTCAAAATGATACTGCTTTATTATTGAATGAATTTAATATTAAGCAAAAAAAAGTTTTTAAACATCATTTAAAAAAAGAGTTTTTTTTAAAAAGCGTTTTTAGGAAAATTGGTTTTGTTTTAGGAGTATTGCTTTGCTTTATTTTTTTTGGTTTAGCAATGTTATTTATTGCGCCACTATTTGGGACTGATATTGGGTCAATTATTCCAAATATTGATATTCCAATAATAAATATTCCAAATCTTTTTGCACCTGTTCAACAAATACAAATTTCTGGAATTATTTTTGGAGAATCAACCAACTTTTCTAACACAATAATAACTGCAACTGGTGCGACAATAAAATCTTCAAAATTAAATGACAACACTTATTCTTTAGAATTACAATGCAAAGATGAATTTACATTAAATTTTTCAAAAGAAGGCTTTGTTCCATTACACAAAAAAATTAATTCTTGTATGGATCAAGAGCTTGATGTAATAATGGCTCTAATGAATGATTTTGAAAAGATTGATTTGAATGCAAACAATATTGTTTCTGATAAAATTGTTGAAGTAGAATTAAATGGTGAAGACTTGGTAATACTTGGTACAAATATTGTTCCAGAAGAAGCTGAATTATCTGTAACTGGTTTTAATCCTAACACACAAGGAGACATGCAATATTTTCCAGGAGAACTTGAAGGGATAGATGAGAACGGATTAGAAACTGCTTTTGTTAGTTATGGTTTTGCAAAAATAATTGCTCAAGACGAAAAAGGAAACAATTTGGATTTTAAAAATGGGACAAGTGCAAAAATAACTTTCCAAATAGATGAAGCACAACAAAACAATGCTCCAAACCAAATGCCTTTATGGTATTTTAATGAAACAAAAGGAATTTGGGTACAAGAAGGAATTGCAAAAAAAGTTTGTGCGAACGGAAAATGCAAGTATGTGGGGGAAATGTCTAAAGTGCATTCGTGGTGGAATGCGGACAAGCCAGCGCCAAGAATTTCTATAAAATTTAAATCATTTAATATTTGGCCAAAAAAAAGTTTTGGTAGCCTTGTTGCAGGATTAAACAAAGATGTTGTTTTTGATCATTTGGTAAATGCATTTAATGATTTTAAAAATAGTGGTGGGGGTAGTGAGGCTTTACAAAAATTAATAGATGTTTTAAGTATGTATTCATTAGATTATTCTCCTCAAATTCTGGCAAATTTAAAAAATTTATCTTCTGAAGAATTTGCTTATGGGGCGTTATTTACTATCTTAGCAAAATATTATGAAGGTTCTTTGGGGTGGGCTCATCAATCAGTGTATAATCATCCTTTTTTTGGGTACAAATGTAATTTATTTCCTTATGATATTTACTCTGGTTGGGGGGTTAATTTACCTTTTTCTAGTTCGCCTGCAATAGATTTTTTTGGCGAGACAGTTGGATATTATTTGCCCGCCTATACTGTAAATGTATTTAATTCTGCTCAAGAATTGCCAGGGTTAAGAAGATTAGCTCCAAATGAAATGCCTCTGCCGGGTGATATTGTGGTTAATGATGAGCATGCGGGATTGATTTCTGAAAATGGGATTGGTTATGGGGTTATGGGGTCTTCATTGGAACATATTACAGAAAATATTAATGGATGGGGGGCATGGCAACCGGAAAATTCTCCTTATGTTTATTGGAGAATAGATCCTAATCAAATTGGAAGTATTCCTGAATTTGTTACAATTAATTCTGGTCCTCCTTTGACTATTGTGCCAACTGGTTTAATTCTGGCATCGAGTTTAAATGAAACAATAAAAGTTCTTGATACAAATTGGAAGTATGGTGACTTTATCTTTACTGAATTTGATAATTATGAATTAGTTATAAAATCCCCTCAAGGCTTTAATTCTTTTAAAATAAATTTAGAAGATTTAAATAAGGAAAAAACAGTTCAAGTTATTGCCCCTGTTAATTTAGCTTTTTTGTCAGTGAATAATATCCCTTCAAATCCAATTAATTTTAATTTCCCTTCAGATTCAATCGATGTTAATGGATTTTCTTTAGAAAATTGTAAACTATGGGGGAATGATGTTTTAAAGATTTCTTCTTGTATAACAAATTTTGATTCTTTTACTGGTTTGTTTAGTAAAGATGCGCTCAGTTTTACAAATAGCCTTAATATTAATGTAAAAGATAAAGCAAAAATTCTTCTAAATATTGCAAAACACTATAATTATATTGATCCTTGTTATGATTCTTTTCCGTTTGATTATTATGCGGGAATTGCTTGTATAAAAGTGGTTGACAAAAATAAGGAAATTCTTGCAGAATACAATTTGGAAAATATATTAAACAAAAATCTGCGTGATTATGATTTAACTTTTGTTCTAAGAAATCTTGCACAGTATTATGCTGATGCTAATTATTGTGTTCCTATTCCTGATGAGGATCAAAGAAATGCTTGTTTTGCAAGAACACCTGCACCTGAACAATTGGATAACAACACAAATATTAATGACATAATAGAGGACATGAAAAAGATTAATTTGATTGATTGCAAATTTGATGAAAAATACTCAAGCCCATTAAAAGATGACCAAGGAAATTATTGGATAAAAGAAATTGATGGAAGTTCTGTTTATGCAATAAAAGTAGCAGGTAAAGAAATTGATTGTGTTGGAGAAACAAAAATGAAAATTATTGACGGAAACATTGTTCCTTGTATTTCTGAAGTTGATATAGATGATGGGTGTGTTCTTGAAAGAAAAAAAGTTTATACTCTAAATAATTCAAAAGAAAATTATGTAAAACAAAATAAATATGAAAGAAGTAAAATTGATGTCATTTACAAACAAAACGAAGTTGATTTTATTGATATTAATGGAAACATTTGGTTTATGGTTGATGAAGAAGGATATCCAAAAACACTAAGACTAAATTCTGGTTTAGAATTCATTGAAAAACAAGAAATATTTGACTTGCGAGACAAAGAAAATTTAACAATTACAAAAGTTATAAAGGTAAAACCATCAAAAAATTTATACTGGGTTATTCTTGAATCACCATTGCATAAAGTTTATACCGACTATGTAAATGATGGTTATACACGTGGAAGAATGTGTTATAATGTTGATCATACTTATCATGCACCAATTCAAAATACAAGTACTGCTGGGTTTGGGTCCACATCTTATTATGGGTTGTATGGGGAAGCAACAAGTATTTTTGCAAAAGATTATAATGGCCAGACTATTACAAAATTGAAAACCAAAGTTGGGTGTTCTCAAGATTATGATAGCACGCCTTTCGAACAAGGAGATAGTGTTTCGGCGACAATGTGGCCGCCTGATTTTGTGGCAGAAGGAAAGTACTTTGCTGCTGACGAATACAATACTTTACTTGTTTTGAATTCAAACACGCTTTTAGAATACACAAAAGATTCAAATGATATTGAATATCCTTCTGCTAAAACCATTGTTGAATAGATTTGTGTAAAAAATTATTTGGCCATTTTGTTAAACCTTTTGATTTAAATATTATTTATGAAAATAGGTTCTTTAAAAATAGAGAAAGGTGCTTTTCTTGCTCCAATGGCCGATTTTACTAATATTGCTTTTAGAACTCTTTGCAAAGAACATGGTTCTTCATTACAATACACTGAACTAATTTCTTGCAAATCAATTATTCACAAGAATAACAAAACAAAAAAAATGTTGTTTGTTAATAAAAAAGAAAAACCAGTTTTTTTGCAATTGTTTGGTAGTAAACCAAAAGATTTTTCACAAGCAATTTCTATTATAGAAAATAACCCTTTGCTAAATAATTTTGCGGGTTATGATTTAAACGCGGGGTGTAGTGTCCCAAAAGCAGTAAAAGGAAAATATGGTTGCTACATAATGCAATTTCCTGTATTAGTTAGAGATATAATAAAAGAAATGAAAAATTCAACAAAAAAACCGGTTACCATAAAAATGCGTTTGGGCTTAGAAAAAGAAAATTTTTTAGAGGTTGCAAGAGAAGCTGAAAAAGCTGGTGTTAATGCTATTTGCTTGCATGCGAGGTTAGGAAAACAAGGGTATGGTGGAAAAACGAATTGGAAAAAAATAAAAAAATTAAAAGAACAGAGCAAAGTTCCAATAATTGGGAATGGTGATATTAATAATTTAGAAGATTATATTAAAATGAAAAAGGAAACCAATTGTGATTTTGTTATGATTGGTAGAAGTGCAATAGGCAACGCGTTTTTGTTTAAACAAATAAAACAATTTGAAAAACAAAAAAGTAAAAAAATTGTTAATAATTTAAAATCAAAATCTATGCAATTAAATAAAACCGTTTTGGAAAGAAGTTCGAAAGATATTTTTTTAGAGGGTTCGCGTTATATTGAATTAGCAAAAGATTTTTCTCTTGGCATAAATGATATTAGGGGTTATTTTATTTTTTTAGCAAAAAATTTTGTTGGTGCAAAAAAATTGAGAAACAAATTCGCTTTATCAAAAACAATTAATGAAATTGAAAATCATTTCAAGGATTATTTTAACAAAACAAAGTAACCAAGTTTTATTATTTGTGTTATAATTAGTTTTTATTTTATAATATTTATTTTTTTTTATTTCATATTTATTACTTGGCTTGTTTTGGAATCAATTTCTTTTGCGATTTTTTTCATTCTTAAAAAAGAGTGTAGCACATCATCCTCTATTTCTTCAATAATCCCCAACATTGTTTTTTGTCTAGTAAAATAATATTTTCCTGCTTTTTCAATCAAACCAGATTTTACTAGTCTGTTCAAATGGTTTATTGTGCTTCCTCTACTCATACCAATTCTTTCTGATATTGTTGTGCTTGTAACTATTTGTCCTATTGTTCCTGCTAAAAAAATTTCTTTAAAAATTCGAGCAGCATTCTTGTTTTTATCAATATTCTCAAAAAAACCAGTGCTTGCGCACAACCAAGCCAGTTTGTCATCAAAATTATTGCTTTCGGGCATGGCTATCTTTGAAATAGTAATAGTATTGCTTTTTTTGAATAAGTTTTTAACGGGTGTGCCTTTAACAACTGGTAACTTACTCTTTTCATTCAAAATTAACTCGTTACTCATTACACAATAAAAAATCAAACAATTTATAAGTTTGTCTAAATAATACTTAAAAAGTTTAAATATTTTAGACAAAGTTAGATAAAATTTAAAAAGAATTGGGTTGCTTTTAATATTATGGATAAAAACAAGTCAACGAAAACAATGCCTCAAAAGGATAGTGTTGAAAAAGAAGAAACCCAAGAACAAAAAAGAATTATTGAATTAACAAATGATTTGAAAAGAGTTCAAGCAGAATTTGAGAATTTTCAAAAAAGAGTTGAAAAACAAAATTGTGATTTCAAAGAATATGTTTTAGCCCAAACAATTGAAGAATTGTTACCAGTACTAGATTCACTTGAATTAGGTTTAAAACACAACAAAGATTTTGTTCAAATATACGAACAATTATTTTTAATATTAAGAAAAAATGGTTTGAGTAAAATAGAAGTTAATGTTGGAGACAATTTCGACCACGAAATAATGGATTGTTTAATGCAAGAATCAAATAATAATTTAAAAGAAGGCCAAGTAGTACAAGTACTCTCAACAGGTTACAAATTAAAAAACAAAGTTTTGCGAACAACAAAAATAAGTATTAACAATTTATTAAATCAAAAAAATGATTTTGATGAAAAAGAATTAAAGAAAAATGATTTCAATTATGAAAATAAAGATAGTGTAAATAATAAAATTGAAGAAATTGAAAAAAACAAAGAAAACAAAAAAAGTAAAAATGAAATTAATGAAAAAGAAGATGAAAATAATATTAATAAAATAAATGATGATAAAAAAGAAGAATTTAATGAAAATAATATTAATAAAATAAATAATGATGGTATTGAAAAAAAATTTGGTGAAAATGAAGTTTAAGATAATTTGAATTGTAATAAATGCGAGGTTGTTATTAATTTTTTGAATTTAATTCAAAATTAAAAAATAATTTTTAGAGGTGTGATTATGAGTAAGATAATAGGAATAGATTTAGGAACATCAAATAGTGCTGCAGCAGTTTTAGAAGGGGGAAAACCAAAAATAATTCCTTCTGCAGAAGGTAACACGGTTTATGGTAAAGCGTTTCCAAGTGTTGTAGCATTTACAAAAGATGGTAAAATGCTTGTTGGTGAACCAGCAAGAAGACAAGCAATTAGTAACCCTGAAAACACTATTATAAAAGCAAAAAGAAAAATGGGTAAAGATTTTAAATTCAAAGCAAGTGGAAAAGAATATTCTCCACAACAAATATCTTCTTTCATATTACAAAAAATAAAAAAAGATGCTGAATCTTATTTAGGTGACAAAGTAGAAAAAGCTGTTATAACTGTTCCAGCTTATTTTGATGATAACCAAAGACAAGCAACAAAAGATGCTGGTGCAATCGCTGGTTTAGAAGTAATAAGAATTATTAATGAGCCAACTGCTGCTTCACTAGCATATGGTTTAGATAAAAAAGGCGATTCGAAAATACTAGTATTTGATTTTGGTGGAGGAACACTAGATGTAACAATAATGGAACTAGGTGATGGTGTCTTTGAAGTAAAATCAACTTCGGGGGACACAGAATTAGGCGGGACAGACATGGACGAATTATTGTTAGACTACATAATAAAAGAATTCAAGACAAAAGAAGGTGTTGACTTATCAAAAGATAGTATGGCAATGCAAAGACTAAGAGAAGCAACTGAAAAAGCAAAGATAGAATTATCAACAACAATTGAAACAGATATTAACTTGCCTTACGTAACAGCTGACTCTAGTGGCCCAAAACATTTGAACATGAAAATTAATAGAGCAAAATTAGAAGAATTGGTAAGACCAATAATTCAAAGGTGCGAAAAACCAATTACACAAGCATTAGCTGATGCTAAAATAACTGCTGCTGAATTATCAAAAGTAATACTTGTTGGTGGTCCAACAAGAATGCCTGTTCTACAAGAATTTGTAAAAAAAGTTACTGGTTTAGAGCCTGAAAGAGGAATTGACCCAATGGAGTGTGTTGCAATGGGCGCAGCAATACAAGCAGGAGTTCTAAGTGGTGAAGTAAAAGATGTTTTGTTGTTAGATGTAACACCTTTAAGTTTAGGAATAGAAACTCTTGGTGGTGTATCAACAAAATTGATTGATAGGAACACAACTATTCCAACAAAAAAATCACAAATATTTTCTACAGCAGCTGACAATCAAACAACAGTTGATATTCATGTTTTGCAAGGAGAAAGACCATTAGCAAAAGACAATAAGAGTTTGGGACGATTCCAATTAACAGGAATATTGCCTGCCCCAAGAGGAATGCCGCAAATTGAAGTAACATTTGATATTGATGCAAACGGGATAGTAAATGTTTCAGCAAAAGATAATGGTACGGGAAAAGAACAGAGTATAAAAATAGTTGCGTCAACAAAGCTCAATGACGAGGAAATAGAAAAAATGAAGAAAGAGGCTGAAGAACACGCAAAAGAAGATGAGAAAATAAAACAAGAAATAGAAATATTTAATCAAGCAGACGCAACAATATATAGTACAGAAAAAATGTTGGAAGAATTAAAAGACAAATTGGATGACGAGAAAAAAAATAAAATACAATCAAGTTTAAATGAATTAAAAGAAGAAATAAAGAAAGAACCAAAGAATTCTGAACAAGTAAAACAAAAAATGGATTCGTTAAACAAGATATTACAAGAAATTGGTTCACAAGTTTACCAGCAAGCACAAAACAAACAACAAAACGCTGGGCCGAGCGATAGTAAAAATAATACTTCGTCTGGTGATGGCAAAGCAGCACAAGGAGATGATAAAGTTGTTGATGCAGAATTTGAAGAAAAAAATGATTCTAAAAAATGATATTGAATCATTATTAAAAATAAAGGAAGTTGAAATTAATTCAACAAAGGTTTGGCAAGCAAGCTAAACCTTTTTTATATTTTTAGGAAAAATAATTTAGAAAAATTAATGAATTTTATTTTTTGGTGTAAATAATGACTGATTATTATTCTGTATTGGGCTTGCAAAAAAGTGCGACAACAGAAGAAATAAAAAAAGCTTATAAAAACCTTGCAAAAAAATTTCATCCTGATGTTTCAAAGGACCCTGAAGCAGAAAAAAAATTTAAGGAAATAGTTGAAGCATACCAAGTATTATCTGACCCAGAAAAAAAGCAAAACTATGATAATTATGGTGACGCTTACAAAAACTTTCAAGGTTACCAAGGCTTTGGCCAAGGAATGGATTTTGATTTTGAAGATTTGTTCAACTCTTTTTCTGGATTCAATTTTGGTGAAATGGGTTTCGGGGACATATTTGGTTCGAGAAAAAGAACGAAAAAAGATTTGGGTCAAAATATTAGTTTGAATTTGAGTATTAGTTTTGAAGAAGCTGTTTTTGGAGTAGAAAAAACTATTTCTTATGAGAGAATAGAAAAATGTTCTTTTTGTAATGGTACTGGTGCAGAAGATGGTAAAGAAACAACCTGCCCTACTTGTAATGGACAAGGGCGTGTAATAAGACAACAAAGAACTCCTTTTGGAATATTTCAAACTCAAACAACTTGCCCAAAATGCCATGGTAAAGGAAAAATAGCAGAAAAAAATTGTTCTCATTGTAATGGAAACGGTTTAGAAAACAAAACAACAAAAATAAAATTAAAGATACCAGCTGGAATAAATACTGGTAACCATTTAAGATTAAAAGGAAAAGGGCACGAGGGGAAAGATGGTGTCGGCGACTTATTTATAATAATTTTTGTTGAAAATCACGATGTTTTTAAAAGAGATGACGAAGATATTTATGCAGAAATACCAATTTCTTTTTCAGAGTCAGCATTAGGTTCAACAATAGAAGTTCCAACATTAAAAGGAACGGCTGAATTAAAGATTCCTGCTGGAACACAAACAGGAACAATTTTTAGATTAAAAAATAAGGGGATAAAAATTCTTAACTCAAATGATTTTGGTGACGAGTACATAAAAGTAATAGTTGAAACACCAAAAAAAATGAGTAAAAAACAAAAAGAATTATTAGAACAATTACAAAAAGAAGACGAACTAAAAAAGAAAAGGAAAAGTGTTTTCAAAAAAATTTTTGAAAACTTTTGATAATTAAATCATTTTTCTTTATTTAATGAAATGACTAATTTTTTTAATTATTGTGGTTTGCTTGTTAAGAAAAGATTTAATACTTGAAAGACTCTTAATTTAATGGTTTAAATGAAAAAATTATTATCATTATTAATCGTTTTCTTTGTTTTGTTTGGTTGTACTATTAATAATGGGGTTGATGAAAACGATTTTTTGCGTTTAAAAAAAGAGTATTCGGTTGAAAGTTCTTTTAACCCGAATTTGGATTTAATGAACTCTTATTTGAATGAAGTTTCATTATTAAGAAGCAATAGTTATGGTAGTTTAGCAAAAGCACTTGATTTTGAGATTGCTTCAGCACAAGCCTTTATTTATTTTACAAGGGCGCTTGAAGAGTCAAAACAAATAAATTATTTTTTAAATCATTGTTCAACAATAGAATACAAGAATATTGTTTCATATTTGAGTTTGTCTGCAAAGTACTCTGATAACGCTAATTCAATGATTTTGCTTCCAAACGAAGTTTCAATGTTGCGTGAAAACCAATTAGAAACAACAAAAGAAATTAATGCTTTTGCAAAAGAATTACTAGCTTCAATAAGAGAAACATGTTAATTTCAAAAAAATTCTTTTTTTAAAAATTTTTTTAACAAAACAGGTATTTAAAATAAATTCGTTAGACTCTTTTTTTATGGTTAAATTAAAAAGAATTGGTGCTGAAGCAGAAGTCAAGCAAATAATTTTTCAAGGGAAAAAAAGTATTTCAAAAACAAGGCTTTCCAAAAAGTATAGGAATAAAATACTTGATGATTCTATTAGAATAAAAAGAACAAAAAGTGAGGCAAAAATAATTAAATTATTATTCAACAAAATAAATGTGCCGCAGATATTTTCGGTTAACGAAAAAAAATGCGAGATTATAATGGAATTTATAAGTGGGAAATTGTTAAAAGAAATAATTGATGACAAGAAAGAATTGTGTTTTGTTGCTGGCCAAGAAATAAGAAGAATTCATGGTGCTGGAATAATTCATGGTGATTTAACAACATCAAATATTATTTATTCTAACAAATTGGTTTTCATTGATTTTGGATTAGGTTTTTTTTCAAAAAAAGTTGAGGACATAGCAACCGATTTAATTGTTTTCAAAAAAACATTTAATGCTACTCACTCTTCTCTTAAAAATGGCTGGGAATTAGTAATGTCTGGTTATAACCCTAGTAAAGAATTAATTGATAGGATGCAAAAAATAGAAAAAAGAGGGCGTTATTTATAATGTTAGTTAGAAAAACATATATTTATTAAAAATTGGAAGAATGTTATTATCATGAAGTCAAGGCCTGTTCAACAAAATTTTTTAGCAAAGTTGTTTTCAAAACCAAAACCAGTTTCAAAAGAAAGACTTTCTATGTTAAGAAAAAAAATAAAAAAACAAATTTTTGAAAAAGAACAGTCAATTAAAGCAACAGAAAATATTTTAGAAATTAATAGGGTTTCAATGGGGTCTTCTGAAAGAGCTGTTGAATCAACAGAATTGGCTTCCGCAAGAAAAAGATTGGGTTCGCTTCAAAAAAGATTTTCTATTGTTTCTTCAGCCGAGAAAAAGTTTTATTTGGAGAAATTAAAAAGGTCTTTAAAAAGCAATAAATTTTTGGTTTTCCCAGAAAAAAAATTTAATGATGAGAAAAGCAAAAAATTAGTAATTGATTTTACCAAAAAATTTTCTTTTTATGAATTACAAAGTGTTTGTTCTAATGTAGTTGGTGAAGATTGGGAAAGAATTTTTTCTAATCGACATGATATATTAATGCATGATTCTGGCAAGTCAAGACATTTTGCTAGGTCAGCAAATAATTTTTTATCAGATGTTTATAGGATAAGCCAAGAATTATTTAATACTGGTATTTTAGAAAAACAAAATCAAGCTCTTAATTTGTTTGTTTACTTGGAAAGATTAATTGACAAAATTAATTAACATGAAATAAAATTCATTTTATTATTTTTTGTTGATTAATTAGATTTATAAATATTCTTTTTCAGTAAATACATTATAATTTTGATGTTCTTTTCCAAGCCGAATTGGTTGGAAAGGTTAAGTGATTTAAATGGTTAAAAAAGCAAAGAAAACAGAAAAATCTTCTAAAGAAATTTCTAAGGACGAAGTGGAAGACATTATTATTTCTTTGGCGAATGCTGGTCATTCTCCAAGCAAAATAGGGCTTATTTTGAGGGAAGAGTATTTCGTAAGAGATGTTAGGGAACTTACTGGAAAACATTTACAACAAATCCTTGCTGAAAACAAATTAATTGGCGAGTTGCCTGAAGACTTATTGAATCTTATTAAGAAAAGTGTTTTATTAAATAATCATTTGAGTAAAAACAAGAAAGATGATTCTGCTAAAAGAGGTTATGAGGTAACCGTTTCAAAAATAAGGAGATTAAGCAAATATTATTCTAAAAAAGGAAAAATTCCTTCTGATTGGAAGTATACTGCTGAAAGTGCTGCTTTATTGGTGAGATAATGAATGTTTTTGTTGAGTTAATGATTGATAAAGAAAAGGTTTTTGTTGGAAAAGAATTAATTGCACTAGAAAAAGTTGATGATTTATTGAAATGTTAAAGTGATTTTTATGGTGGTTGAAAAAAATACTGGTTCGAGGAGAAAAACTGTTGACAAGTGGAAGAAAAAGAAATGGTTTTTAGTAAAAGCTTCTAGAATATTTGATTCAAAAGTATTGGCTGAAACTCCTGCTGAAAAACCAATTAATTTGACTGGTAGGACATTAAAAGTTACTCTTGACAAATTAACTGGTTTGCGAATGAAGAGAGATACTTCAATTTATTTTAGAACTTTTGATATTCAAGGACAAAATATTAATACAAAAATATCTAAGTTTGAGTTATCAAAATCCTCAATTGGTAGACTTATTAGGCGGGGCAATAGTAAAGTAATGGTTGTTGAGAGTATTCCTGTTATTGGTGGGGAAGCAAGAGTTTCTCTTGTTGCGATTACAGTTAAGAAAGCAACTAATGCTCAAAAAGCTGGTCTTAGAAAAATGATGAAAGAAAAATTAATGAGTTTTAATGGTAAAGATTTTGAAGAAGTAGTTCAAGAATTAATTTTGGGTAAATTCACAAATAATGTTTTCAAAGATATTGAAAAAATCTGTATGATTAAGAAGGTTATTGCTTTCAAAGCAACTTTTACAGAGTCAAAATAGTGAATTTATTTTATGGATTTTTTAGAATTAGCAATAATACTATTATTCTTATTTGTCTTTTCAATTTTTTCTTACAAAAAAAAACTATTGGATTTTGAAGGAATAATTCTTGCGAATGTTGTTGGTTTAGCGGCAATGACTTATGGGCCAAGTGAAACAACATTGTTGCGTTTTCTCGCAGTAGTAACTTTTTTTGTTATTGGCGAGATTGCAAGTAATTATCCGAAAAGAAAACATGAAAGAAGGGGTATTTGGAATGTTGTTGGAAACTCTTTGCCAGCATTATTTGCTTTATCATTAATAATAATTTATCCCGAGCATAGTTTAATATTTGAGCTTTGTTTTTTTGGAGCAATTTCAGCGGCATTATCTGATACTCTTTCATCCGAAATAGGGTTTTATTCAAAAAAAAATCCTGTTCTTATAACAACTTTGAAAACGGTTCCAAGGGGGACTGATGGCGGAGTAACAGTACTTGGTTTTATAGCAGCTTTAATTGGTTCAACAATAATTGCTTTATTATATTTTTCTTTTTACAAGAATTTTTTAATAATGTTTGTTATAATTGGCTCTGGGTTAGTTGGGACAATAGTTGATTCTTTGTTTGGGGATGTTTTTGAAAACAGAAAAATTTTAAATAACACTCACGTTAATCTAATAGGTTGTTTTTCGGGAGCAATTTTTGCTTTATTATTGGGTTTAGTTTTATTATAATATTGTTTGGTGTTAATAATGAGTGATTTTTATTTTGAAGTAATTATTTTTATTATAGCTTATGTTATTCCACTGTATGTTGCGAATGCTTCCCCAATAATATTGCATGGGAAAATGCCTATTGATTTTAACAAAAACATTAATGGTAAAAGAATTCTTGGTAAAGGAAAAACTATTTTGGGTTCATTATCAGGGGTTTTTTGTGGTACAATTGCTGGTTTTATTTTCGCTTTTTTTTATCCTAACATATTTTTAGTAATACCAAATTATTTGTTGTTAGCTGTGCTACTTTCTTTTGGAGCAATATTAGGTGACATTGTTGAAAGTTTTTTTAAAAGGCGTTTTGGTTTTCAAAGTGGGCAAAGGTGTGTTATTTTTGATCAAATAGATTTTATTTTAGGTGGTTTAATTTTGAGTTTTTTTGTAATTATTCCAAGAATTGAAGTAATATTAATAATTTTGTTTGCAACAATATTTATTCATTCAATTACTAATGTAATTGCTTTTAAACTTGGATTAAAAAAAGTGCCTTGGTGAATTATTTTGTTTGAATTAAAAAAAAATAATAAGGAACTAGCATTTTTTATTTTAAAGTTTTTTTTAATATTTTTTATTATAGAGTTTATTGTTTTGAATATTAATATTTACTTTTTTAATTCTTTCCTAGCTTTTATTAACGGTTCTTATCTTGGTTTGTTTGTTCAAGGTAATGTGATTCTGTTGAATAACACAAAATTCGTTATTGATAATTCTTGTACTGGTTTAGTTAGCGTGGCTATGTTGGTTGGATTAACATTGCCTTTAAAAGTATTATTGAAAAAAAAATTGAATTTTTTGTTTTTTGGTGCTCTTTTATTATTAGTAATTAATTTTTTTAGAATATTTTTTCTACTTATATTAGCTAGGATTGGTTTTGATGCTGATTTGATTCATACTTTGACTTGGTTTGTGATGAGTGGGATAGTTATTGCAATGTGGTATTTTTTTATAAAAATAATTTTGAAAGCAAAAAACTTTTCAGAATTAATATAATGGTTCATTTAATTTAAATTGATTTTTAATTTTTTTGCAAGAACTTTTTTGGTTTTTTATTTGGGTTAACAATATTTACTTAACAAACAATCTTATACATAACTTGTTTGTTTTTATTTCTTAATAAATTTTTTTTAGTTTTCATTTAAATCATTTAGTTTCTCTTTAATTATTTTTTATTAAATAAGCTTGTATTTAGCATTGGTTTTTGCAAAGATTTTCTATTATTTTTCTAATTTGTTTATAATATCTTCAATTATTTTTGTAAAAGCTGGTCTTGTAACAAATACTCCAACTAGTGCGCCTACTATTGCAACAACAGCAAAACCATATAATTTGTCTAAACCTAATAATGATGCCCTAAATATTATTATTGGCCCCATTACCCCGATCATTGTGAGTGCAGAAGTCATTATTATGAATAACGCTGATTTCACTCTTTTTATTAAGGATTCTTTAACACTTTTTCCTCGTCCAAGTATTTCGTCTGTTATAACTACTTCTGAATCAACACCTGTTCCAATTGCAGCAATTATTCCTGCAAAAGCAGCTAGGTCCAATGGTCTTTTAAAAAATGCGATGAAACCCAAAAGAATTATTATTTCGCTTGCACCAATAATGAATATTGGTATAACTAATTTTGGCATCCTATATCTTAGGAATATTATTAGCCCAACCATTAGAAATGCTAGTACTCCCATTAGTAAAACATTTGATAAAAATGTTTGTCCTAAAGAAGGTGTAATAGTTTCCTTGGAAATACTTTTTACTGATGTTGGTAACGAACCTGATTCAAGTAAAATAGATAATTCTTCTAAATCATCAAATGCTTCTTGGGCTGTTTCTCTTTGCCCACTAATCCTCAAAGTTGAGAATTGTTGTGCTTGACTAATATCAGAAACATCTTCATTTGTTATTCCTGATGTCAAACTAATTATTTGTCTTGCATTCAAAACACTCCAAAGCCAAGGAGCATCTTTTTTTTCTTCTTTTACTACTTCAAAACCAATATCTTGTAATAATATTATTGTTTCGTTTCCAATGTCATCTGAAACAATTGCTTTTTTTGTTTTATCAAAGTATTCTTCCAATAATGCAATATTCAAATTTCCATCAAAAACAATTATATTCAATAACGAGTCTTCAATAACTTCATCTATTTCTGTTTGAATTGGTATATTCAATAACCTGTTACCATTAAACAATTCTTCTGAATCACTATCATAATAATCCTCACTAATAATTATTATTGCTTCTGGTTTATCCAAAAAGAAAATTGTTTTCTCGCAATCATAAATTGGTTTTCCACTAGTATCAAAACCAGTTATTGAACATTGGTGAAAAGTTTTTTCAGTAAAGCTTTTTGTAGCAGTCTCATTTAGAACAAAGGGCAAACTCCACTCAAAATTATTTACTCCCGTCTTATATATTCCGTACGAGTTATCACTCC
The DNA here is from genome assembly GCA_964619405.1 of uncultured archaeon. Classification (GTDB taxonomy): domain Archaea; phylum Iainarchaeota; class Iainarchaeia; order Iainarchaeales; family JAAZKV01; genus JABIDZ01. The sequence continues at coordinate 28,252 of CAZUCF010000003.1, read as the reverse complement.
TTAATACTCTTCTTATTTCGTCTCCAGTAAAAACAACTTGCCCATTAAGATTAGCTTCAAATTTTCCTTGTTGTCTTATTCTAGCTTCTATTTTCTCAAGTTCGCTTGAATCAGTCTCAGACATTTGGATTGTTATGAATTGCCCGCCAATAGGAAAAATAGTGTAATCCCTCAAACCAGTTGGATCAATTCGCATAGAAATAATATTTGTTATTCTTGCTATTTCTTCTTGTGAAACAACTTCTTGTAATTCAATTTCAAATCTTGTTCCACCACCAAAGTCTAGGCCAAGAGGAATGCCCATTGTTAGAATAGTTGTTATTGATATTATTAACGCAACAACCAATAATAATATTCTCCAATTTTTTAGAAACTTCATTTTTTCCCCTCAACAAACCATAATAATATTGGTGCATTCATTAACCAAGTTGAAACAAGGTCCCCAATCAAACCAAATAACAAAATTGCTGAAATATTATATATTACATCAATTTGGTAAAAATAAGAAATAATAATCATTGATGCTAATGCTGCGAGAGTAGTTCCAGTCATTGTTAAACCAGTTTTCATTGATGTTGTTGCTCTCTCACCATTAGTTCCAGTTTTGTTTTTTAGTACTCTTGAGGTAAGCATTATGTCTGTGTCAACAGAATAACCAATTAACATTAATAATGCTGGGATAGTTGCTAGTGATAATGGTATATTTAGTAAAGCCATTCCTGCTAAACCTGCGAGAATATCAAACACCATTGCTAAAATAATTGCTATTGTTGGAACAAATTGTCTAAACGCAATAAAAATAATTATTGTTATTAAAATAAAACCCCAAATAGATATTTGTATCATTGAGGCTAGTGCTGCCGAACCAATTGTTGGTGAAACTTCTTTTCTTTGGAACTCAAGTTCGTTTCCAATATTTAATTTTTCTTGTAAAGCAATTTTCAAATTTGATTCAAAATTTTCTTTGTACTCAGAAAGAGCATCTTGTGCGTCAAGCAAAGCGAGTTTTGCGTTAGAATACTCTTTTTCCTCACCATTCAAAAGAATAATTGCTTTTTTTGAGTATTCTATTGAAATTAAATCATCATCAACACTTGCTTCTGCTTGTGAAAGCAAAGATTCTGCTTCTAAAACAACTGGTTCTTTTCCATATCTTATTATAGCTCCATAACTAGTCGGCGAAGATAATGTTGAAATACTTAACTCGCTCAAAGAAAAATTGTTTGTTAGAACATCATAAATTTCTTTTTCACTCAAAGGGTTTTGAGAGCGCAAAGTAATTTCATTGCCACCAGTTAAATCAATCCCAGAACTTATTCCTGGAAAAACGAGTATTAAAATCAAAAAAATGATTGTTAAGAATAATGGTAATAATATGAACTTTTTGTATTTTTTACCGTAAAAATCTTCCATTAAAAACGCCTTTCTTTGTGTTTGATATAGATTAAAAAACTGCTTAATCTTAAATATGTTATGCAAAGAAGAAAAAAAGCAAATCCTTTAAATAATGCGCGTTCAAAAAATTCATCAAAAACAAATTTGAAAAAAATAGTTAAAAGATCAAACTTGAGCCCTGTTGAGAAAAGAGAATTGTATAAAAAAATTTTATTAGTTTTGTACCCAAAAAGGTTTCCTAGTGTTAGAAAAAAAGTGATAAAAAAGGAGTTAAGTCAAAAACAAAGTGAAAGCCAAAAAAAAGAAGAATCAGAGAATGACTTGTTAGAGAGGAAAAGAAAGCAAGCCGAGTTAAAAAAAAAATTGTTAAATAAAAAAAGAAAACCAAGTAAAAAAGAGTTGAAAGAAATTCAGGATACTCTTTGGACTGTTAATTATTTGTTAAAACAAATGGTTGCTGGAAAAGAATCAACAACTCTTTTAAGGAGAATGAGCCAAGAAATACCTTGGGCTTTAAGCGCAATAAGAAAAAGAAACCCTGAATTAGTTGAAAAAGCATTTTTATTAGATAAAAGAAGAAGAGGTAAAAAAAATGAATTTTAAAACAATTGATACTCCTGACAAATTATTGAACTCTGCTTTTTCAAGAGCAAGAAAAAGTGCTTCGCAATACAAAAAACAAAAAACGCCTTTCTATACTTTAAAAGGAAAAGAAATTATTAAAATTGATGTTTCAGCAGAATATTTAATAGAAAAATTATTGTTAATTGTAACAGATTTTCCTAGTATTGACAAATTACCTGATTTTTACAGGGACTTATTTAAATTTATAATTGATATAAACAAAATAAGAAAATCTCTTTCCAATTTATCATCTGTTGCTAAAGTAATAAAAAATATTAGGCGTGAAAAAATAGTTGCGTTAAAAGAATTACAATTTGAAACAAATTCAAGAACCAAAGCAAAAAAAATTTCTAACGAGTATTTTGGTAGGGTTTCATCTTTAATAAAAAGTTTGGGTAAAGACATTGATTTTTACAATGAGTCAATAAAAAAACTCAAGGAATTACCAAGCATTAAAACAGACGAAGAAGTTTATTTGATAGCAGGACTACCAAATGTTGGTAAGTCAACATTATTATCAAAAATAACTGAGTCAAAACCAAAAATTGCTTCATACCCTTTCACAACAAAAGGATTGAATGTTGGATTATTCTTCAAGAAATATGTTCCAATACAAGTAATTGACACGCCAGGATTATTGGATAGGCCAATTAGCGCGAGAAACAATATTGAGTTAAAAGCAATTTCAGCATTCCAATATTTGAAGGGCACAATAATATTTGTTGTTGACCCATTACAAGAAATTATAGAACAAAAAAACTTGTTGAACGAATTAAAAAAACTGTTTTCTGACAAAGGATTCATAATAGTAATAAACAAAACTGATTTGGTTAATGAAACAGAATTAGAAAAAATGAAAAAAGCTTTTTCAGAACACTATGTAATATTAGAAGGCCAAAACCTAAATAATTTGAAAGAAGAATTATTGAAATGAATTTGATTTCTTTTAATGTAATTTTAATATTTTTTTGGATTAATTAATTTTTTGTTTTATTAGTTAGTTATTTTTTATTAATTAATTTTTAAATTCAAAATTTATTTTTTTTATTGTGTGAGGTATCGTATAATTACAATTCCTGAGCCGCCTGCTCTGGAAGTAGCTCCTCCTCCACCAGTATTTGATTCTCCTGTACCTGCGCCAGTTAATGAACCGCCCCCGCCTAATCCCCCTGAACTATATATTGCTTTATTTTGGACGTGACTTCCACCGCCTCCTGCAAACCAACCAACTGGACTTCCTCCGACTGAAGCAAATTGGGTAAATTCTAATCCATCTCCACCATTGCCTGGAACTTCTTCCGCTGCGTTGCCACCTTCTTCGCCAGCTCCCCCGCCACCTCCGCCAGCACCATAACTCATTTTTGGATATCCTGTTCCACCATTATTTCCTTGTTCGTTTGTGCCTAAACCATAAGTTACGCCGTAATCTCCCCATCCTGCTCCCCCTCCAGAGCCTCCATTTCCACCAAGTAATATTGGATGACCTATAGTTTGTCCGCCACCATTTCCTCCACCAATTGCTATTAATCCATCAAAAGAACTATTTTCGCCATTTTCTTTTAATGCTCCGCCATTACCAACAACAACAGGGTATGTTCCAATGCTTATTTCATGTTCACTTTTATAAATTAAGCCACCAGCTCCTCCGCCTCCTCCCCAATAACCAGTTCCGCCTCCGCCACCACCAGCAACAATAAGTAATTCAATATCGCCTCCATTTGTTACTTCAAAATCACTACTTGTTGTAAAAGTGTGGATGGTGTATTCACCATCAAAAGTTATGGTGCCACCTGTTGCTTCAACTGGTTTTAATCCTGCAAGCTTTTCTTCGTCTCTCATTTCATATGTTTGGCATAAAAAACTAATATTTTCAAAGGTTTCTGTTTTTTGTAAACCATATCTTGTAGTAAAATTTATTATAATATTTTTTTTAATTTTAGTTCCGTTTTCACATTCATCATTAGTATAAATGGGAAAATAATTTGTTGAACCTAAAAGCATTTGATTTTTTAAATCAAAAATAGTTTCCTCGCCATCCAATGTTATACTATTTATTGTTATGCTTTCAGCTGAATTTGATTTTAATTTTATTAAATAATTGCCATCTGTAGTTAACAGTGCTTCATTTAATGCAAGTGTTTTTGAACTGGATTGAATTATTTCAGTGTTTGTAGAAATTTGGTCTGTATCATTAAAACTAGTTAACAAACTAATTGTTGATAAAGCAACAACTATAACAATTCCTATTATTGCTAAATATTCAATAGTTCCTTGGCCAACTTCAATTTTTGTTTGTTGGTTTTTTTGCATTTGAATTAATTATGTTTTGGTTATTTTTAATTTTATTGTTTTTTTAATTTTATTATAATATTTGTGTTAATTATTTTTTTTGTATTTTAACAAATCAAAAGAAATCTCCACGCATTTTTTTCTGTCTAGCGAAACACAAGTTTCGCGTGACTCGAAAACCATTGGTTTTCTTGGGTTCACAAAACCTGCATTAAAACTGAGCAGAGCTCAAGCACGTTTGCTTTTGCAAACCTATACTAAGTTTGCTTCGCTTCGTTTACGTTGGAGTTTGAGATTTCATTCCAGTTAATTTTTTAGAAAAAGTGGAGAAAAATTAAAAATAATAATTGTAATGCCAACAACTAATCATATTTCAATTAGGATGAAGGCTTTATTTTTTAAATTTAAATAAAACATTTTATGGTTTTTCAATATTATAGATGTGAGTAATCTCTGGCTGAGTGAGTGCTCGATTATATATTCTCATTTCATCCATTGAACCTTTGAACAGTTGAGTGGTAGTGGTTCTAGCTCCAATTAATTTTGGTACATTGCTATTTGCATAACTATTTTCAGCTTCAGCGTCCCACCCTACTAAAACACCATTAATATACAGCTTATTAGATGCCCCAGTGCCATTTCTAGTATAAACTATGTGTTGCCAAATGTTTGGACTAAGAATATTGCTTTTTCTTGCTAAGAACCATCCTTGAATAGCAGTGGCTAGTCCATTTGTATAAGTTGTGCCTGAAGTTCCTATTTCTAACCACATAGCATTAGCTGTTGTGTCATTGCTTGCTTTATAAATATTATATCTGGAATCTAAATCGGTGGGTTTTACCCAAACTGAAATAGTTAGGGAATTGCCCACATCCAAACTATCAGAATCAGGAACTTCAATATAATCATCAACACCATCAAAATAATAAGCGGTATTATCTACGCCCTTTACACCAGAGGTCGCTGTTACTCCTACAGCTGTTCCATTATTTGCATTAATTGAATCAATTGCATTATTATTGAATGACCAATGAGAAACCAAATTAGTAATGATGTAAGTAGAATCACTTACTCCATCAGAAACATTTCCTAATGCATCCTTGGCCCAAGCATAGAGAGTTTTGTTTCCTCCTGTTGTAAATGTATATGTAGTGGGTGCTGTTTCTGTCCAACCAGTGGCCGTTGCTAGCGGGGCGGTGGATGTTTCAGTTATTTTATAACCAGCTACTCCAAGGGCACTAGTTGCTGTAAAAGTGGAAATGTCTATCGTTAATGAAGAAATATTATCTGGAATAATGAAACTGGTAATAACTGGGGGTACTGGTTTTTCAAAATTATAAAGTGCTGTGATCTCTGGCTGAGTGAGTGCTCGATTATATATTCTCATTTCATCCATTGAACCTTTGAACAGTTGAGTGGTAGGTGTTCTAGCTCCAATTAATTTTGGTATATTATTATTTGAATAATTAGTAGTAGATGTAGCATCCCATTCTTTTAATACGCCATTAATGTATAAAGCATGTGTTGATCCGGTACCATTTCTAGTATAAACTATGTGTTGCCAAACGTTTGGAATGATAATATCACTCTTTCTTGTTAAGAAAAATCCTTGAATAGCGGTGCTAACTCCATTTGTATAAGTGTCTGAAGTTCCTATTTCTAACCACATAGCATTAGCTGTTGTGTCATTGCTTGCTTTATAAATATTATATCTGGAATCTAAATCGGTGGGTTTTACCCAAACTGAAATAGTTAGGGAATTGCCCACATCCAAACTATCAGAATCAGGAACTTCAATATAATCATCAACACCATCAAAATAATAAGCGGTATTATCTACGCCCTTTACACCAGAGGTCGCTGTTACTCCTACAGCTGTTCCATTATTTGCATTAATTGAATCAATTGCATTATTATTGAATGACCAATGAGAAACCAAATTAGTAATGATGTAAGTAGAATCACTTACTCCATCAGAAACATTTCCTAATGCATCCTTGGCCCAAGCATAGAGAGTTTTGTTTCCTCCTGTTGTAAATGTATATGTAGTGGGGGTTGTTTCTGTCCAACCCTCGTTGTCAGCTAATGGAGGATTATCTGATTCGGTAAGTAAATATCCAGTAACACCAATATCATCGGTGGCTGTAAAAGTCTCAATATTTATTATTAGAGAAGAAGACGTGGCCATAATAATAAACTCATCCACCGTTGGCGCTTCAACATCATCTGGCAGAGTAATTATAATGGTATTACTTACTCCATCAGAAACATTTCCTGAGGCATCTTTTACCCATGCATATAATATTTTGGTACCTCCGGTTGTAAATGTATATGTAGTGGGGGCTGTTTCTGTCCAATCATCGTCATTAGCGAGTGGTGGAGTGTTTGATTCAGTAATTTTGTAACCTGTTACTTGTGGGTTATCATTAGCAGTAAGTGTAATATTGATTGTGGTTGAAGCCGATGTAGCAGGGATAGAAAAAGTATTTATTGTTGGTTTTAATTCAGCGAGTTGTTCTTCGTTTTTTATTTCATAGGGTTGGCATAAAAAAGTAATATTTTCAAAGGTTTCTTTTTTTTGTAAACCGTGTTTGGTAGTAAAGTTTATGGTAAATGTTTTTACAATTTTAGTTCCGTTTTCACATTCATCATTAGTATAAATGGGAAAATAATTTGTT
>CAZUCF010000003.1:0-21166 GCA_964619405.1 uncultured archaeon | reverse complement strand
ATAAAGCAACAACTATAACAATTCCTATTATTGCTAAATATTCAATAGTTCCTTGACCAACTTCAATTTTTGTTTGTTTTTTTCGCATCTAAGTTAATTAGGTTTTTTTTATTTTTATTTTTATTGTTTTTTTGATTTTATTATAATATTATTGTTAATTAGTTTTTTTGTATTTTAATTAACCCAATTTTAAATAGTTTATTTGTTTGCTTTTTTTTAACTTGAAAATTTTGTTTAATTTGAAAACCTTTTCTTTAAAAACCTTTTTTCCCAATCTTTTGTTGGTTGCGCGGATTTTAATTTAATTGTCTGCAATAAACTGGTGATGTTATGGACGAAGCTATAGAAATAATGGAAGAAATTATTAATGATAGGGCCGTTCCAAGGAATATCAGACTCAAGGTAGAAGAAGCTATTTCTAAGTTAAAACAAAACAATTCAACGACTTTGAGCGAAGCAATTTACTTGCTGGATGATATTAGTAATGATGTTAATATGCCCGAGCACACAAGAACAGATATTTGGCATATAATCTCGCTGGTTGAAGACATGAAGGAAAAAATGAAGTGAACCAGTTGGTGCAATAAGTGGAAAATTTGGTTGAACCTTTGAGAAGAGAGATAATTGATTTTGCTCAAACAAAAGGTTTATTTGTTTCAAAGGATAGTGTTGAATTACTTTCAAAAAGCACTGATTGGAAAAAAATTTTGTTAGAATTAATTGAAGAAAACCAGTTTATGATTGAACCAAAAATATTAGAAAAAAAGATTGCTCGGACAAAAATGTCTCAATTAACACAAGAAGTTGAGATAAGGAAAACGAATTTTAAGCCAAGTGCAAAAGACAGGGCTCCTAATTTTAGAGTAATGTCAGAGTACGATGTCACAGGGCAAAGTAATTCAGAAGGAAAAGTTGATGATTTCCTAAGATTGTTTAGGAGTAAATTCAAATTGCTTTCAACAATGCTAAAAGAAAGGCACAATCTTTCTCCAATTAATCTAAAAAATCTTAGAACAATAGCAAAAAATGAGAATGTTGATTTAATTGGCATGGTAAACAAAAAATGGGTTACTAAAAACAAGCACCTTGCTTTTGAAATAGAGGACCTTGAAACAAAATGTACTGTGCTAATAATGCAAAAAGACAGGGAAATAATGTTGAAAGGAGAGAGGATTCTGGAGGATAATGTTGTTGGAATAAAAGGAGTAAAGATAAGTGATAATTTTGTAATAATAAAAGAAATTTTTTGGCCTGACTTGCCAATAAGGAAAAGTTCTTTTCTTAGCGAAGAAATTTATTCGGCTTGTACATCTGATTTTCATGTTGGGAGCAAGTATTTTCTTGAGGACACAGTAGAAAAATGGTTGAAATTCTTGAGGGGAGAAAATCTTTCAGAAAAACAAAAAGATAAAGTTGGGAGATTACAATACTTGTTCATTGTTGGAGACAATATTGCTGGTGCAGGAGTTTACCCTGGGCAATTTGATGACTTGCTAATAAAAGATTTGTACGATCAATACAATGCTTTTGAAGAAATAATATTACAGATTCCAGAGTACATTCAAATATTTATTTGTACTCCAAAAGGGACTTTACTAAAAACCCCAAAAGGATACACTCCTATTGAAGAAATTAAATTAAATGATGAAGTAATTTCATATAACGAAAAAAAAGGAGTAGTTGAAAAGCAATCAGTAATAAAAGTGGGAAAAAGATTTTCTAAAAAATTACTTGAAATTAGCTTCAATGGTTCGCTAAAAATAAAATGTACTCCTGAGCACCCGTTATTAGTGTATTCAAAAGATAAATTATTGTGGAAAGCTGCTTCAAAATTAGTTGTGGGAGACATATTACCACTGCCCAAAACAAGTAATGTTGAGAACAACGAAAAAACAATTAGTTTGTTAAAAATGTTTGATTGTGAATTATATATTAATAATCAAAAAAGTCTTATTTCAAAACTTAATTCAAAAAGTTTTTTTAAGGGCATTCCTGAAAGAACAAGGTTAAGTTATTTAAAAGAAGAATGTCCTATTCCTTTATCATTATTATTAAAAAATAATGTTTGTGAAGATGATTTTAAATGGCCATTAAGCATTAAAACACATCACGGAAAATATGTTTTAATAGACAAAAACATTTCTAAAGAATTATTTTACTTAATTGGGCTCATTTTAACTGATGGCTCATTTTCTATTGTCAAAAACAAATTTCCAGATGGTCGATTTGGTAAATCATTCAAAATAAAGTTTTTTAATTCAAACAAAAAGTTAATTGACAATTTTAAGTTAATAATGAAAAAAATGAATATTTATCCAACTGCAGAATATTTTGAAAAGTCTTCAAAAAGAATTATTGGTGGTCGGGAAGTTAATTTCAAGAAAAACGTTTATTATATAGAATTTGCAAACAAATTTTTTGGAGAACTACTTTTATCGCTTGGATTAAAACCTTCGAAAAAGAAAAACAGTACTCTTGGAAGAATTTCTACTTTGCACTGGGATTATATAAAAAATTTACTTGCTGGTTTATTTGATGGAGATGGCACTAGAAACAAAAGAATGATTAGTTTTGTAACTATTAATGACCGTTTTGCTGAAGAGTTATTTTTATTACTACAAGAACATGGTTTCGCGCCTAACAAAAGAGTAAATAACAAAATTTGTGTACTGACGATTCACAGAAACAAAGATATAAAAAAATTTGTGAAAGAGGTCCCAGTAAAAAGAATTAATAAAAAATTTAAAAAAATGAATAATGCTATAAGTGAAGGGATATTAAAAAAATCAAGTCCAAAAATAGATCAAAAAATAGATTGTATTGCTTTGTGGAGACAAATTATAAAAATTAGCGAACTGCCAGGAGATGAAGTTTATAATATTGAGGTTAATAAAACGCACACATATATTGCAATGGGTTTAATCAATCATAATTGCCCTGGGCAACATGATGCGGTTAGGAGAGCTGAACCACAACCAGCAATTCCAAAAGAATTTGTGCCAAGATTATATGCTCAAAGAAATATTCACTTGATTGCTTCTCCTTCTTGGGTTGAAACCGAGGGGTTAAAAAATTTGGTTTACCACGGGCCAAGCATTCATGATCTTATTAGTAGTGTTTCTTTTTTAACAATGGATCATCCTGAAATGGGTATGGTTGAGTTATTAAAGAAAAGGGATTTGATGCCGGGTTATGGAATAAAAAATCCTTATGTTCCAGAAAAAAAAGATTTTATGGTTATAAAAGAAATTCCTGATCTTGTTTGGATTGGGGACATGCACCACAATGGTTACACTACTTATAGGGGTGCAACAGTATTGAATGGTGGTTGTTGGGAAGCACAAACTGATTTTGAAAAAAAGATTGGGCACACTCCGACACCAGGAATATTTCCAATGATTAACTTGCAAAATAGAAAAATAACAGAATTTTATTTTATGAGAAATAATTTGCAAAAAGAAATAGTAACAGAACAATTAGAAGAGGTAAAATAATGGTTGAAAAAAATTATTCTTTTAATGATTCAATTGAAATAATTGCTCAACCAGTAATAAAAAAGTATTTTGGTAGTATTCAAAAACAAGTTTCGGAACAATATTCTCTTGCACAAAAAGTTAAGGCAAAAGGATTTGATATTTCAACAAAAGTAGAAATGACTCCTGCTGTTGATCTAGCAGATAGAGCAGAAACACTTATTGGTTTACCAGGATTGGCTCGAAGATACCGTGAAATAATGAAAGAAAAAAATGATAGGATGGCAACTTACTTTCAATTATTCAAAGAAATAATTGAGCAAAAATGGTGTTCTATTCCTGATGACCAAAAAAGATTAGAAATTGGTATAAAATCTTGTTTGCTAATACAAACAGAAGGAGTTGTTGTAGCACCACTAGATGGTTTACCAAAAATAGAGATTAACAAGAATCCTGATGGTAGCAAGTACGTTGACATTTATTTTGCTGGCCCAATAAGAGCTGCGGGTGGTAGTTCAACTGTTATCCCATTGATTCTTGGTGATTATGGTAGAGAATTATTAAAGTTAGAAAAATACAAGCCAACAAAAGATGAGGTTGAAAGGTACATTGAAGAAGTAGGTATTTATCAAACCGAAATTGTTTCAAGGCAATATGTTGTTCCCGACAACGAAATAAGAATTATTGTTGAGAATTGTCCGGTTTGTGTTAATGGGACGCCAACAGAAGAAGTAGAGGTTTCTGTTCACAGGGACTTGCCAAGAATACCAACAAACAAGATAAGGGGGGGAGTTGGTTTAGTGATTTCAGAGGGCCTAGCATTAAAAGCAATGTGGGTGATGGATAAAGCAAAAAAATATGCTAACTTGGATTGGACTTTTTTGGAAAAAATAATAAAAGTTGAGAAAAAACAATCAACAATTGAAATAAAACCTAATACAAAAATACTTGATGGTTTGGCTGCTGGTAGGCCAACACTATCTTATCCGAGTAGGTGGGGTGGTTTTAGGTTAAGGTATGGTAGGGGGAGAAACACTGGAATAATGGCAAAAGCAATTAATCCTGCGTCAATGTATGTGTTTGATGAATTTATTGCAGTTGGAACCCACGGAAAAATTGAGCGCCCTGGGAAAGCAACACAATTTTTTCCTTGTGATACTATTGACGGGCCCATAGTATTGTTAAAAGATGGTGAAGTTTTAAGAGTTAATTCAGTAGAAATAGCGAGTAAAATAAAAAATAGTATTGAAAAAGTAATTTACATTGGAGACTTATTAGTTACTTATGGTGATTTTAGAAAAAGTGCGCACCCTTTAATGCCACCCGGGTTTGTTGAAGAATGGTGGAAACTAGAAGTAGAAAAAAAATTAAAACAATTAAATGAGAGCGAGTTAAAAAAATTAAAAAATGAGTTTGATATTGAATTAATTTTAAAAAATCCTTTTAATATTGATGAGTTAACAGCAATAAAAATTTCTGAAAGCATGCAAATTCCATTGCATCCAAAGTACTTGCATTTTTATAAGGCATTGAATATTAAGGAAATAATTAGTTTGAGAGAATTTTTGATTTCAGGTTTATTAGAAAAAGATGATTTTATAAAAAAAATTGTTTTAGATAACTTGTTTGAACAAAAATTATTATTAGAAAAAATTGGTTTGCCCCACAAAATAATTGATGGGAAAATTGTTATCAGCGAATTTGCTTACACTGTTTCAAAAACTTTTGCAATTGAAAACAAAAAAAATAGTTCGAAAGAAAATGTTTTAGAGTATTTATCTGAAATATCTGGTTTTGAGATAAGGGATAAAGCAGGAACATTTATTGGGGGGAGAATGGGGCGACCAGAACAAGCAAAAAGAAGACAAATGAAAGGAAACCCGCATGTCTTGTTTCCAATTGGTTTGAATGGAGGAAGCATTAAAAGTATTAACAAAGCTATTAATTTTGATACAAATTCTTCTGGAAAAATTAATGTTGACATAGCACAGTTTTTTAATCCGAATACAAAACAAAAAACTTTTTATCCATTTGATTTTGAGAATAATTCAAGAAACGTTTTGTTAAAATATTGTTCTAAATGCAAAGAATCTTTTTCTAGTATTAATTGTCCGAAATGTGGTTCCGAATTAAGAAATTATGGTGAACACGAAATAAATTTGAGAGAAATGCTTGACATTGCAAAAAATAATTTGAAATTACCAATTCCAGATTTGGTGAAAGGTGTTGCTGGAATGATTTCTGGTACAAAAGAAGCTGAACCATTAGAAAAAGGTATTTTGCGGGCAAGGCACAAAGTACATATTTTTAGGGATGGCACTTCAAGGTTTGAACTATTGAATGCTACTATTACTCATTTCAAACCAAAAGAAATTAAGTTGTCAATAAAAAAATTAAGAGAACTTGGTTATGAAAAAGATTGTCTTGGAAAAGAATTAATTGATGAAAACCAGTTAATAGAATTGTTCCCGCAAGACATTATTGTTCACTCTTCTTGTGGGGAATGGATGTTAGAAGTAAGCAGGTTTATTGATGATGAACTAAAATATTTTTACAAGGACAAACCATTTTATAATGCTAAAACAAAAGAGGATTTAATAGGACAACTAGTACTTGGTTTAGCCCCTCACACTTCTGCAGGAGTAACAGCAAGAGTAATTGGTTATACTGAAGCAAGGCTTGGTTTTGGACACCCTTATTTTGTTTGTGCTAAAAGAAGGAATTGTCTTGTTGGCGAAACCCCTATATTAATAGAGAAAAATGGAAAAATTGGTTTTGTTGAAATAGGTTCTCTTTCAAGCGGGAAAAAATTAGAAAAAATAAATGGTTTAAATACTTTTACTATTGATTCTAATGGAAAAGCTAATTTACGAAAAATAAAAGCAATCACTGCAAGAAAGTCTCCCAAAAAAATTTTTTCTATTAAAACAAAATATGGTAGAGAACTAAAATTAACAAAAGATCACGAATTAATGGTTTTAAAGAATAATAAATTAATTCATGAAAAAATATCAAATTTAAATATTGGAGATAAATTACTTTCTTTAAAACAAAAAATTGTTTTTCAAAAAAATAATGAAATAAATTTATTGGATTTTTATTTAAAAAAAGAAAATAAAGAAAATTTAAGAATTTCTTTAGGTGAAAACAAAAGAATTGTTCAAAAAAAGATTTTAGATATTGGTTACAATGTTTTTGCAAAAAAAATTGGTTATAAAACCGGAAAATCAATTCATACTGCATTGAGTTTTGATGTATTGCCAATGGAATTATATGAAAAAATATTTATATTTTTTGGAAAGCATTTTGCAGAAAAAATATATTATAAAAAACAAAAATCAAGGATTCCTACAAAAATATTGCTTGACAAAGAATTTGGGGAAATAATTGGATTGTTTTTAAGTGATGGTTATGCAAGAACAACAAATAATGGGAAAAACAAAAAATATGTTTACCAATTAAATTTTGTTTCAAATGAAAAAGAAATAACCACAAAAATAACAAATTTTTTCAAAAAAATTGGGAAAAAAGCTATTATTGAAAAAAGAAAAACAAAGAATATTTCTTTAGACTATATTACTGTTTCAGGAAGAGTTTTTTACGAGTTATTTGTTGATATTCTTGAAACAGGAAAAAAAGCAAAAACCAAAAAGATTTCTTCACAAATAATAAATTCAAATCCTGAATTTATTTTGGGATTAATTAGTGGTTTTGTTGTTGGAGATGGTTCAATATCACAAAATTCCATAAGAATTAGTTCAGTAAACAAAGAAATTATAAATGGTTTAAATTTATTGTTAACACAATTAGATTGTTTTCCACACTTGGTTGAACAAAAAAGAGTTTTAACTAAAGAAGAATTAATGAAATATTACAAAAAACCATTAAATTATGTTTCACAAGAAATAATATTATATTCAACGGATATTTTGAAAATTGGAAAATTATTGTTTGGTTACAAGAAACGAATTTTTGATAATTTGAACAAAAAAATTTTTGCTCACAAAAAAATAAAGCAATTTGGCGGTTTTGTTATTGATGAATTAAAAGAAATAAAAGAAATAAATGGTTACGGAAAAGTCTTTGATTTAATTGTTGAAAAAGAAAAAAATTTCATTGGGGGGCATGGCAATTTAGCAATATATGATTGTGATGGGGACCAGGATTCTGTAATGTTGTTAATGGATGGACTACTAAATTTTTCTCAAAAGTTCTTGGCAAATAGGAATGGTGGGAAAATGGATGCTGCAATAGTTTTCTCAACAATAATTTCTCCGAACGAAATAGATGACGAAGTATTTGAAATGGAGACGTGCAAAGAATATCCTATAGAATTTTATGAATTAGCCTCAAAAATAGTTGATCCTTTTGTTAATATTATTCCAATAGTGAAAAATAGGCTTGCTACAATTGACCAATACACTGGAATTAACTTTACTCATAACACAAATATTTTTGATGAGGGGCCAAAAACATCTCGTTATATTCAATTAAAAACAATGGAAGAAAAAATTCAGAGGCAAAACTCTTTACAAAAAAGAATTATTGCTGTTGACGCAAAAGATTGTTTGGAAAGAGTGATGGCTTCTCATTTCTTACCAGACATAATTGGTAATGCAAGAGCATTTTCAAGGCAAACATTTAGGTGTACTACTTGCAACGAAAAATATCGGAGACTACCATTGTCAGGCACTTGTTATAAATGCGGAAAAGACACTATAATATTAACTATTCATCAAGGCTCGGTAAGAAAATATTTAAAGATAGCTCAAAATCTTGCGCGTCAAGAAAAATTGTCTGATTATTTAATTCAAAGACTTGATATGATTGAAAAAGAAATTGATTCAGTGTTCAAAGATGATAATGCAGAGCAAAAAGGGTTATTTGACTTTGTTTAAATAATTTAGTTTATATAAAAATAAAAATTAAATTAAAACTAATTTTTTGTTAATTAGTTTGTAGTAATAATTTTTTTTGTTAGTTAGTTTGTAGTATTAAGTTTTTTTTGTTAGTTAGTTTGTAGTATTAAGTTTTTTTTGTTAATTAGTTTGTAGTAATAATTTTTTTATTTTTTATTAAAAATTGATTATTTTTTTATAATAATTTTTTTTATTGGTTTTTTTATATTTTAAGTTTTTATTTTTAATGATAATTTACTTGTTTTTAAAACAAGTTTTTATTTTTTTTAACCATTTATTGTTTTTAAAAATTTTTGAACAATTCTTTTTCTAAAGCAGTTTTTATTTTTTGTGGGTCAAAACCTAATTTGATTAATCTTGTCTGGCCTTTGATTCCTTTTCCAGAGTTTGTTACCAAAATTAACCCGTACATTTCTAGTTCGTTAATATATTGTCTGTACCACCTACTTGTTATTGTTCTTTGATCAAATTTTTTTGCTAGTTCTAAATATGATTCAAAGATTTCTCCGCTAAATAGGACTCCTTTCTCTACTTCGCCATTCACTTTTGTGAATGTTGGTTCTTTAGAACTTAGTTGTGCTATCGCATACAATACTAGTTGTTGTTGTTCGGGCAAAGTAGAAATCATTGAAATAATTATTTCTTCTTCAACGCTCACCTTTGCTTTCTCAACGAGAGTATCATCAATGATTGTTAATTGTTCTAAGTCAGCGATTTCTCCTGCTCGTTGCATTAACATTACTGCTGTTCTAGCGTCTCCTGATTCTTGTGCTGCAAGAGCTGCTGCCAAAGAAATTGCTTCTTCTTTTATTGTTCCTTGTTTGAAAGCTTTTTCAGTTCTCTCCTTCAAAATTTCTTTTAACTCGGTTGCATTATAAGGGCTAAAAACCATTTCTCTTTCACAAAGTGAACTCTTTGTTCTTGGATCTAATTTATCTTTAAAAGTAAGATTGTTGGAGATGCCTATTACTGTTATTGAACCACTTTTTAATTCATCATTGCCTCGTGACAAAGAATAAATTAATTCATCAATATCCTTTACTTTATCAATTTCGTCTAAAACAAGAATCAAATGAGTGTGTTTTTCATTAGCGAATTCTAATAATTTTTCGTAAACAAAACTTGAGCTATAACCCAAAAAATCTTTTTCTGTGAAAATACTTCTCAAGACTTTTAACAAAACTTTGTATTTGGAAGGATGACTCCTACAATTAATATAACTTGAGCAAACTTGTTTCTCATGTTTTTTAACGAAATCATCTAATTGTTCTATAACATGTTTTACTGTGGCTGTTTTTCCTGCCCCGGTTTTGCCATACAAGAAAAAATTATTTGGCTTAGAATTATTTAGGACTGGGCCCAAAAAATGGGTTATTTCCTCAATTTGTTTTTCTCTAAAAGGTAAGTTCTTTGGTATGTGGTGTGGTGAAATAATATCTTTGTTTAAAAAAACAGTGTTTTTTGACATGTGTTTTTCAAATAAATTTTCCATTAACAACACCCAATTACTGGCACCAGAGCTTCCAGTACTTTACTTCCACTAATAATATGTTGTATTGAAATTAATATATTTCGTGTTTGAAAAACAAACCATTTTCTTTTTAGACATAATGTTTTATATACTTTTTATATGAAGAATATAAGTAGTAATGTCTTTGACGAGGTGGTAATTTGGGATTTTTTAATAAAGTAATGACTAAAGATGAGGGAGTTGATTTAGAGGATTTCTTGAATAATCTTGATGAAGTTCAAGAAGAATCTTACGATGATGCGGATGCTTTCGTAAAGCCAATGGATTTGATTGTTGATGCGGATGTTACATCAATAATGAGTGAAATAAAAAATGGTAATATTGCTCTTGTTAATATAGCTGATTTATCTAAAAGAAATGCATTAAAATTAAAAGAATTAGTGGGCCTGATAAAAGCACAAGTAAAAGCAATTGATGGTGACATCGCAAGAATTTCGCAAGGTAGAGTATTAGTTACTCCTTCAAAAGTTAAAATAATTAAAAGAAAAGGACAGTGAGTAAATGTATTTGGGCAATCCGTCATTGCCTCTAAAGGTTTCAGTTAAGAGTGCTGTCTCTAGTGCAGAAAAAGTTCTTAGTGAAAGGAATTGGGTTGATTTCAAAAAGTCAAAGACAAAATTAATTCTAATTCCCTATTTTTATTTTAGTTACCATTATTTCAAAGAAAAAATTGTTGGTGATGAAAAAATAATTGAGAGTTCTGTTGATGGCGTTCTTGCATTAAATGGAGTAACAATAAAAATAGATAAAGAATTTTCTGAAATAATTTTTAAGAATTTAAAGGATATTACTAGTGAAGCACCAAACATTGATTTTGAAAAAATTGATGATAAACTTGAGAAAAAAGAGTTGGATGATGTCATTAAGTTGAAAATCGCTGAATATTTTCATGTTCCAAAACCAAATATTGTTTTATCAAAAATAAAAAAAATTTATTTTCCTTTGTATGAATTCATATTTTTAGTTAACGAAAAAGAATTGTTATTTAAAATAAATCCAATTGATGGAAAAATAATTAATTTGAATGAAATTCCTGTTAGAGAAAAAAGTGCTTCTGAAATAACTAAGGAAACACTTGAAGAATTATCTGATCCAAAAGTGTGGGTAAAATACACAAAAGAAATTTTGTTTAAAACTGGTTCCGTATTTTCAGAAAAAGTAAAAAAAGAAGAAAAAAAAATAGTTAAAGATCCAAAAAAAATAAAACCAGATTTTTCTATTTTTTCAAGTAAATTATCATGGTTCTTAATAATTCTTTTAGCATTATTTCTAATTTATTTAGCATTGTTTTTCTAATTTAATCTTTTATTATTTTATAATTTAATTTTTTATTAGTTTAACTATTTTTATTTGAATATAATTTAATTAGAATTATTTTATTATATTTATTTTATAATTTGTGCTTATTTTTAATTAACACATAATATTTTTTTTATGTTTAATTTGTAATTAATTTTGTTTAATTCGAGTAATTATTTCAAGTATTGGGGTTACAGATTTGAACACCAGTCATTGAACTAACTGCTGATTGTTTTCTTGTATTCAATGATTTCAATAATTGTTCTTCATTCCAAAACAAAGTCCAAGCTTTTTCTGATAAACCAGTAAATTCTTCAGAAATACAAATTTCTCTGTCTGCAATTTTATCAAATATTTCGTAAAGATCTTGAACATTATAACTACTCATATTTCTATTTAAATTTAATTGGCAATTTGTATCATTAAAAATACATTCATTGCTTGCAGTGTAAATACTTAATGGTCCTTTAAAAGTTATTTCTTCTGCAGTTGCTTCAGCGCCAAGCGGAGCATAAATAACTGTTTGTAATAACTCAATATCCTCTTGTGTTATGCCTTGATATTCATTTATTCTAACTTCAAGTTCTCCATCAGTTTTTATATTTATAATTTCGTCAGGTATTCTGTAAAACAATGATTTTATTGTTGTTGATTGTGCTGGTGAAATTTCTTCACAACCATTACCCTTATTACTTGCGAAACCAGTCCAATAAGTAAATGCGTCTCCTTCATCTGAACCAGTAATGCTTTTGCTTATAAAGAATTTATTTGTTATTAAATTATTATTTTCAATTTTTATAAATAGTGGTACCGCAAAGGTTTTTACAAGATAAATTGTATTAGGGTTTGTTATGTTAGCTTCTTTATTGAAAGTTAGTACTATTCCTCTTGAAGTATTGTTTGTGCTTGATAAAGTGGGGGTTGTTGAAACAATTGAACTTTCATTTATGTCTGACATGTTGTTCCTATAAAAAAACCAATTAATTGTTGGAGCAATCCTGTCCTTTAAGTTAACTGTAATATCAATTGAATCATTTATTTCGTCTCCAATAAACAAATCATTTTTGTTTTGATTAGAAACATTTATTTCAATATCGTATTGCCCAACTTGAATGAAAGGGTTTTGCATTTGCCCACCATAATACTCAAATTTAACAATATCTGATTCAACAAATAATTCTTTTAGTTTTTGGATTCTTTCAACAGGATCATTGCCACCATAATTTACTGGTGAACCAGAAAATTCTTCTAAACCATCTCTTTCAGCAAAAGAATTATTGAAATTATCTAAATGTTCTTCAATTTTGTTTTTGCTTAAATCAAGATCTCTAACATGTATTTTTGCGCTTGAATAATTATTTATTTCTTGGTTTAATTCATTTATTTTGTTTTGATTAATATCTATTTTTGTTAACTCATTATTTATTTCACTTTGCAATTCAATTATTTTTCCTATTTTGTTTGCAAGAGAAAAAATGAATTCGTTTTGAGAACAATAAACCCAATCATTACTTGTGCCATCTATTTTTGTTAAATCACAAGTGTCAGCTTTTATTGTTCCCCTATCAGCAAACCTTAAATTAATTCTCGGTGAATGTTCTGGCCCAGTAACACCAATTAAACCATCATAACTAACACATTCGGTTAATGCATTACTCTGGCCCATTATTTTTACTTGGAAGTCTTGTTGATCCATTAAACCAATGGTATATAGTTTTGGTGCTGTGCTAGTAAAATATGAACCAAGTGCATTAGATTGGGGTAATGAATAATTTACGTCTAATTGTATTTCAATTGTCATTGGATCCAATTTTTGATTTTTTAAATTACTTTTATCTATTGTTAGTTCAGCAGTTAAAATCATGGTGTCTTGCGTTTTATCTAAAACGGTTCCCTCTAATTCAGTTTTATCAATTATTCTACAAGTTGCGCCAAAATCATTTTCACATTTCAAATTCAAGTTATCAACTTTAATGTTAAGCGTGTGATTTTTTGTTAAAGTTAAAAAAATTTCTTTAGTATAAGTTCCCTCGGTTTCATAAAATCTTATTACTTCTTCAATCGGAGTGAATGTAAACAAAGACGGGTTAGCAACAAGCAATATGTTTCTTTGAACTTTTTCAACGAGTTCATTACCACAAGAACCAGAAACTGTTTTTGCGTCAACATGTCCTTTAATAATGTAGGGTTCGTTTTCAAAATTATTATCACTTGTAAAAGGAATTGTTATCTCATCATACTGGCCCACTCCTATTATAAGACTGCTATCTTGTATTGCCCCACCAACTCTTTCACAATATGGTAAACCCGAATACTGTGTTGCACAAGTATTATTAGCGGTATTATATTTGATTAATTTGCTATTACTTTGAGAATCAAATACTTCTAATTTGGCTAGAGGTTTAATACTGGCTGCTGCTCCATCATTACAAATCATGTTATAATTTCCAAAGCTAGCGAACTTTGCAGTAGTTCCAGGGAGAACTAATGATTCTATTGTTATGCCATTAATTTGAAATTGTGCTTCTGTAGTTAATGGTATTTGTGTTCCATTAATCCAACTAAGTGTTGGACTCGAATTAAAATTAGTAATGTCCCAGCAATGCGTTGCAAAAACATTAGAGCAAAACAAAATTATTAAAAAATAAATGATAATAGTTCTATTCATTTTTTCTTACCTCTTGCTTTTTTTATACTTCCATGGAAAACAAATATTGACCCAATAAATAATAATATTGCTATCCAAAATAATAAAGGCATTATTTCTTCAAATCCTAATAATGTTTTTCCACTTGGAATACATTGTGTTAAACAACAATCGCCTTCTTTTGAAACAATTGGTTGGCTATCACAAACAAATCCGTTCTTACAAATGGTTCCTTTACAAGATAATTCTTCTAGTGGGATTACTTGTGACCCCAAATTAACTTCATCTTCACTTATTCCCAAGTAAAGTTCAATAGTTTCTTGTCTTTTTGCGTCAAAGTCATTTACTATCAAAGTATATTTACCATTTTCAACAAAAAAATTATTTTTATACATATTTTCTTGTTCTATTCTTTCGTTAATAAAACTTTTTTCAAAATCAATTAATCTTATTCTAGAGTTTATTGGTTGATTTGGTTTTGTTAAAATTATTTCTAGGTTTTTTCCTTCTTTATTATAATTCCATTCAACATTTATTTTTTGTGGGTGCCTTTCATTCTCAGCTTTAATCAATTCTGCTAATGGTACATCGAAACACTCTTCTTCAAAAAGTTTGTTTGCTTTTATTACTCTTAAACAAATCCTATCAAACAAAACTTTTCCCAAATAAAAATTAGAATCTTTTATTTCTCCAGTTTCAATTAAATCAAAAGATTGGTTTTGTTTTTGATTTGATTGACCTTCATTATAAACTTCAATTTGCAATTCAAAATCATTAAATTCAGGGTAAGTAAAATGGTCTGGGCTACCAGCAATTAAAGTTGAAATAGAAAAATCTTCTTCTTCTAATCCTTTAATCAAAATCTTTCTTATTTTTGATGTGCCTCCTGTGACAATAACTCTGTTACTATAAATTGATTTAATTTCATTATTATTTTTTAAAATCATTTTTATTTCATAAGCAGAAGGAATTTCTGGTGCAACTAAATCAACATTAATTTCTTTTATTTCTAAACTATTTAATTTTCCAACATTAAATTCTTTTATTGAAACTGCTTTTGAAATCGAACAAGACCAATCACAAATCATTAATTCTAATTCCAAATTATCTTGAATTTTATTAGATTTATTTTCAATAAAGATTTGCCCTGAAAATGTTTCATTAGGTAAAACTGGGAAACCAACTGGGCCTATTTGTTTTTCTTTACCAAAATTCGTTGTGTTTTTTTGTATTATAACATTTAATTCTTTTTGCCCGTTAATTAAAAAGTTTTTTGTTTGCGCGCCTAACAATATAGAATCACTACCATTAAACATTGATTTTTGTATCCATGAATAAACGCTTAAATGGTATTCGCCATTCAATCCTGTTGAATTAATACTAAAAGGAATTATTTTGTTTGCTCTTGGCAAAAGCCAGTTTTCTTTTAATATTGTTTCATAAAATATATTCTCGTTTGAATTTTGAGATGGATAACTATACAAATTATCTGCTATTTGAATAATGATAGTGTTTCCTATTATTGGATAATATTCTTCATTAGTTATTACAATGTTTCCTGTAATATTTTCTCCGTTTTCAAAAACCTCTTTGTCAAGATTTATTGTTAAATAGCCATCCCATGTTAAGTCATCACTATTGTAAGCAAAAACATTCGTTGTAAAAAAAATAATAATTATTAATAAAAATATTTTTCTCATTTATCTCACTCCACTAATTTGTCTTATTGGGTTTAATCCTTTTCCTTTAAGAATATTGACATAGTCCTTAATATTAATTATTCCAAATTGTGTTCCCATGCTTGGTAAACCAGGATTAGAACTTAATTGTAAATCAATTGTTCCATCTTTATCATTATTATTCTCTTGCCCAATGTATTTTGCCATTAAATAATTTCCATTAATCCAAGCGACAACTTTATTGTTATTGGTTTCAATTTCTGCTTTTGCATTATCAAAAGCCATTAACTCATTTGTAATTATCCTGTTTAAATCATTTATTATAAAATTAATATTTGGTTGTGCGGGTATAACATAATTTCCAAGTGTAATATCTGTTGTTTGTGCACTTGAAACACTCCTATCTATTATAGTAGTTGTTTTTTCGTAAGTTATTATTGGTTTTAATGAAATAAATAAATTATCTGTATTTTGGTTTCCTTTAAAACTTAACTCCATGCTTTCCACTTTTTTGTTAGCGCCTATGTGACCATTCATTATGTAAAATGTTGTATAATAAGATTTTTGGTTTTCTCCTCCAACGTACTCAGGTTCGATTCCATCAATACAATGATTTCCTGCTCCACTACAAGTTGCGCATCCAAAATTAGTTGTTGTGGTTGCTAATTTTGAATTACAATTTAATTCGCTTAAAGTTAAAATTTTGTTTGTCCCGTCTAAATAATTTATTTTTATGTCACTATTTATTATTGCGCCAATTTCTTTTGGGGGAGTAAAACCATTTGGTGTTCCAACATCATTTATTGTTATTTGTACTTTGTTAGTGCTCCAATTATTTCCAATAGAGTCATTTAATTGACTTGCTCTAAAATCAAATGTTTTATTATTGTACTCGCAAAAAGTTGCTCCAAAAGCAGCATCTTGGCAATTTCCCTTTAAAGCGTCAAGGTCATCTCCCGAAATACTACTTATTCCCCAAATCATTTCTTCGTTTGTTGTTTGAGTTATTGTTTCATAAGTTATTCCCCCAACTTTCATTTTTGCTTCAAAAGAAACCGGTGTATTATCAAGAGTTTGATTAGGGGTGGTTAAACTGTATCCTGTTGAGTCTAAAGTTGTTTTAGGATAAAAGTAATCATCTAAAGGGTCTTGGCAATAATTTGTTATTGTTAAATTAGCAGTTGGTGTTTCTTCTAAGTTAAACCAGCTTGAAGAAATTTCAAAGCATTGTTCATTATTTGAAAGGTCTATTGAAAACTCATCAGCATTTACAAATGACGATCTGCTAACTGAAAACTTTGCTTGAACATAAACAGGGTAATGCCCTAATCTATCAGTAAAATTAGGGAAAGCCTCGGGATTAAAATCAATATTTTTTCCCGTAATCTCAATATCACGTTTTCCTTCGACTTCTAACAAAAAGCCTTGATTCCAGTTACAAGGATTTGTTGTATTACTTAACTCACATTCTAAACCAGTATTTATTCTAAACAAAATATCGCTTGTACAATTATTTTGGACTTCTAAAATAATTTTGTCATTCCAATTTAAAGAAGCGTCTCTTCTTTCACCTTCTTGTTTCTTTATTATATCTACGCATGAAATTGATGGGTCACTAGCATTATTATATCCTGCATAAATTGTTTTTGTTATTGGAACATAATACTCTTCAGTTTGCATTGGTGTTACTGTAACATGCAAGCAATCTCCTAAATAATAAGTTCCTTCAATAATTGTTCCAAATCTATTTTCCGTAATAAAATAATCTTCACTTGGTGTTGAACTATTAAAAATAATATCATTTTCTATTAAGTTATCGCAATTTCTATCTACTTGTATTGCAACAGAACTTATTAATGGTTCTTTTGATCCTGAATAAATTCTTCCAGTGTATTGTTGGTTATTAACAAAAGCAAGGAACTCTGAATCCAAATCAACAGTGTTTCCTTTGGTCTCAATTAACACAACATCTACTAATCGTCTTCTTGTATTATTTGAATCAAAGTATTCTAATACTATTACTAATTGGTTGTTTGAAAATAATTGAGTTGATTTTAAATTTGTTTCAAATTTTTTATTACTATTTGCTGTTATAGAAAAATTATTTGATATTATTTTTGATTTGTTTCCATCTATATTCAAGTTTCCGTTTGGTTCAACGTCATTATTTTTGAAATCATTTCTTGCATTAGTCGTATAAGAAAAAAAGCTTAATTTTGCGTTAGTAATTTCATCAACTGTTCCATTAAATAAAGTAATTTCTACTTTTCTTTCCTTATTATAATCAACATTTGCTGTATTTGTAGGTTCAGCAAAATTAATTCCTATTTCTGGGTTATTCTCTATTTTCAAAGTAGCAAAAACATTTTCTCCAAAATATTTGTCTATTGGTAATATTATATTGTTAAGATTTGTTTCTGAAATATTTTTGTTGTTATCTTGAAGTGCTCTAAAATTAATTATAAAATTATTATTGTCAACAGATTTTTGTATTTGTTGTTTATTATAAAAATAATATGTTTGTTTTGGTAAAAAGTTTTTTGCCCATTCAAAACCAGTTCTAATTTTGTCATTTCCTAAACAATCATTACTAACTGGTAAATAATAATTATTCGCATCTCTAATATTAGTATCATCTAAATTATTTAAAGTACAAGAATAAGTTCCCGCTCTTTGATTAATTTCGGGTAAATCTAGATTAATCAAATTATTAATTTTTGCTTGTGCAACTTTTGTCATTGTTAACAATTTCTTATATGAAACAGTTTCAGTGTTTAATACTGCTCTAAAAGAAGTCCAATAATTGTTTCCATCGTGCAAGTAATTAACTGGATTTATATTACTAATTAAATTACTAGTATTTGCATAAATATTATTGTAATAAATACTTACTGCTCCATCAGGGCTGTGTGGGAAATTTATTGGGTAACAAATAAATATGTTATCAAGGCGAGCCCATTCTCCATCACAATCATTCGAACAAACAAGTTCTCCAAGGTTATTCCAAACATACTTTCCGTCGGGGCAAAGCGGATTATTATCACAAATACAAAAGAAAATATTTTGGTTTCCAATACTCCCAATATTTTGTAAAGTGCATGGCGCAATACATTCTTCGGGCGTTATACAAATTAAGTTATCATTTTCATCAAATCTAAAAGTGTGTGTTTCACAAACAGGTAAGTTAAAATCATAGCAAATTGAAAATCCGTTTTGATTAATTAAAGTTCCATCATTACAATTATCAACACAAATTAAGTCATCTTCAGTTTCATTAAACGCGTATATGTCGCTTAAACAATTTCCTGGAATTTCAACGCAAACTTTTACTCCATTGTCATTCATTACGCAAATTTCGCCGTTTTCACAATCAGCATCAACATCACATTCTCCATCAGGATTATAAATTTCTTGGCAAGTCCAATCTTCGTCTTCATTCAAAATGCATTCATATCCTGCTGAATAATCACAATTTGGACAATTATCCTCTGGGTTAACAATAAGTTCTTTTGTCAAATCCACAATAAAATAATTTATTCCTATTGATAATGAGCCTGATTCAATTAACAAATTATTAGGAGAATAATTATTCAGATCAATGGTAATATAAAACTTTTTTTCCATATTAATGAAACTACTTATGAATTTGTTTTCAGAAAAAGAAATGTTTTCAATAAAATTTAATGTTTCGTCTTCATTTACTTCAAACAATTTAACAATTGCTTGGTTTTGATTTGGTATTATTGTTTGTGTTTCAAAATCTTTTAATGCAATTCCTATGCGAGTAACATTTGTGTTAAAATGTATATTGAAATCTTTAGTTTGTCCTTCAAGAATGTTTTTTGTTTCACTTAATAGATTTATATTCTTGTAAGTCGCACTAACAAAAAAATCGCCTGAAGTTAAAGCAGTATAATAACTCATTCCTGTAGAATTAGTGTCTTTTGAATCAATAAATCCAATAAATTCTTTGCCTTGTAAAATTATTTTTTGATATAAATTATTTTTTATTCCAGATATTAAAGCATTGTTTTCTCCAACTGTTATTTTCACTAAAGCATTTCCACTATTTGATGGAGTGGTTTTGTGTATTTGTATTATTTCATAATTAGAATTATAATCAACTATTGTTGGAACAAATAATTTTGTGTTATAACCATTCTTTTTTATTATTCCAATTATTTTTCCAATATCAGTATCATTAAATGCTTTTGCTTGTAACAAACCATTAGAATCCGTTATGTTAGTTATTCCTGTTATTGGTGGAATTAAAGTTCCGTTTTCATTAATTGTTGATTGAGTGTTACCATCTGTTCTTGTTCTATAAAAATTAATTGTTGCTCCTGAAACAACACCATTATTATCAACAATTTTTACATAAATCATTCTTCTTAAATCTTCAGGAATCAATTCTAGTTCAATACTTAATTCGCTTAATTGTCCCGAAACGATATTTATTGTTATATTGTTATCTACTGTTATAGGATAATAATTAGAATCATTTATTGTAATAACATATTTTCCCTCTTCAAGTTTTTTTGTAGCTATTCCATTTGTAACTGTTGTTGCTGATTCATTTACCCCGTTGCCAGAAAAATTAATTGTTATGCCTTGTAATTCTTTTTCTCCATTACTCCCTTTTTCGCTAACAAATATTCTTGCATCACCTTTTTCTTTTACTTGACTTTTTTCTAACTCAATATCAATCATTGTTTCAGCTGAAACATTTTTTGAAGAAGAATCTTTCAAATAACCTGTTGCATAAGCTTCTCTCACAACAAAAGAACAATCATTTTCACTCAAATAAAAAATCCCATCTCTTGCTCCATCTGCATCATCTCTAACAGTTTTAATACCTGCTGACCTATTACCACAATCGAATTTTACATAAGCAGCATTATCTTTTATTGGGTCTCTTGTGTCGGAATCAATTAATCTTACTTTTGCAAAAGTAGGGTCTGGTTCAGGAGTAGGGTTAACGGGAATGGGTTGTAACAAAATTTCTTTTTCAAGAACACCTGATTCTAATTCAGTTTGTTCGTTACGATAACCCTCTTTTCTAGCAGTAACATGTCCAATAAAGTCTTCTCTCGAACCAAAAAGCATTTCGGCAAAAAGAACATACATATTTTTTCCAGAACTATTTACTTCTGAAACCGCTTTACCCTTATTGTTTGTTTGAGTATTAATTTCTTGGTCATTCAAAAAACCAGTTATTGAAACCCCTGAAAGCAAAGCATTATTACTTGAATCAAAAGTTGTAAATGTAAGTTCAAAAGGAGAGGTAAACTGAATTAAATAACTTATTAAAATTATAAAAAATATTATTATTAGTAAAAATAGTATAAAACTTGGGATTATGCTATCTACTTTATCAACAATTTTGTAAACTGGTATTTTTGAATCTATTTTATCTAATAAGTCATACCATTTATCCTCAAAAAAATAGTAAAAATTCTTGAATCTCTGAACAAACTTATTTAGAAAACTTTCTTCAGGCATTAAATCACTTTATAGTTTTAACAATTGATTGTTTTTTTTATTAATAAATCTTTTGCAGGCTCCGGCTCTGTAGAAATCCTTTATAAATAGAGATAAATAGAAGGTTGCCCTTCTAT
>CAZUCF010000002.1:59539-113447 GCA_964619405.1 uncultured archaeon | reverse complement strand
AAAAACACTAAAAAAAACAAAAAATAACCAAATCAACTACTTTTGTCCCAAAACCGGTTAAGGGCAAAAATATTATTTTAACGCGTTTTTAGCAAAAAATATGCAAAATAATTAAATTTTGAAAAAGAATGAGAGAAATTAGTTTGTTTATAATATTATTTTTTGAATGGATTAATTACTTTTAACCATTTTACTTTTTTAAAATCTTTTTCATTTTCAGTTATTATTGTTTCAACATTATTTTCTTCCATTGTTGCTACTAATAGAGCATCCCAGAAATGAAGTTTAAATTCATTTTTAATCCAAAGTGCTTTGAGAATAGTTTTTTCAGAATAATTTATTGTTTTAAACGCGAGTGAATAATTATTAACTAATTTATTTGCTTTTTTGTAATTTATTGGGTTGGAAACTTTTTCAGTGATAATTCTTGCAAATTCAGCTAAATTTTGCGCGCTAACAAATATATCATAATTTGTCAATGCTTTTTTCATAAAATCTTGGACTATTAAATATTTGTTTTCTTCAGTTTTATCATTAGAATAAATAATAATATTAGTGTCTATTAATGCTTTCTCATTTTCTATCATAGATATCATCTCTGGTTTTGTAAAGTTTTTTCCCAAAATAATACCCTTTGTTCATTTCTTCAAAAACTCTTTTTTTAGCAAGTTCTCGCTCAGATTCTTTTTTTAATAAGTTAATAGAATCGCTTAAAACTTTTCCAATAGAACCTTTTTTTCCACCATACTTTTCAATGGCTAAGTCCCTAACCACTTTTTCATCAGAATCCTCTAATTTTACTGTTAAATTACCCATTTAACCACCAATATAATATACGTACAAATATTATTTATACTTATGTTTATAAAAAGTATTTTAAAAAAATGCTATTTGTTGCCAATATTTAGTAAAATACTAAATATCAATCTCATTTGGTAGTAAATTCAAAGCCCAGTCTGCCCATCATCTCCGAAAGCAGATTGGTTGTTTACAGGTTGTTTTTTTTATTGTTTTTCATTTAAAAATATCTCATTTTCCAATTTGTTTGTTTTAATGAATGTAATACTAATTGTTTCATGAATATTTCAAAGTGTTTGTCGTTTCGTTTTTTTGAGAGTTTTGTTAAGCTTAAGTATTGATCTACAAATCCTGCTGGAAATGGGATTAATGGGAATCCTTTGATCATTAGTGTGTGGATGAATAATGCTCTTGAGGTTCTTGAGTTACCATCAATGAATGGGTGGATGCGTTGGAATTCAGAGTGTAAATATGAAGCTAGTTCAATTACTTTGTGTGGTTTCATTTTTGTGTTAATGTTTTCATTGTAAAACTTAAATAGTTCATTTAATCTTTGTGGGAGTTCGTGCCAGTCGGCTGTTTTATATTCAGGATTGCCTTTAATTCGAACATGTTGAGCTCTAATTTCTCCTGCTCCAGCTTCTAAAGTTTGCATTGCTGTTGAATGAAATGAAAGAATCATTTTAATATCTAGTAGTGTTTTGTTTTCTAGTAATTTATCAAGTGCGTTTTTGTAGTGGACTGTGTCTATCATGTCATTAAATGCTTTGCTCTTCGGAGGAATATTTTCTTTTAATAGTTTTTCCGTTTCGGGCAAAGTTAAAGTATTTCCTTCAAGTGAAAGGCTTCTGTAAATGAATTGTACTTCGTCATTTGTGTTGATTGTTTTTGTTGTTTTTTTGTAAGTTGAAAATTCTCTTTCTATTTGGTTATTGATTTCTTGTTCGTCAACATTTTCATAAATTGAAGAGCATTTTATTGTTGGTTTTTTGTCTAATAGTTCAACTGTTTTAGTTAATGTGTCCGAACAAACAATTCTTCCTTTAAATGGTTTTCTTGATTCAATAAGTAAGAAGCCGTGTTTTGAAAGAAAAGAAGTAACTCTTAAAGAAGTTTTACTATGAAAAGGTAGTTCATTAATTGTTTTTTTCGCAAGACCTAATTTAATGAACTCGATTGTTGAATCTAAAAATAGTTCGTTATAATCTATTTTGTTTCTTAAACAGAAAGTAATTATGTGTGCGTACTTTTCATTTTTTCCATTTAGAACAGGATAATATTTTTTATTTTCACATTTGAGTAATTTGTCATCAACTAATTGTTTTAGTTGTCTTAACACCAAACCATATTCAAGTTGGTTTTTTCCAAGTTTTTTTGTAGTTTGAGTAGCAGTTAAACCTGGAGAAAGAAACACTTCATAAAATATATCATATTTAGAAACCATATTAATATGGGCTACCAAAAAATATAAAAATAGTGCTATTAAGCACTAAAATATAGTAAATTAAATTACTTTTGGTGTTTTATAACACTAAATTCAATTCTCAGTCTGCCCATCAGAACCCTTCCGTGATCTGGAAAAACTTTTAGTTTTTCTTAACCCGAAAAATCTTTGATTTTTTTAGGGGTTCGCGCCGGAAAATGTCAAGCTATTTCAATTCATTCAATAGCTTATAAATTTAAAGCCTCAGTCTGCCCATCAGTCATCAATGTAAAGCCGATTGGCAAACAATTCAGACTAACTAGTATCATCACAGGCAAATAAATAGTAAAATAAGTTCTTTTTAATTTAATCCAACCTAATTAATATGATAAAAAATGCTTTTCAAAACCATTGCAGAATATTTTGACAAAATAGAAAATGTTTCATCAAGATTAGAGATGACTGATTACCTAGCAGAATTGTTTGAACAAATAACAAGAGAAGACATAAAAAAAATTGTTTACTTGTTACAAGGACAAGTAGCACCAACTTTTGAGGGAAAAGAAATTGGTTTCGGAGAAAAACTTATAGCAGAAGGAATTTCTAAAGCAACTGGTTTCACAAGAAAAGAAGTTGACAAATTATTTTCAAAAAAAGGTGATTTGGGAGAAGTTACAGAAGAAATGATTACAAAGAAAAGTCAGGAAAGTCTTTTCACAAAAGAATTAACTTTAAAAAAAGTTTTTGAGAACTTTGAAAAAATGTCTTTGAAAGAAGGAACAGGAAGCCAAGAAGTAAAAATAAAATTGTTAGCAGAATTATTTAATTCTTCAACACCAAAAGAAGCAAAGTACATTGCAAGAATACCATTAGGAAATATTAGGTTAGGAATAGGAGACCCAACAATAATGGATGCTATAGCAATAATGATTGCAAAACAAAACAAGGATTGGATTAATTTAAAAGAAGAAGAACAAAAAAAAGTAAAACAAGTGTTAAGAGAAAAAATAGAAAGAGCTTACAATGTTTACTCTGATTTAGGTGAGATAACAGAAATAATAAAAAAAGAAGGGATTAGTGGAATAGAAAAAATTGAAATAAAACCAGGAACACCTATAAGGCCGACAGCAGCAGAAAGATTGCCAAATGCAAAAGAAATTATTGAAAAATTAGGAAAGTGTGCTGTAGAAGCAAAATACGATGGTTTTCGTGTACTCATAAGCAAGGATAATGAAAAAGTAAAAATTTTTTCAAGACAAAGTGAAGAGATAACCAATATGTTTCCTGAAATTATTGAAGCGATAAAAGAAATTAAACAAGAAAAGTTTTTTGTTGAAGGAGAAGCACTAGCGTTTAATGATGAAACTAATGAGTATTATCCTTTTCAAATAACAATTCAGAGAAAAAGAAAATATGATGTTGAAAAAAAATCAAAGGAATATCCTTTGAGATTATTTTTGTTTGACATAGTTTATTTGAATGGAAAAAATTTAATGCAAAAACCTTTTTTTGAAAGAAGAAGAATACTTGAAAAAATTGTTCCAAAAAAAGGAATAATTAATTTAAGCGAAATGAAAATAATTGATGATTCGAAAGAACTTGAAATATTTTTTGAAGAAAAAATTTCTCAAGGATTAGAAGGAATAATTGCAAAGGATTTGAATGCACCTTATATTGCGGGGGCAAGAAAATTTTCTTGGATTAAATTAAAAAGATCTTACAGGGGAAGTCTTGAGGATACTCTTGACTTAGTAATAATTGGTTATTATGCTGGAAAAGGAAAACGAACACAATTTGGTTTGGGAGCATTACTAGTTGGAGCATATGATAATGAAAAAGATGTTTTTGAGAGCATAGCAAAGATAGGAACGGGTATGAGCGAAGAAGTTTTGAAAGAATTAGAAGAAAGATTATCTAAAATAAAAACCCAGCAACAAAACCCAAGAATTATATCTGAATTAAAACCAGATTATTGGGTTGAACCAAAAATAGTTTTAGAAATAAGGGCTGACGAAATTACTAAGAGTCCATTACATTCATGCGCAAAAGAAAATGAAACAGGGTTAGCACTAAGATTCCCAAGAATGATAAAATTCAGAAACGACAAAAAACCAGAACAAGCAACAACAACAAGTGAAGTAAAAAAAATGTATTTAATACAAAAAAGAGTTTCCACTGAACAATACTCAAAAAAAGAATAACAGAAAATAATAAATAAGCCAAAAACATATTTTCGTAATGAATACTACAAGATGGATATTAATAAGTCTAACATTTGCTATTTCAGCAGTACTTGTTTTCCAAGTTTATATTTGGGCCGAAGAATTTAAACATGTTTTTATGTACAATAACGATTTTTTAAGTTATGCAATGGTTTTTGTTTTTGTTATGGCTCTTACCGGAGTATTTAAATGGTTTTTGAAAGAAGAAATAATTCTTACTGACCCAAAAAGAAGGCGAAAAAAATGAGAGTTTTTGATTTAATTGTTTGGGCAGTAATTTCAATAATATTATTACTTATTGTTATAAGTTTGTTTAATAATATTGAAGCAGAAAATGATTTGAAAACAGAATTAGAAAATGGGTTAAAATTAGCTGAAACAGATGAATTACTTGGTAAATTAGTAAAACTAAATGCAAGAAAAGTTGAGTCAGATTATTTGTTGTCAAAAACAAATTTTGATTTAGTGAATCGTTCAATTGCAATAGAATGCACTAATCCTGATATTTGTTGTCCAATGAGTGAGGAATGTGAAAAAATTGAGTGGGATCAAACAATGGCCATATTCAAATCTGAAAAAGAATATGATTTTTTTGTGAGATGTGTTTTTGATAGAATATCAGTTTGCAAAATTTATTTTGGTAAAGAACCAGCTCAAGCAAAAATTGATGATATTAATTTAATAAGCAAACAAGGAACTAGTTCAATAATACAATTAATTGTTAGTAATAATGGAAAAGTGAATTTGATTGAAGGCAATTCAACTATAGAATTATTTAAAAAAGTCAAAAATAACTGGGAGAAAACAAGTGAAGTATTCCCACACCAAACAATTTCTTTATTACAACCAAACCAAAAACATATTTTTGTTTGGAATGTTGAAACAAAAACTATTGGAGAATACCAATTAAAAACAATTTTCCAAGGAAATAATGCTGGATTTGATTCTAAAACAATTGATTTCAATATTGATTTAAGTTTGAATTGCGAAACAAATGAATCAAAAACTAAAACAATTTATGATAATGTAACAGAAAAATACAGGCAAATACATTATTGCGAGAATTGTAATTTTTCTTATGAGTGTGTTGCTGTTTGGAACGAAAAAAAACCAAATACTCAATGGAATATCATTGACAAAGACAAAATTTTTTGCGAGAAACAAACTGCAAGTGATTCTTGTTAACAAGATGATTCTTGTTAATAATTAGTCTCAATTAAAAACATTTTGTAATCATTTAATGTATGGAACTAAAAGAATTTCTTAGAAAAAATAAGTTGAGTGAAGGTGACAAAATCCAATTTGCTTTTAAAGATGAAATCGTAAAAGGAACAATAATACCAAATACAAGCAAAAAATTGTTTTTAAAATTAGATTCAGGTTATAATGCTGGTTTCAATTCAAAAGAAGTAAAAAAAATTGTTAAGCTTGGTGAAAGCAAAAAAGTTGGGAAAACACAAAAAATTGAAATACAAAAAAACCCTAATCTACCAACAATTTCTTTATTGCATACGGGTGGCACAATTGCTTCAAGAGTTGATTATAGAACAGGCGGAGTATACGCTGGTTTTGAAGCCGAGGACATAGCAACAATGTTCCCAGAATTATTACAAAAAGCAAATTTTAATTCAATTCTTGTTTCAAACATGATGTCCGAGGACATGACTCAAAAAAATTATCAAATGATTGTGAAAGCAATTGAAAAAGAAATAAAAAAGAATGTAAAAGGAATAATAATTGGCCATGGCACTGACACTCTTGGTTACAGCGCAGCATTTTTATCTTTTGCAATAAAAAATTGTCCTATCCCAATAATAATAGTTGGTTCTCAGAGAAGTAGTGATAGGGGGAGTAGTGATGCTGGGATGAATCTTATTTGTGCAACAGAATTTATTTTAAAAACAAATTATAAAGGCATAGCAATTTGCATGCACAATTCAATGAGTGATGATTTTTGTGCAATATTACCAGCAACAAAAACAAGAAAAATGCATACTTCAAGAAGAGATGCTTTCAAAGCAATTAATGATACCCCAATAGCATTAATAAATTATAAAACAAACGAAATTAAATTGTTAAAAGAACAAGAAAAAGAGGGTTCGTTAAAAATAATTGATGGGTTTGAAAAAAAAGTTGGATTATTAAAAACCCACCCTGGAATAAATGAGAAAATAATTGATTTTTTTAAAAAAGAAAAGTATAAAGGGTTAATAATTGAGGGCACTGGTTTAGGTCACACACCAATAGGAGAAAACGAAATTTTTGTAAAAAAAATTAAGGGTTTGATTGAATCTGGTTGTGTTATTGGAATAACATCCCAATGCATTAATGGGAGAGTAAACCCAAATGTTTATAGTAATTTAAGAAAACTTTCAAGTATTGGCGTAATTTATTGCGAGGATATGCTACCAGAAACTGCTTTCATAAAACTTTCTTGGTTACTAGGAAATTATTCTAAAAAAGAAACTGAAAAATTGCTTGCAAAAAATATTAGAGGAGAAATAAGTGATTATAGCAGGGTTGATTGTTATAATTATTAAAAAAACTAACTTTGTCACTTATTCACGTTAACGAAATATTTATAAATAGTTAAAGGCACATAATTATTTATGGATAAACGATTAGTTTCAATTTTATTTTGCTTGACCATAATATTAGGAAGCGCGTTCTCATACTCAGGAATAACATACACTGGTTACAACAAAGAATATTATACTAATAATTATCAACAAACATATTACTATTCTAACCCTTATTCAACATATTACCCAACATACAATTATGCTTATACAAGTTATTACCCAAGCTATTATTACCCAAGTTACACTAGTTACTCAACTTACTACCCTAATTACGCTTATGTTGACATGACACCAAACTATGTAACAACTTATTCTTATTACCCAACTTATAATACATTATACACTACACCAGTATATAGTTACCCAACGGATTATAGAAGTTTGTACGTTTACAAAAATAATTCTGGTTGGGGATTCGGAATAGGCTCAGGAAGTCTTTGTAGCATTTACGGTTACTGTTAAAAAAAATGCATAATTATTATTAAAGAATTGATTTCTTTTATAAATTCTTTCTTAATAGATATTTTGTATGCAAAAAGAAATTGTTACAAAAAGTAATATTTCAAAAACTAATTGTGATGATTCGCGTTATGAAAAAATAGGATTAAAAGTTGGACTTGAAGTACACCAACAACTAAATACTAAAAAACTTTTCATTAGAACACCAAGCAAACTTGAAGAAGAAACCAATATAGAAATAAAAAGAAACCTTAGACCAGTCGCATCAGAACTCGGAGAATATGATAAATCAATGATTGACGCATTTAGTAGGAATGAAACTTTTTTTTACAAAGGAAACACTGAAAATATTTCGCTTGTAGAATTAGATGAAGAACCACCACAACCAATGGAAGAAGAAGCATTAAAAACAATAATTGAAGTAGCATTACTTTGCAAATCAAAAATAGTTAACGAAGCAATAACAATGAGAAAAACAATAATTGATGGTAGCAACACATCAGCATTCCAAAGAACAATGCTTTTGAGTATTGGAGGAGAAATCAATATTAAAAACAAAAAAATCGGAGTAGAAACAATTATTTTAGAAGAAGATGCTTGCAGGCCAATAAAAAAAGAAAAAAATGAAGTACAATATAATTTAGATAGATTAGGAATTCCTTTAATAGAATTAGCAACAGCACCAGATATAAGAACACCAACAGAAGCATTTGAAACAGCCAAAAAAATTGGAGAAATTTTAAGATTAACAGGCAAAACAAAAAGAGGAAAAGGAACAATAAGACAAGATGTAAACATTTCAATCAAAAATGGCAATAGGTCCGAAATAAAAGGTTGCCAAGAATTAGATTTAATCCAAATTGTTGTTGAAAAAGAAATTGAAAGACAAGCAGATTTAATTGAATTAAAAAAAGAATTAAATGAAAAAATAAAAAACAAAGAAAAACTATTTTCAGAAATCAAAAATATTTCAAAAGTTTTTAACAATAGCTCTTGTAAATTCACAAAAAACAAAACTGTTTTCGGAATGAAATTAAATAAGATGAATGGTTTTTTGGGAAGAACAATCGGCACTAAACGATTTGGAAGCGAGTTAAGCGCTTACGCAAAAGCAAAAGGAGTAACAGGAATAATACACAAAGACGAACTACCAAATTATGGGATAACTCAAAAAGAAAAAAATGAAATATTAAAAGAATTAAATTGCGCAGAAAACGACAATTTTGTTTTTATTGTTTCAGAAAAAGAAAAAGCGGAAAAAGCATTTGAAGCAATAAAAAAAAGAATTATAATAGCGTTTGACGAAGTGCCAAAAGAAACAAGGGGAATGGAAGAAGACGGTTCATCAACATACCAAAGACCCTTATCAGGAGAAGCAAGAATGTACCCTGAAACAGATATCCCAACAAAAGAAATTAGTGACGAATTATTAAACGAAATAAAAAAAGACTTGCCTAAAAGTATTAAAGAAAGAGAAAAATATTATGAAAAATTAGGGTTAAGTATTAACCACATAAATGAAATGAAATTAAGTAATTACGCAAGATTTTTTGAAAAAATAGTAAAAAAAGGAGTTAACCCAAAAGTTAGTGCAACATTATTATTACAAACAATGAACGAACTAAAAAGAGAAAATATTAATTTAGAAAAAATTAATAACAAAAAAATAAAAGAATTGTTATTATTAGAAAAAAAAGGAAGAATAAATAAAAATAATTTAAAAAATGCTTTAATAGAAATAACAAAAGGAAAAACAATTCAAGGAATTCTATCACAAAAAATAATTACAAGTGAAGAACAAGCACAAAAAATAATTTCTGAAATAGTTACAAAAAATATTCAACTAATAAAAGAAAAAAAACTTGGAGCAATAGGGCCATTAATGGGCGATCTAATGAAAGAAGAAAAATTAAAAGGAATTGAAGGAAGAACATTAAGTGAATTACTAAAAAAAGAAATAACAAAAAAAATTTAAAAAAATAATAAAAAAATTCAAAAAAACAAACAAAAAAAATAAAACAATAAAAAAATTTTAAAATAATTAAACTAATAAAAAATTTTAAAATAAAAATAATAAAAAAAATTTTAAAATAAAAATAATAAAAAAAATTTTAAAATAATTAAACTAAAAAAAAATTTTAAAATAAAAATAATAAAAAAAATTTTAAAATAATTAAACTAATAAAAAATTTTAAGCTAAAAAATTCAAAAAAACTAATTATAACATACCTTTACCCATCTTTTTTAATTTCCTAAAGCATTTTTTGTGAAAATATTGTCCGCCCCACTTCTTGTCGCAAGGAGCCTTACCACAAACAGAGCATTGCTCATCATACTTTCCTTGGCATATCTCGCCAACACCTTCTGACTTATCATTTTTTTTTCCAAACAAAACCATTTCAATCACTTAAACCAAGATATGCAATAGCCTTTTTTAAAGTTTCTTTTTGATTAGAATGACTTATTTTTTTCAAAGCATCTTTTGGAAAAAACCATTTAAAATCATCATGCTCCAAAACAACTTTTTTATCAAGAACATGTTCATTATTTAAAGTAACTTTAGAATTACTCGAAACCCTAACCAAAAAATTTGTTATAAGCGAATTAACATTTCTTTTATCATCAAAATATTCAAAAGAATCAATTTGACCCAACAAAGAGTATTTTTTAATTCCTGTTTCCTCAAATAACTCTCTTTTAATTGATTCTTCAAATAATTCGTTGCCCTCAATAGCTCCTTTAGGAAACTCCCAACCAACCCAATTTAATTTCCTTTGCAATAAAAGAAATTTTTCCCCATCAAAAACAACAATACCAACAATATTCCTTTTACCTTTTTTTATACCATCATTCATTTAACCAACTCAATACAATTTTTTTTCAACCCAATTATCAAATTCTTGCATTAACAAAACACAATCATCACACTCAACCTTTTTCAAAATAATATTGCTTTTCTTTTTACCACTCAATATCTCATAAATTTGTTTATCTTTAAAACCTATTTTTGAAGCATCTTTTGAGCTTGCTCCAAAAAAAACTTTTTTAATATTAGCCCAGTGAATTGCTGAAAAACACATTGGACAAGGCTCGCAAGTCGAATACAATTCACAATCACTCAAATCAAACCGTTTTAATTTCTTTGAAGCTAATCTAATAGCATTTATTTCAGCATGAGCAGTAGGATCATTATCCCTCAAAACAGTGTTATGTGCTTTAGAAACAATTTTGTTATTACACGTTATTACTGCCCCAAAAGGCCCACCATGTTTTTTCAAAAAACCTTTTCTTGCTTCAATCAAAGCAATTCTCATGAAAACCATAAAAATAAATGATTTTTGAAATATAAAAATCAATCCTTCAAAAAATTTAAAAAAAAACTACAAAAATTAGGTTAATTATAATAAAAAAATTAAAATAATTATAATAAATAAAATAAGTGAATTACCACACCCTAAAGGGTGTGGCTTCTGCTGGTTTACAGCAGAAGTATTCACTTTTCCGTCAACGGAAAAGAAATCTCAAACTCCAACGTAAACGTTGAAGATTTCTTTTGGGTTGATTAAAATAGGAAAAAATTGTTTAAACACAAAAAAGTGTCCTATAAATAGTGTTTTTTTAAAACAAAATTAAAACAAAAAAAATAGCCCCACATCAATCCTTTCGCCGATTGGGAGCGAAGAATTTGGCTATCTTTTTTAAGATAGCCAGAAAACAATTTATTTTACTTTATTAAAAAAACTTTTTTTTAAAATTTCATCAAAATTTTGCCGGCCTTTAATAAAAGCCAATTGGGAGCGAAGAATTTGGACTATCCAACAATAGTCCAGAAAACAAAAAAAATAGCCCCACAGAGATTCGAACTCCGGTCTCAGGCTCGCACCATACCATTCTTCCGAACGAAGTGAGGAACACACCAAAAGTGTGCGATTCACTATCGGAAAACCGGCATGCCAAAGGCCTGCATCCTTAGCCACTAGACGATGGGGCTACACTTTTAATTTCTTTGAAATTAAACCTGCACTAAATTACCCATCATCACTTTTTCACGAACCTTTTCCAAAAAGACTCCACTTTAATTTTTTCCCGAGGCTTTTTTTAAAAGGCTCAGACGATGAGACTACACTTTTAATTTCAATTAAAAATTAAATTCATATTACTTGCTTTGCTAGTAATCTAATATTAAAAATCAATTTAAATCAATTTGATTATTAACAAATTAATTAGTATCAACAAAATTTAAAAATACTCTTACTTGGTTATCTTTACTTCTTCAATCTTGTTTTCACGAGCCTTTGTTACCTCAAACTTAATATTATCTAAAACAATTATTTCAGATTTCTTTGGAAAACGATCTAATTTTTCTAACAAAAAACCAGCAATTGTATTATATTTTTTACTCTTCAACGCAAGGTTTAACTCTTTGTTTATTGCGTTTAATTCTGTGCCCCCCTCAACAACAACAGTCTTCTCATTAATAATCTTCATGTCATACTCATCATCTTTTTCCTCAGTTATTTCCCCAACAAGTTCCTCCAAAATATCTTCCATTGTGATTACTCCTTGAATGCCACCATATTCCCCAACAACAATAGCAATATGGTTTTTCTTTTCTTGAAACTCTTTTAAAAGAGAACCTATTTTTTTTGAACTAGGAATAAACACAGGCGGCTCCATCAAAGAAGAAACCTTAACATTCAATTTTCTATTAATATATTTTAAAGCAGTTCTAACAAAAAAAATTCCAACAATAGAATCAGTATTTTTATCATAAACAGGTATTTTGGAATAAGAAGTAGTTCGCAAAAAATTTTTTAATTGATTCAAAGTCTTGTCTTTTTCAATAACAACCATATCTACTCTCGGAGTCATTACTTGTTCAACATTCAAATCATCTAACCTAAAAACATTTTGAATTAATTCTTTTTCATCCTCATCAATAGCTCCTTCTTTGTGCCCAAGAGCAACAACAAATCTTATCTCGTCTTCAGTTAGAATATCTTTCTTGTTAGACCCAGTAAAGTTTTTTGTTAACTTTTCCAAAAACCAAGATAACGGTGAAAGCAAAAAAACCATCCAAAATAAAAATGGGGCCATGAACAAACTTAATTTTATTGAATTATTTGTAGCAAAACTTTTTGGAGTTATCTCACCAAAAATAAGAATCAAAAAAGTCATTAAAAAAGTTGAAACCGCAATACCAATGCTTTCCGGAAACAATTGCAACATCATAGACGCTGAAATAGAAGCAGCACCAATATTAACAATATTATTTGCTAACAATATTGTAATCAAAAATTTGTTTGAATCCTTCTTTAATTTTTGCAAAAATATAGCATTATTAACTTTTTTTTTAACAAGCCTCTCAATTTTGAAACGATTAACAGAATAAAAAGCTGTTTCAGAAGCTGAAAAAACCGCTGACAAAAACAACAAAACAATTAAAATAATTATTTGGGATAACATAACAATAACTAAAAATAGTCAAGTTATTAAGTATTTTAAAGCTTTTCTAATGCCAATTTATTGGAATAGTGCAAAGCACTTAAAATAAAAAATTAAAAAAAATTTGGGCGGGTAGCTTAGTGGTGGAGCACTCGACTGATAATCGAGCGGTCGGGAGTTCAAGTCTCCCCCTGCCCACTTTTTATAAAAAAACTAAAAAATATAACAATACTACAAAAGTATAATAAGTCCATTTGATTACTATTAATGATAAAAAATGATTCAAAACCAAATAATAATTAGCACATTCATAATAATTAGCTATTTCTTTCTAGGTTTTTTGTTAAAACTAGTTGACGCAAGCTTTGATGACAAATTATTTTCCAGAAAAAAATCATTTGGATTAATGCTTTTAGTAGGCATATTTGCAGCAATACTAATGACTTTTTCAAACGAAACAAAAATTATTTTTATAGCCTTCATATTAGGTTTAATACTTGCAAAAAAAATTGATAACTATGCTTTCATTTCAGCAACATTTGTTTGTTTCGCATTATTCTTTTTAATGGGTGGAACAATAGATATAATATTCCTAAACATAGAAGTATTCGCAATATTATTCATATCAATTCTTTTAGAAGAAAGAATAAATTATAAAAAAGACAAATGGTTTAAAACAAAAAAAGGAAAAACTCTTAGCTTTATTTTTGAATACGGCATAATGGTGAAACTATCTGGTTTCATAGCATTTATTATTTTGAGTTACAATCCAATATACTTTTTAGCAGTATTATTTTTTGATTTAGGATATGATTTAATGATAATAATAACACATAAAAGACTTGGCAAAAAACTTTTGTGGCAAAGTTAAAAACAAATTAAAAAAATAAATATTGATTCGCTTTTATTGTCTAAATAATTATTAATTACAACAATTAAATTTTAGAATACTAAATAATTATAAATTACAAGAATTAGTTTTTACTTTTTAAATTATGTTTAATAAAAAATTAGCAT
Source organism: uncultured archaeon (assembly GCA_964619405.1). Classification (GTDB taxonomy): domain Archaea; phylum Iainarchaeota; class Iainarchaeia; order Iainarchaeales; family JAAZKV01; genus JABIDZ01. The sequence continues at coordinate 99,501 of CAZUCF010000002.1, read as the reverse complement.
TCATTGTTTTAAATATGATGATTATAATTAGTATTTATTATTTTAAATAAATTGAAATTTTTTTTAATAATTTTTATTATTTTTGTGAATCAAAATTTAAAACATATTCTTTACAATACGCAGGATTGCTCTCAATTTTTTCTGCTTCTCTCCAATCAAGCTCTTCCAAAAATTCTCTTATTATTCTAAGTGAATTATTATGCGCACAAATAACTACATTTCCTTTGTTTAACTGCATGAATTTTATTAAATCATTCATAAACTCAAAAACTCTTTTTGACACATCATGCAAATTCTCACCATTAGGAATTTTTGCATAATAAGATCTATGAATTTCTCCATATTTTTCTGGGAAAAAATCTTTAAACAATTTTTTTTCGTGCCCAGAAAAAATACCATAATTTCTTTCCCTTAACCTGTGATCAATAATTATTTTTACATTCTTATGATTTTTGACAACCTCTAACAAAGCTTGTTTTCCACGCAACTGGTCAGAACAAAAAGCAAAATCAATTTTTTCTTTTAAAAGTTTTTTTGAAACAATTCTTGCATTCTTAACTCCCTTTTCATTCAATGGTAAATTCAACCACCCCAAAAAAATGTTTTCCTTGGTTTTTACTTCACCAGCACGAAACAAAAATATTTTCTGCATGATAATATTATGTTGTCACAGTTTAAAATCCTTTATTTTAAACTAAAAAATAGTGTGCTTAGAAAGAATTCATTTTTTCCTTTAACAATTCAATAACTTGTTCTATTTTTGCTGAACCCTTTGTTTCCCTCATTACCAAACCAGCTAAAAAATTTAATACTTTTTGATTACCCTGCTTGTAATCATTAATTGCACTAACATTATTCGACAAAACATTTGAAACTATTTTTTCAACATCGATTTCCTCGCTTATTAATAAATTATTTTTTTCTAAAAATGATTTTGGGCTTTCTTTATTCCCAGAAACATAATTTATCATTGATTCTTTCACATTTTTATCAGAAACTTTTCCTTCTTTTATTAATTCTATTAAATCAAATAATTTATTCACTTCAATTTCCACATCACTTAATTTCAACGAATCATGGTTTAGAATTCCAAGCAATTCCCGAGTCAACAAATTAGAAGTTATTTTTGCATCAGCATCTTTTTTCATTAATTCCTCAAACAATTTACTTAAATCAAAATTATTACAAAGAACATTTGCTTCATATTCACTTAATTTATATTCTTCAACAAACCTTTGTATTTTTTGTTGTGGAAGTTCAGGCATCCCAACTTTTATTTTTTCTATTTGTTTATCATCCAAAGAAACTCTTACTAAATCAGGATCAAAAATATAACCATAATCTTCCTCAGTTTCTTTTTTCCTAGCTTCCACTGTTTGCCCAGTATCAGCATTAAAAAGTCTTGTACACTGTTCTATTCTTTTACCAATTTTTTCTTGTTGTTTTTGTCTCGCTAACTCAAAAGCAAGTGCTTTTTCAGCAGCTTGAAAACCAGAAACATTTTTTATTTCTACCCTGTTACCACCATTAATAGAAATATTACAATCCGCTTTCATTGTCATATTAGGCATTAAAACACCCAAGTAAGAAAGTATTGTTTCGAGTTGATTCAAAAAAATTCTTGCCTCGTTCGGAGAAACCAAATCTGGTTCAGTAACAATTTCAAGTAATGGAAAACCACTCCTATTATAATCAATTAAAGAATAATTACTTTTTCCTAATCCTTGAGGATGAACTAATGCAGCAGGATCTAATTCTAGATGAGCCCTCCTAATTCTAATTTTTTTTTCACCCAATTTAATAAAACCATTTTCGGCAACCGGAACCTCATATTGAGTAATTTGATAATTCGCACTCATGTCAGGATAAAAATAAGTTTTTCTTGAAAAAAAGAAATCCTTATTTATTTTACAATTTAAAGCTAAACCAACTTTTATTGCGTGTTCAACTGCTTTAGCATTTAACACTGGTTTGCTCCCAGGGTGCGCTAAACAAACAGGGCAAGTAACAGAATTTGGTTCCGCATTAATAATATTTGTTGAACAAGAACAAAACAATTTTGATTTTGTGTTCAAATAAGTGTGAATCTCTAAACCAATCATTACACTTGTTTGTTGAATTGGTTTTTGAATTAATTGCTCACTTTTTTGCTCTTCACTCATTCTAACACCTTTCCCAAGGAAAATAATTTGTTTTCTTCTAAGTGATTACTAACAACCATTAAACCAACAGGCATTCCATCAACAAAACCAGCATTAATACTCAAATGAGGAAAACCAGCAAGGTTTGCTGGGACAGTACAAATATCCATCGCATAATTTTCAAGAGGAGTCATTTTTTCAATTTCACTAAATTTTGGAGCAATCGTTGGCATTGTAGGAAACAATAAAGCATCATAATCCCTAAATTTTTCTTTGAACTCATTAATTAATTTTGTTCTTACCCTCATTGCTTTCAAATAATAAGCATCTCTATAACCACTCATTCTTGCAAATGTTCCAAGAATAATTCTCCGCTTTGCCTCCTCGCTAAAATTTGCACTCCTTATCTCAGAAAAATAATCATCAAAGTGTTTCCCCTCAACTTCTCCCTGAACACCATACCTTAAACCACAAAGTTTTGCAAGATTAGTTGATGTTTCACTAGTTGCAATCACATAATAAGCTGACAAAGCAAATTCTAAATTCAATGGCAAAGTCACTTCTTCTACTAAAACAAATTTTTTTAATTCTTCAATTTTTTCTAAAAAAACTTTTCTTACTTTCTCATCACATTTATCTAAAACATCTATTACTACAGCAACTTTTTTTATTGGAACTTCTTTTTTAACAAATTTTTCACCCAAATTAGTTGAATCTAATGCATCTTCCCCCGAAATTATTTCTAACAAAGAAAAAGCATCATCAACATTCCTACCAAAAACCCCAAACTTGTCAAGGGAATTAGCATAATCAATTAAACCATTCCTTGAAACCAAACCATAAGTCGGAGTAATACTAATTACACCACAATAACTTGAAGGACAAGCAATACTCCCACCAGTACTCTCTCCAATTGAAATATGATAATTTTTTGTAAACGCTGTAAACCCTGCGCTTCCACCACTAGAACCACCACAACTTCGCAAATTATCAAACGGGTTTTTTGGAATTAATTTTGTATTAGTTGAAAAAGTCCCAAAACCAAACTCGTCTTGAGTAGTTTTTGCCAAAATAATTGCGCCCTCCTCTATAACTTTTTTTATTACTGTTGAATCAAACAAAGGAACATAACCTTCTAAAATTTTTGAACCACTCTTACTTTCTAAACTCTTAACACAAGCAGTATCTTTTATTGTTATTGGAACACCAAACAATTTCCCAATTTTTCTTTTTGAAAACTTGTCTCTTAATTCTTCAACTTGTTTTAAAACAAATTCCTCATCAAACTTTTCAAAATAATTTAATCCTTTTTCATTATTCTCTTTTACTTCTTGTATTATTGCCTGCAAGTTTTTTTCAACAACAGAAAAATCTTTCTTTGCTTCCTGCACAAAATAATTTATTGTTTCCTCATAAACCATTATAATCACACAACTTTTGGGCCTTTGATATAACCATTTTCTCTTAACTCTTCTCTCACATTTTTTAGAGCGTCTTCTTGTGAAAGACTTTCTTTAACAACATCTTCTCTTAACTTATTCTTTTGTTCTATTGGTTGAAAAGAAGGTTTTTCTTTTGCATCTACCTCATCAAGCTTGTTAAAAGATTTTATTATAACTTCTTTTAATTGAAGAGTAAATTTTTCTAGTTCTTCCCCAGTTAAATTAAGCCTAGCGTTCTGGGCTACTTTTCTAACCAATTCTTTGTTTACTTCCATTGAAACCATATGTAAATTAAGTTAGAAAGGTTTTTTAAAAGTTGAAATTACTTAAAAAAAATAAAAAAGAAGAAGTTTTTACTTCTTCTAAGGAGTTAACCTTACTGGGTCTCTTGGTAATAACACTGCTTCTCGCACATTTTCAAATTTAAAAAGCATCATTACTATTCTATCAAGCCCAAAACCAACGCCACCATGTGGAGGCGCACCATATTTGAACATTTCTGCATACCAACCCATTTGATCAAAGTCAATATTTTTTTCTTTTGCTTGTTTTTTTAACATTTCATACCTATGTTCTCTTTGACCCCCGGTTGCTATTTCAGTACCATTCCAAATTAAATCAAATGCATCAGTTGTTTTACCATCAACATTATAAAAATGATAAAATGGTCTTTTGCTTAATGGATAGTTTGTTACAAAAACAAATTCTTCCCCGAATTTTTCTTTTATTATTTCGCCAATCATTTTTTCTGCTTCAGGATCAAAATCTTCATCTTCAGGAAGAATCTTTCCTTTTTCTTTTAACAATTCTTTTGCTTGAGTCATTGTTAACCTTGGAATTTTTTGAGGAACTTTTAAATCAATATTCCAAAGAGCTAATTCCCCAGCACATTTTTCTTTTAAATGTGACAAAATATGTTGGAATAATTTTTCAATAATATCCATTATATCACTTGTATGCTTTATTGGCCCCATTTCAAAATCAATTCCTGTGAATTCAGTTTGATGTCTTGGTGTATTAGATTTTTCTGCTCTAAAAACAGGAGCAATTTCATAAACCCTTTCAAATCCTGCACAAACCATCATTTGTTTATATAATTGTGGTGATTGTGAAAGAAATGCTTCTTTATCAAAATACACTACTGGAAATAATTCTGAACCAGATTCTGCACCAGCAGAAGTAATTTTTGGAGTTTGTATATTTTGAAAACTATTTTCTTCAAAAAAATCTACAGCTGCTTTAAATATTTGTCCACGAACTTTAAATATAGCCATTGATTTTTTGTTTCGTAAATCTAAAAATCTCCAATCAAGTCTCTTTGATAAATCAGAAACAATTTTCCCAGATGTATCTATTGGCGTTGGGCTTTCGGCCTTATTTAAAACTATAAAATTTTTGGGAATTAATTCTATTCCATTAGGACATCTATTATTTGTTTTAACCTCGCCATCAACTTGAACATAAGATTCTCTAGTTAACCCTGAAGTTGCTTCTTTAATATTTTCAGTTGTTTCCCCTTTCACTACTGTGACCTGTATTTCACCAGTTTTATCCTTTAACAATAAAAATCTTAAACCACCCAAATTACGATTTTCTTGAACCCAACCATTAACCCTTACTTTTTCTCCAACTTTGTTTTTGCATTCTTTGTTATAGGTTCTCTCAATACTCATTTTATAATTCCCCCTTTCTTAAAAACACACCTTAGAAAACAAATAAAAAGCTTCTTTAATTGTTTTAATTTGCATAAATAGAGTTACCTGGCTTTTTTCAAACTTATAGATTGGCTAAATCACTAATCAAATAACTCATACAACAATAATGTTTCTTTTTTATTAAAAAGAACTCTTTTAATTTTGATATAACAATTTACATATAAAAGTTCTTAAAAAAATCAAAAAAATCAGAAGTCAAACAAAAAACTTTGCTTGTGATTTTTTAATGGTTTTGAATTAAAACCCAACCTATTTAGTTTTCTTGAGAATTCTTCGCAAAAACCATGGTCAGTTAAAACCAGTTTTGGGTTACACAATTTAACATATTCTATTAAATCATTAAAATCAGCGTGATTACTCAAGGGAAATGTTTTGTTAAAACCCCGTGCAAAAGACCAGCCAGTTGCTAGAGCAGAAACAACTTTTCTTTTCTCAACTTCTCTCAAAGTAGCTAAAAGAAATTTGTTTACTATTTGAGGAGGCATTATTAAAACAGAGTGATCTTTTAAATTGTGATTCAATAACTCATATTTTCCAACATTAACACCATTATTAGAATAAATTTGGTTCATCTCAAAAATACTTTCGTGTACTAGTGGAATAAAACCTGCTTCATTAGAAATTCTTGTTAATTCTTGTGCTTTCCCAAGAGAATAACCACTAAGTAAGACAAGATTGTTTTTTCCTTGAACAGAAATCCACGAAACCATTTCAGAAACAACATCAGAATATTTGGGAAAATTGTATACTGGGCTACCAAAAGTAGTTTCAATTACCAATGTTTCTGTTTGCAATGGTTTTGCTCCTTTAAAAAACAATGAATCTTGCAACCTAAAATCAGAAGTCAACAATATTTCTTTATCACCAAAAATTTTTATTTGAGTAGAACCAAGTATGTGCCCGTTTGGAAAAAATTCTAATTCCAAGTCATTAATTTTTTTTCTAGAAAAAAAATCTATGCTTTCAAAAGAAACACCTTTTTTCAATGAAAACCGTTTGTTAATTATTTCATTTGTTTGAGGAGTTGCAAAAAATTTGGAATTCTTAGAAAATTTAACATGATCAGTGTGAGCATGCGTAAAAATAACATTTTCCTCTTTAGGAACTTTAGAAGGGTCAATACACAAATTCTTAAAATTAATACCATTTTTATTGTTCAACATAAATAATTATTCAACTAATCAAAATAAAACCCTTGTTAAAAGTAAACATTAAATACTTGAAATTTCTAATAATGCTATGAGTATACTCGAAGAAAATGTGAAGTTAGTAATACAAAAAATAAATGTTTTGCATGACACTCTTAATCTCTCTAATTGGGGTAATCTAAAAAGAGATGGATTCGTTTTTGAATTAGAAAAAAGTACTGTAAAACTCAAAGAAATATTTGAGTTAATGAAACAAGTAAACAAGGAAACAATAATGCTTTTAGAAAAAAATACTCCTGATATTAATCAATTTTTAGAAAAAATTGAAAAAGACATAATTGTTTTTGAATCAAATATAAAAATGGAAAAAACAAAAAAAATGCGAATTGAATTAATAAATGAAAATGAACAAGTAGATGTTCCAGAACTATATAGAACCTTGCAAAACAAGATACTTGAAATTAGTTTGAGAGCAAGATACGAAATAGAAAAAATTAATCGTTTTATTATTGCAAGAAAAACCCCTTTCATAAAAAAAGGGAGTACTGCAAAAGCCCTCATAGAAATACTACAAAAACGAGAAGAAGAACTTGATGAAATCAAAAAAAAGAATGTTGAATTAAAGAGAAAAAGTTTTTTTAAAGCAGAAGAAGTGAGCATTGTTGAAATTGAAGAAGACTTGCATGAAAAAGACAAAGCATTAGAAGAATCAGTAAAAGAAACAAGAAAAGCATTAGAAACGCATTTAGCACAAATAAAATATGTTGAAGGAAGTTTTTCACACCTTGAAAAAAGAATAATTCAAATAGAAACCATTCACACAAATTTCACAAAAAAAGCAATTCAACTAATAAGAGAATTAAAAAAAGAAAGGGATTATGCAAGAAAAACAGCAATTGAAATAGAAGAAGAAACCTTAAAAGCAAGACAAAATTATTCTAAAGAAATAATTGATTTGAATGAACAAAAAAGCGAGTTAAAAGAAAAACTTGAAGAAAAATATTTGAGAGAAATAAATAATTTAAAAAAAGATATTAATGATAAGCATGTTGGACTTGAAAACATGCAAAAATTAATTGAAATACAAGAAAAACAAATAAAAAAATTAAAAGAAAAAATTCAAACTAATTTTGAAATCAAAAAAGCTCAAAACGAATTAACAAACCAAAATAATTACAATTAAAATAAAAACCATTATTAAATAAAAAAAATATAATTAAATCAAAAACCAAATCAAATTAACTATGATTAAATTAAAAACTAATAATTAATTACAAAAAAACAAATTAATGCTAATTATTAATCTAGTAAAAATTTTATTTAAATCAAAAACAAATTAAATTTTTTTTATCAATGTTTTAATAATCACAATCCAAACTCTTTTTCTTTTGGTTCAAATTCTAATTCATTAAAAAGTATTCCAACAATAATATCAACATATTTTTCAACTAACAATTCTTTTTGTTCAAAAAACTCTTCTTCTTCCAAATCAGAAAATTCATCAAATTCAATTGCTTTTAAAATTCTTGTTTCGGTTTTTACTTCAACATCAATTAACTTATCTAACAAAAAATCTTTTTTATTTTCCTCAACAACGGCAAAAACAAAAATAAAATCACTCTCGTTTGCTTCTTCTAAAGCAACTATTGGCAAATCCTCTAAAAAAGGAACAAACCTTTCACTTAATTCTAAACCAGAAATCTTTTTTGATAAACCTTCAGCAAGCTCGCTAAAAATACTTACAGGATTATCTTTAAAACCAACAAAAGATATTTTCATAAATTAATCTATAACCAAAGTCCAATATAATATTATCATTATAAAATATTTAACAGAATGTTATCATTATAAAATAAAAATCAACAAAAAAATAAAAAAAATCCAATAAGAAAATAAACAAAAATATAGTAAATCTAATTTTTAATAAAAAAAATTCAAAAATTAATGAAAAGGTAACATTTATAAAAATAAAAATAGTAATTATTGAAGTGATTTAATGTTTGATGGTAATTTTAACGAACCAAATATTGATAGTAACTATAGTCAATATGATTCTTACGCAGATTCTGACTCACAAAAAGATATAAAAAAATACTTGCCTTTTATAATAATTGGAATTGTTATAATAATAATAATCGTTTTCGTACTAATGTTTTTTAATTCGCAAAGAAAAATTGTTTTTGATATAACCGAATTTGGAGGAGGAAGTGTTGGAAACGCAACGTTAACTGTTCGCTCATCAACCAATGAAATAGTTTACGGCCCAGAGCAAGGAAGTAGTCACACAATAACATTAATGGTTGGAGAATATACTTACTCTGTTCTTTCACCGGATTACAAGGCAAAAAGAGATGTTTTTTTAACAGTTGACATGGAAAAAACTAATGAACCAGTAATATTAGAAAAAGATATTAGTGCAAACATAGAAGTTCTCGAAGAAAAAGAAAAAATTTATTTTGAACAACAACTAAGTGGAAAAATATTGATTGAAGCGACCCAATCTGATTTAAAAAACCAGGAAATACTTGTAAACGATTCTGAAAAATTATTAAAAATAACTTTAAACCCAAACAAAGTAACTGTTAATCAGGGTGGGGCAATAACAATTGATTATGAATTAGAAGTTTCGAATAAGACGATTAAAAAAAGCACTGAAACAAAAATAACTTTTACTTTAAAAGGAACAAAGATAAACGATGACTTTACTATTAGTGTAAATCCAACAGTAGGCCCTTCAGAATTTGTTGAAAGTAATTCTACTAGAGAAAAAAATAAGTTAATTCAAGATAACAAATTAGTTGCAGGAGAAGAAAAAATAATACAATTAACTTTTGAAAATAAGAGCAAAAATGTTGATGTTGATGATATACTTGTTGAAATAGTACCAGATATTGAATATGAAAATATTAAGACAGAGTGGAATCTTTCATTGACTAATAGTGGCATAATAAGCAAAATTGAAAAAGATAAAAAAGAAACATTACAATTAAGAATGCTAGTACCAATTACAGCAAAGGTTGGAGATGATTTCAAAGGTAAAATTATTGTTAGTTCTAATAGTTTAACCGAAAAAAAAGAATATATTTTAATATTAACAGTTGACAAAGCTTCAATAGCTAATTTGAAATTAAATAAAACTTCATTAAAAACTGATTGCGAACCAGAATGTAAAACCATAAAAACAGCTGTTGAAGGTTTAAAAATTGAGAACACCGGAAATGTTGATGTTACAGATGTGACAATAGAATTAGATACTACAAGGTCTCCACTTTGTGAAGATTGGTTTGATATAAAAATTGGTTATTTTGATTCAATTCCAGCAAAGGGAAGCAGAACAATAGACATAGATATTATCCCATTATATATTTCTGAAACCGATACTACTCCATGTTATTTGAAATTCACTTATACTGACCCAACAAAAACAGATAGACAAGTGTTCATAACTGACCCACCATTGAGTATAGAAACAAAATATGACCCGCCAGACTAATAAAAAGATAATTAAATATAAAAAAAGCTTAATTGTTTTAAAAAAAATCAAACAAAATTATTAAATAGTTTAAAATTATTATTCTAATGTGAATCAAAAAACAATGGCAATGATTTATTCAATAATTCTTATAACAATGATATTAATAACTGGTTTTTTTTTCTCATTAACGGGAATACAAATAGAAAATTTTTTAACAATAAATATTTTCCCAATTATTGAAAAATTGCTTTCAATAAACTTTTTAGCATTTATTATTTTTGCGTCTGCTTCGTTAGCAATAATTGAAATAATAATAAAAAAGTTTGAGACAAAAACAACAATTCTTTTTTGTACAACAAGTTATTTGTTAGGAGTAATAATAACTTGCTTGTTATTTAATTTAATATATTTTTTGATACCACTACTTTTTGGTGTAATAGGATTATTTTTTGCAACAATGACACAAAACGAAAAAGAAAAAGAATACAAAACAATGGCTATTCTAAGATCAGGAATATCATCAGCTGGAAAAATTATTTTGTTTGTTGCAATAGGCACTTTGCTCTTTTTTTTAATAATAAATATTCAAAATCAATCTTATTATGAAGAATCATTCACAAAAGATTTTTTGAACTTAACAATTGATGAACAAAATACTGTTTATTCGCAAATAAATGAACCGTTTATAGATTCAATAATAGAAGCTCAAAAACAAACTATTAATTCAATAAAAAGCATTAAAGGTTTTCAAGAACTTGAAAACAAAAATGATGTGGATGTTTTAACATTTGTAGCTGGCTTTAATAATTTAGAAACAACTTTGAATTCAGAAAATTATAGAAAAACAATGATTGAACAAATTGAAAACCAACAATCAAATATTAATTTTGGTGAAAACATACTCAACAGCATCCCTTTAATAACACAAATCGCAAAGTATTCTTGGTTATTTTACACTTTATTTTTATTCGCATTTATACTAATGATTGGCAATATTTTAATAAAAAATATTGCAGGCATAATTTATGCCGTAATAGTTATTTATTTTATAAAAAATGAAACCGAAGAAAATAACAATTATTAAAAATATTGAGATGACTATTTATTTATGAACGACAAGTTTGTTTTGGATGATAAAAGCTTTAAAGCATTATCTGCGGAAAGCAGGGTAAGCATTCTAAAAAATTTAAATAATAGAAGAATGACTTTGAGCGAGTTAAGCAAAAAATTGTCCTTAAAAAATTCAACCATAAAAGAACACTGTGAATTATTAATGGGTGCTGAATTAGTAAAAAAAATTGATGATGGTCGAAAATGGAAATATTATGAATTAACCTACAAAGGCAAAAAAATAATTGCACCCAACCCTTTTGACGAGGTAAAAGTATTGATTATGCTTAGCTCAACAATTGTGTTTTCTGCAATAATCATTCTCATCTTAATGCAAAGCATGTTTGTTCAACAAAGTTTTAGTTCAGATTTTGCACAAAATAATTTAGAACAAATTAATATAACAAGCAATGATTTATTAAAAACCGAAAGAGTTCAAAATCCAGAAATGATGACAAGTAGTTTAGACGAAGCAAGCACAATAACCGGCATTAATTACAATTTTTTTGCAATAAGCGTTATAACTTCATTAATAATCGGCATTTTTTCAGGTTGGATTGTTTCAAGAAAAATATAGCAACAAATAAAAGCGTTGCTAACTTTTCTTAAATTATGTACGATGTAGCAATTATTGGGTCAGGACCAGCAGGATTAACCGCAGGACTTTATTGCGCAAGATATGGTTTAAAAACAATAATAATAGAAAAAGGATTAATTGGTGGAACAGCAACACTTGCTAGTTCAATCCAAAATTGGCCCGGAATAAAAAATATTTCTGGAATAGAACTAATGAATAATTTCAAAGAACAAGCTCTTTCTTATGGTGTTCAAATAAAAAGTGGTCAAGTACTCAAAATAAATGATAACAAAATAATTTTGCAAGGCGAAGAATTAGAAGCAAGAGCAATAATAATTGCTGTTGGCAGTAAGAGTAAAATGTTAAAAGTTAAAGGCGAAAAAGATTTTTTAAATAAAGGAGTTCATTTTTGTGCGACTTGTGATGGCGCTATTTATAATGGAAAAATAGTTGCAATAATAGGCGATGATAATAGGGCTGTAGAAGAAGCTCATTTCATGAAAAAAATAGCTAAAAAAGTTTATTTAATTTCTCCAAAAAAAGAACTCTCTGCTGTAAAAGCTGAGCAAGACAAATTATCAGGAGTAGAAATAATTTTGAATACTAGCGTAATTGGTTTCGAGGGAACAAAATTTTTGGAAAAAATACTTTTAAAAAATAATTCTGGAATCGAAAAAACAATAAAAGTAAATGCTGCTTTTATTTACATTGGAACTGAATCAAACTCAGAATTTATTAATGTTAAAAAAGATAATTTAGGTCGAATAATCGTTGATGAAAAAATGCAAACCAACAAAAAATGGGTTTTTGCTGCTGGCGATTGCATAAAAAAAGAATTAATGCAAATAATAACTGCTAGTTCAGACGGAGCTGTTGCGGCACAATCAGTATCAAATTATTTGAAATAATAAAAACAAAACCCAAAAAATAATACAACTAACCAAAATAAAAAAAATAATACAATTAAACTAAAAAAAATAAACTATTAAATATTTAATAAAAAAAATAGATTGTAATTTATTAAACTGCTTTTGAAAAAAAGTTTTAATTAAGACTAATTTTAAAAAATTTAATCTCTTTTTGCTACAAAGTCTTTTTGTTTTTCATCAAAATCAATTTTAACTCCTTTTAGGAATCGCCTTACTTTTTCATTTAAAAGCAATGGAACGCCTTTCTCAAGAACTATTTCAGAATCATTTTTTTTATTTGTCGCATCAAAATCAAAACCACCAAAAATAGGCATAATTCTAATGTACTTGCACTTGTTTTTTGACAATTTTTGTTTTAACTTTGATAAAGCTATACTACTGAATTCTAAATCTGGTAAAGAATCAAATAGTTTTACTTGTTTATTCATTGACCCAACTAATTCATTAATTTTTTTATCAGATAAACCATGTGCTTTACAACCATCCTCAATGTTCTCCATTGCTGAAACATGGCAACCAACACAATGCAAACCATATTCTGCAAGTACTTGGCCAACCTCTGGAAAACTATCAGAAACTAATTTCAAATTATCTTTTTTTGTTATCATACAAAAATTTTGAAACACACATAATATATACTTTGTGTTAAAAAAACAATTTTTTAATGTACTAAAATTTTAATCAAAAAAACTAATAAAAAAAAATAAAACTACCAACAAAAAAAAACTTATTCAAACAAAACAACACAAATAAAATAATTATTAAAAAACATTTTGTTAAAAAAAATAATAAAAATTACAAAAAATTTATTAAAAACTATTTTATTTTCTTTATTTTGTCTAAAATAAAATCTTTTTCTTTTTTACTTGTGAAAGTTTTCCCAAACCTAACCAGAATAGGATTTATTTTTCTCCAATCTTTTTTATCAAACAATTCTTTTAAATCAGACTCTATTTTTTCAACATTTTTGTTTTTAGTCCAACCCAATTTTTTGGAAATATATGCTACATGAGTATCAACCCCAATATTGTTTTTTCCCAATTCGGCCAAAAACACGTTTGCTGTTTTTCGGCCTACCCCCGGCAACTCAATCAACTTATTAAAATCCAAAGGAATCTTTCCTTCATATTCATTAAAAAGTATTTTTGCACTAGAAATAACATTCTTAGTTTTTGTTTTATTATAATTAAGACTTTTAAAAACTTTTAAAACATCAAAATACTTTGCTTTTGAAAGTTCTTTCAAACTAGAATATTTTTCAAACAATGAATTAGCGATTTTTATAGTTGTTTCGTCTCTTGATTGAGCAGACATTATAATAGAAATTAATTTTTGCCAATCTTCATTCCAATCTTCCGCCGCAAGTCGCATTTTAGAAGATTTTTTTTCCAACATTTTTAATTGAGAAAGCGCTTTACTAACCATTAAACACACCTTATTATTTGAAATCACATAGTTTTCTCTGAAATCCATAATCTGTATCAAAATTCGATATTCTAAAACCAATTCTTCGAACTGGTTTCTTATACTCTTCTAAAAAACTTTTTAACAAAGAATAAGCTATTTCTTTTAATTCTTGAATATTTGTTTCACCATCAAAAGTTTTTGATTTGGTTAGTGATTCAAAACTAGGTGTAATCACAATAATTGAACAAGTCCTAAATGATTTACCAATTTTTTTTGACTCATTAAAAACTATTTCACACAGCAAATCAATAGTATTCTTCATTTCATCTAATAAAACAGAATCGTTTTTTAGAGTCATCATTCTTGAAATTTGTTGTTTTTCACGATTTAACAAAACTATTCTTTCATCAATTCCTCTTGAAAAATTATAAAACATTGTGCCTTTACTCTCACCAAAAAATTCAATTAGTTTTTCAATAGAAACTTTTCTCAAATCAATTATTTTTTCAACATTAATTTTTTTCAATATTTTTTCTGCACTCGGCCCAATACCATAAATAGCTTTTACTTTTTTCTTAAGCAAAAAAGATTCTTTTTGTTCGGGCAAAATTTTTGTGAAACCATCAGGCTTTTTTTCTTCAGAAGCCATTTTTGCTAGTAATTTATTAAAACTCAAACCAATTGAACAAGTTAAACCCAAATCATTCTTAATTCTTTTTTTTATTTCAAAACAAATTTCTTCTGCCTTATCAAAGCCTTGTGGATTAGTTAAATCCAAATAAGCTTCATCGATTGATGCTTGCTCTACTTTTTCACAAAAAAAATCAATTATTTCAAAAACTTTTTTTGAAATTCCAGAATAAAATTCTTTGTCAACATTAATAAAAACGGTTTCATCATTAGACAATTTTTTTGCAAGAGATAAAGCCATTCCAGAACGAATTTTTAGGGCTCTTGCTTCATAATTACTTGTTGCAACTGCACCCGAACCCCTAATAGTCGGAACAACAATTACTACTGGTTTATTCCTAAGAATAGGGTTTCTAATAATTTCACATTGAGCAAAAAAATAATCTAAGTCAATTAAAGCAATTTGTTTTTTTTCAAAAACAACAGTTTTTTCATTCAATTGCATAATTTATTCTGAAACAAGGTTCTTTTAATTTTTCCCAAAGACAATATTTTTATGAAACAAAACAACAAGCAAAAAACAAACGAAGAATTAGTAAAAGAATTATATGAAAAATATCCTTATCCAAGCAGAGGAATAAAGGATTCAGAAAAAATTCTTCAATATGGAAAATGGGTTTCAAATATTTTTAATGAAAAAGATTCTTTTTGGAATAATAAAGAAGTACTTGAATTAGGTTGTGGCACAGGAGAATTAGCTAATAGTCTTGCCAAAAAAAATGCTAAAATACTTGCTATTGATTTTAGTAGTAATTCAATAAAAAAAGCTAGAGAATTATCAAACATAATGAATAATGATAAACAAATAAATTTTGTTGAAAAAAACATACTTGAATTTGATTCTGAAAAAAAATTTGATGTTGTAATTGCTTTGGGATCATTACACCACACAATAAATGCTGAGAAAGGTTTTGAAATAGCTTGCAAGCATTGTAAAAAAAATGGTTTAATAATTATTGGATTGTACAATAAATTTTCAAGATTAAGACACCGAGTAAAAAGATTAATTTTATTATCAATATGCGGAAAAAATTTTGAGAAAAGAATAAAATTAGGACAAAAATTATTTAACAATAACAAAAATATTTATTGGTGTGCTGATAAATACGGGCAAGTACATGAAAGTTATCACAGTGTAAACGAATTGTTAAAATGGTTTAAAAAAAATAATATTGAATTTGTTGCTTCAAAACCAAAATTCAAGTACCCTATAATTGATGAAATAAAATGGTTTTTTGAAAAAAAGAATGCTTTTTTTGTAATGGTTGGAAAAAAATTAAGTTAATCACCTTACACCACACTTGTGAAATTAAATATACATTGTTTGGATTTCAAACCAAGAATTTTTAATAACCCAATTGTTTTAGTAGTTACAGATGCATGGAAAAACTATGTAAAAAGGAACAAGGGGTGCATCTTAACCCGGTTAGGGTCCCAACAATTGTTTATAATAGGCACCCCCTCTGTACCAATACCGATTAGAAAAAATTTTTCAGAAAGAAGGTTTTTTAATCAAAATAGTGCTAATTTTTTAGGTGATAATTATGAAAGTAATAGTTTATTCTACAAACGCTTGCCCTTACTGTGTAATGGTAAAAGATTGGTTAAAAGAAAAAAAAGTTTCTTTTGAAGAATACAATGTCGGAGAAAACAGGGAAAAAGCAAAAGAAATGATTGAAAAGAGTGGGCAAATGGGAGTACCAGTTATTGATGTTAACAAAGAAATAATAATCGGTTTTGATAAACCACAATTAGAAAAAGCATTGAAAAAAGAAGGGTTATTGAAATAATAATCCTATTTATTTTTTAAAAAAAATAAAATTTTTTTGTTAACAACAATACAATTTTTCAGGAGTTTTCCCTTTTTCAACTTTACCAAAAGGATTACCAAATTTTTTAACATTATCAAGCATTAATTTATTTGAATCAGGTTCAAAACCTTTTTTAGAAAGTTCAATTCTAAGCAATTTTATTAATTCTGATAAATCAATATCCAAAGGACAATTTTCTTTACAAGTTTTACAAGTAGTACAAAAAAAAGCACCATTCTCAAATGTTCTCTTTGATGATTCCCTAAAAAAAGAAGTTAAAACGCCTTTTGCTCCCGAAAAATTTTTGGAACCATACCTAGTAAATATTTGATGAAAAGTAGGACAAAAATTCAGACAAGCCCCACAATTAATACAATACAATAATTCTTTGAAAACCGAATTAAGTATTTCTTGTCGCCCATTATCCAAAAGAATCAAATAAACTTGTTTCGCTCCTTGTGCACCAAAAACCAATTTGTTTTGAATATCAACAGTCTTACTAGGCCCAGAAATAATATTAACATAAACAGGGTATTCTTGTCCAGTACCAAAAATACTTGCTGCCCTAACTAATTGCATTGCTTGTTCCCTTGTTGAAACAATTTTGTCAAAGCTAGAAATAATAATATGTTTTTCTGGAATCCGCGAAACAAGAGAAATATTCCCCTCATTCTCTAAAATAAAAATACTGCCATCAGCACTAATAACATTTGCGCCAGTTAAACCAATTTTTGCTTTCAAAATCTTTTCTCTCAAATGATTTCTAACAAAAGAAACTATTTCTTGAGGTTCAGGTTTTATTTTAACATTAAATTTTTTTTGTAAAACACTAACAATAAATTCTGGTGTCAAATGTAATGCGGGCAAAACAGGGTGCAAATCTTTTTTTTCACTTAATTGTATTAAAAAATCACCCAAATCAGTTTCTATTAAATCCAAGTCTTTTAATTTTTCATTTAATTCTATTTCGTTTATTGTATTTGATTTTGATTTAATAACAAGTTTTTCGTTTCCAATTATTTTTCTTACTTCTTTTTCTGCTTGAATAGCATCTTTTGCTTCAATAACAATAACTCCGTTTTCTTCTAACTTTTTTATTGCACTTTTTTTTAAATTTTCTATATTATTAATAGAATCTTCTTTTATTTTTCTCAAATCTTTTTTCAATTGTATTTTTTCTTCTTCAGAAATAATTTTGTCTCTTTTTTCTTTGTAAGAATACATTATTGGTAAAAAATTTTTTTGTGTTTCATGACAACAAACAATTTCTTTCTCCAAATTCATTTTTTTTCACCTTTTTTATTTAAACTCTCTAATAATAATTCACTTAATTCTTTTACTTTTATTTTTTCAGAGTTTTCTTTCAAATGGTAAAAACACATTGGACAAGAAGTGGTTAAAAACTCGGCTTTAGTATCCAGCGCCATTTTTATTCGTTCTTTTGCAACTGAAGAAGCTAATTCAGGATAATTAGTTTTAACTCCTGAGCCACCACCACAACAAAAAGAATAATTTTTATTTAATTTCATTTCTTTTAGATTAGCAAAAGAACAAATAATGTCTCTGGGTTCAGAATAAACATTTTCATATCTTCCCAAATGACAAGGATCATGATAAGTTATATCAAAATTAATTTTTTTTGGATTAATCTTTTTTTCTTTAATTGCTCTTGCAATTACTTGTGTTGCATGCTCAACACTAATATCCCAATCTTTAACAAGAGTTGGATAAATTTTGTGAAACATGTGATAACAAGCAGGACAAGCAGTAATAATTTTTTTAACACCATGTTCCTTGAAAACTTTAAAATTTTTTTCTGCTAATTCAATAGCTTCTTTTTTGTGACCAGAATTTAGTATTGGGCTACCACAACAAACTTCTAAATCTTTTAATTGAATAAAGTCAATTCCAATTTCCAAAAATATTTTTTTATAATTTTCTTCTAATTCCAAACCAACAAATTTTGTTAAACAACCAGGATAATAAAGAGTATTTCCACCAAAATTTTTCAACTTATCAAACAAACCCATAATTACAACACCAAAAAATATGTGATAATAAAAATTATAACCCCACTAAAAATGGTAATGCAAAATACAATGCTATTAAAACAAGCATTACGCCAGCAAGCAATTTTAACTTTTTCTTGTTTTTTTGTATTTTAGCATCAACATTCTCAATATTAATCCACGAAAAATATGTTCCAAATACTATCAACAATAAAGGACTAACATAAATAAAATTATATAATGCAATCCAAAAAATTCTTTCTAAACCAACAATCATTCCTTCCGCCAAAATAGTTGAGTAAACTAATGGAAATACTGCTGTACAAGGCAATTCAACTAATGATGCAAGCAAAGCAAAAATTATTGTTGTTATTAATGTAGCTCTTTTCAAATATTTTTCAAGTAATGGTTTGGCTGACTTAGGAACAGCTAAACTCAAACCTTTACCATAAAAGAAAAAATCTTTTATCAATAATACTCCTGCAAAAATACAAAGAATAACAATTATCATTCTAATAAAAAAACCATATTCTAAAATAAACGCGCTTATCAGAGCAGATAATGCGAGCATAAAAAGAAAATAAAACAAATAAATTACTATTGTGAAAACCAATCCTGTTTTCAAAACTTTTTTCAAAGAACCAATTGAAACCAAATAAATTATTAAAAAAATTAGTACTGTTATTGAACAAATATTCAAGCTATCTAAAAAAGCAAGAATTATTGTTGAAGATAACAAAGCAACAAAAGTATCTCCAGCGAGATGAACACTAATAGGCAATATACCAAGAATAGTAGCATTTATTTTTGTCGTTTCGCCAGTTATTGGAATGTTTGAATCAATTGGTTCAACAGGCACAACAACATCAGAGTCATCATTCAAATCAATTCCTAAATCGTTCAAAATTATTAATTCAACAGAATTTGTTATTTGAGAACTAAAACCAATAAAATAATTATCTTTTATAAAAACTGTTGGAACATAACCACGCCTATCAAAAGGAACATCATAATCATCTAACATTACTTGAAACAATTTTGAGTTTTGAGGAGAAGTAATCTCAAAAGAATTTATTTTTACACCATATTTTTCTGAAATCCCTTCTAAAAAAGGTTTCATTTGAGCACAAGCAGAACAACCAGTCATATAAAAGTAATTTATTTCCAAATCAACTGAATTTTCCAATTTTATATTTTCTTGCGCAAAAACAATATTTGAAAATAAAAATACTAATGCTAATAACACGAATGCAAATGTCACAAATTTAACAAAAACAAATTTCATTTAACCAACTCCTGTTTCAATTCTTTCTTTAACTCAATAATATTTTTTTTACCATTTTTTATAACAAAAACAATATTCTTCTCTTCTAATTTTTTTACTAATCGGTGAGATTTTATCTTACCATATTCTTTTGATATATCAGATTGTTCAATAAAACCATTATTTAAAATTATTTTTCCCAACAAATTTTTTTCATTATCATCTAAAATAGAATATAGTACATCAATATTACTCTTTATTATACGATTTTTACCTTCTATTTTCAAAGAAAACAAATAATAAAACAAACAAGAAACAAAAATAAATGATAATAATATAAACAATCCAACAAAATTTTGGGAAACCATTTTTGGACAACCACAAGTAGCCACTTCAAATTTGTCAGCTAACAAAAAAGACAAATTTATTATTAAAGTTAAAAAAGAAACTAAACCAATACCCAAAATCAATTCTTTCTTCATAAATTAATTGTCATAAAAAAGCTTTTAAATACTCACTAAAACATTAGGCCAACAGTTTCAAAAAAATGAAACTAAAAAATAAATCTGAAAAATAATTAAAATACTCTAAAAAACGGTTTCAAAAAAAAGAAACCAATAAATAAATAAAATGTTTTAATAAACAAGTTCAAAAAACTAATAAATAAACAAAAAATTTAAAAAAAACCAATATAAAATAAACCAAATACATAACAAATAAAAATTAAAAATAATTTATTATTAAATTGTTCTTTTAGCCAAAAACTTTTCATAAGTTAAAGCCAACAATACCAACAATATAAGAAAAAATAACCATCGTTTCCAATCAATAACCTCAACTAAACCAACTAAATCAAAAAAATGAAAAATTATTGCAATGCACAACCATATTGAAAAACCTTTCAAAACACCTTTCTTCCACCAAATGTTTTTGAACAAACCATTGCTTCTTAAATGGCCTGTTTTAATAATTGGTTCGCCATTTTCCATTTCATTATCACCAAATTCATTAAACTCTTGGTTTTCACCAAATTCTTCTGGATTCTCTGATTCATCAAAAGAGTCATCTTCTGAATCATCGCCTAAATCACCATCTTCTGAATTCGCATCATACTCATCAGAAAGAGCATCTTCTTCATGAACAAACTTTTTTTTAATTATACTACTATTTGAGTACTTGCTAATATTAGAATTAAGCTTCTTCTTTATTTTTTTTACCATATATTAGAATAATGAAAAGAAGTATTTAATTCTTGTGGAAATACAAAAAAACATTACAAAAAATGTCAACGCTTTGCAAAACCAAATGACTTAAACAAAAAAAGTATTATTCTTTTTGTTAATTAAATTTAATTCGCATTTTTATTATCTTCAACTTGAATTAATTTAACAAAAATATCCCCAAAAAATTCTTCTTGATAAGCTAATAACTTTCCTGAATTCATTAAAAACAAAATTGGTAAAAAAGTATCAATAACTGTGTCATTCTCATTATTTTCCAATAATGAATTAAACATTACCAATCCTTGACTATCAACTTTTTGTTTAACAAGATTAAGAACAACTTCAAGTCTTTCTTCTATAGAAGTAGTATTAAAATTAAACTCCATCCTTGGAATATTTTTAGCTGTTTTTCTAGATGGAGTAGTATTTTGTATAATTCCCTCAATACTTTCAACTAACTCATCAAGAGAAATTCTTCCCTCACGCATAGACCTTGCAGCTAATAAATCAGGAATTTCATCAACCAAAAATAATTGTTTTTCATTTGATTTCTCATCAATTTCTTCATCTTCCTCAATACTACTTAATTTTAAATAACGGCTTTTGGTTTTAACTAAAATAGCACAAGCAAGAATTGCATTTGCAGGAACCCTTAAAGAAGAACTATTCAAATTATTTATTTTCGCAATATATTTTTCGGTTAGCAAAGAAACATCAATATCCCAAGGATCCATTTTACTACTTTTAACCAAGTCAATTAAAATTGTTTTCCATGCTGGCTGATCAATCAAATCAACTAAATCAACTTTAGAATAATCTCTTTCAAACTCAACTTCATTATCTAACTCAGTTGAAATTATAGGTAATTCAGGCATAATAATAGATTGGTTAATGAAGTTTATAATTTTTTCCAAAAAAACAAAAATACGAGAAATCCTTAAATATAAGAAAAACATTAATCATTAAGTGATTTTATGGAAAAAATAAAAACGGGAATACCTGGACTTGATGAATTACTTAATGGGGGAATTCCAACAGGAAGTAACGTACTTGTAGCCGGCGGAACAGGAACCGGAAAAACAATACTAACTACACAATACTTGTACAATGGAGCAACACAATACGGCGATGCAGGATTATTTGTAACATTAGAAGGAAACATACGAGATATTGCTTGGAACATGGAGAGTTTTCAATGGGATATTAAGTCACTACAAGAACAAAACATGATGACTATTTATCGATTAAATTTAGGACACTTAAAAGAAAAATCAATGATAGAAGATAGAGTCGAAGAACAATTAATGGAAATTGAGAAAGAAGTAAAAGAAATAAATGCTAAAAGACTTGTTGTTGATTCAACAACTGTTTTTGGAGCATACCTTGACCCAAGCATTCTAAGAACAACATTATTCAAATTTTGTGACAGATTAAAGGACTTAGGTTGCACAACATTACTAACAAGCGAAACACAACCAACAAAAACATCTTTTTCAGCATACGGTGTTGAAGAATTTGTTGCAGACGGAATAATAGCCTTGTATTTTACGCCACCAAACAGAAGTGTTTTTATTAGAAAAATGCGCGGAACAAAACATGATAAGGACCCACACCCTATCGACATAAACGAAATGGGAATATCAATAAACCCAAGAGACAAAATAATTTGGGAAGCAATTAAATAGAAAAATGCAAAAAAACTAATTAAAAAAATTAACTAAAAAAAAGATACTAAAAGTTAAAGTTTAATTAGAACTATTTTTAAAAAAATAAATTTTAAAAAACAAAACTTTTTTGAGAAAACAAACTTTAATCAATTTGATTTTTTAATTCATCAATTATTTTTTCTGCTTCTACAATTGATTCTTTTGGTGGAACATTACCATCATAAGATTTCAACAAACCTTTTTTCTTGTAATATTCTATTAATGGAGCTGTTTTTTCATTAAAAATTGCAAGCCTTGTTCTAACAGTCTCTTCTTTATCATCATCCCGCTGAGTTAACTGGCTATTATCAATATCACAAACACCATTTACTTTTGGAGGATTTGTTAAAGCATTATAAACTTTTTTGCATTTAGAACAAGTCCATCGCGAAGAAAGTCTTTTTACAATATTTTCTTCACTTGATTCAATATAAATAACAGCTGACAATTTTTTATCAATTCGTGAAAAAATATTTTCAAGTTCAATTGCTTGAAGAATTGTTCTTGGAAAACCATCAAGGATTACCCCGCTAGCACCACTAGAATAAACTTCTTTTAATTTTTCTTCAAGCATTTTAGCAACTTGCTCATCACTAACAAGTTCACCCTTATTAATAATCTCAGCTAATTCTTTTCCAAAATCAGAACCCGAAGCTACTTCCCCCCTAATCAAATCACCTGTTGAGATTTGAACAAGAGAATATTTTTCAGCAACAGACTGAGCAACAGTACCTTTACCAGCACCAGGAGGCCCTAAAAAAATTAAATTCAAAGTCATCAACTCACCAAACAAAACGAATACAAAAACAATTAAAAATGCTAACTAAAATATGTCCTACTTTTTGTGTTTTTTTAGTTGTGTTTTAAATATTAAGCAAACAAATACTTAAACACCAAACAAACAAATACTTAACACCAAACAAACAAATACTTAACACCAAACAAACACTTTCGCATTACTACCACAAAAACTAATTCAATAGTTTTATATCAAAAACAACTTGTTCTTTTGTTGGAGAAAATTGTCTAACCCTTGACTTCCTAACAATCCTAATTTTTCGGCCTTGTTTTTTTGCACTCTCTTTAATTTGTTTTTCAGGTAAACCAAAGTTCCCTTTTTCAACAATCTCATAAAAATAAATTATTCCTTTTTCTTTAACACAAAAAAAAGCTTCGTCTAAAAATTGGTAACCAGTATGAGGCAAAGGCATTGCAATTCTATCAAATTGTTTTTCAAAATTTTTGTAAACTTTTTTAACATCACTTAAAACAAAATCAATTTTTTCTTCACATTTATTTATTTTCGCATTTTCTTTTGCAAATTTGTGTGCAACAGGATTCAATTCAATAGCAATCGCTTTTCCCACTAAAGAGTTTTTAGCAAAAACAATTGGGTAAGGACCAACACCAGAAAACCAGCAACCAATTATCTCGCCTTTTTTTATTTCTTTTGCAATCCTAAGTCTTTCACTCCCTAACCTTGGAGAGAAAAAAACTTTTCCAAGCGGAACTTTTAACACAACCCCGCTCTCCTTGTAAGTTGCAACAAGATTTTTTTTCCCAGCAATAATTTTTACTTTTTGAATTCTGAATGCGCCTTTGTGATCACTTTCAATAGAACAAACAGTCTCAAATCTTGGCTGAACTTCAAGCAAAGTTTTTCCAATAATTTCTTTCTTTTTTTCAAGTTCTTTTGGAATCTCAATAACAGCAATATTCCCAAAAGAATCAAATGCCTTAGGAGCAAAAACAAATTCTTTTTCAGAAAGCTTGTTTTTCAAAGCATCTTTCAAGTTATTAGGCTTTAAATTTTTATTCATCAAAATAATTTTGTAACAAAAACTTAAATACTCTTTCTCTTTAAATCTATCATGGATTTTTTTCAACAATATTTTATTGAACCAATAATCAATCCAAGTGTTCAAGGATATAACTTAATTAACACACTAGTTTTCATAATAATACTAATTATAGCTTGCGCAATAATATACAAAATATTAAACAAAAAAATAAATTTTGACCTCAATTTTATGATAGCAATGTTACCCTACATCCTCTTTGGAGTTTCATTAAGAGTAATAATGCATCAAATAGAATCAGGAAAATTAATTATCCCATGGCTAATTAAAACAGCCAACCCCCTAGAATTAGGTTTTTGGTTTTTCACACCAGGAATATGGATAATAACATTTTCATTAGTAATAATTGGTTTGTTAATAGGAAAAATTTTGAAACAATTAGACACAAAAAAAGTTTTTTACTTTGGAATAATTATTGCAATCTTACCCTTTTTATTCAACCTAATAAATTACAATAATTGGTTTTGGTTTATAATAACCACAATAATCATAATAACAACAACAATAATAATTGGAAAAATAATTAACAAGTATACAAAATACAAAATTTTGAATAATAAATTAAATTTTTTTATTATATTAGGACAAGCAATTGATGGAATTGCTTCTTCAATTGCAATAACGTTTTTTCCTTTTTCAGAACAACACGTTCTTTCAGATATGCTAATAAGAATACACCCAATGATTTTCATAATAGTAAAATTATCAATTGCTGTTTTGCTTTGTTGGAGTTTAGATGATTATTCAAAAGAAATAAAAAACAAAAACTTAATTGGTTTCATAAAAATTATTATAGCAATTCTTGGATTGGCTACTGGTTTAGGAAGCTTGCTAAAATTAGGAATTATTTAACTCACTAAAAATAAATATCTTGAATCCAATACCCTTACTAGAAAAACTTTAGTTCAAACAAAACTCAGACATATTAAAACCTTTCTAACAAGAAAATATTTTGATTAAAATGTTTTATTTAATAGGAATTGGCTTGACACCAAAACAATTAACAATAGAAGCAATTGAAATATTAAAAAAATGCGACCAAATCTTTTTAGAAAACTATACTTCAGAATACTCACAAGGTTTTCTAAGCGAGTTAGAAGAATTAATCGGGAAAAAATTCAAGGTTTTTGGGAGAACCGAAATAGAAACTGGTTTTGAATCAGCATTACTAAGTGCTAAAAAAAATAATGTTGGTTTAATGGTTTTTGGAAATGCATTAACCGCAACAACACACATACAATTATTGTTGGATGCAAAAGAAAAAGGAATAAAATACAAAGTAATCCCTGGAATAAGTATTACAAATACTATAACAGAATCATGTTTAGACGAATACAAATTTGGTAGAACAATAACTATTTGTTATCATGAAAAAGGCTTTGAACCAGAAACATTTTACGATCAATTAATAAACAATCAAAAAATAGGTTTACACACATTATGCTTACTTGATATTAAAAAAGATGAGAAACCAAATAGGTTTATGAATTGCCGCGAAGCAATAGAAATAATAGACAAAATTGCTTTGAAAAAAAAACAAGAAATTAAAAATAATAATTTAGAATATATTGCTTTAATTGGAATGTGCAGCGAAAAACAAAAAATAATTTTTGGTAAAAAAAATATTTTTACTTCAAAAGAAGTTTTAGAAATATTTCCGCAAACATTAATTTGTATTGGAAAATTAAATGAAAAAGAAACAGAAGCAATTAACAATTTATTAAAACAATAAAAAAAATAAAAGTTACAATAAAACAAAAAATTATAATTTTGGTGGGAAAATGGAAGAAATAATAAAAAAAGTTGAAAAATATGAAAAAATTACTAAAAAAGGAATTGACTTAATAAAAAAGAAAGAAAATTTAACCATAGAACAAAACAAAATAGCTGAAGACTTTTTATCAATGGCAAATAATTATTATAATGACGGAAAATTTTTCAAAGAAAAAGGTGATTTGTTAACTGCTTTAGCAAGTTTTTCTTATGCGCATGCTTGGCTTGACGCAGGAGTAAGAGCACACTTGTTTGATGCAAGCGACGACCAATTATTTACTTTGCCTTAATTATAAATTTTTTAACATTTCAAACTGCTTTTTTCCTTTTTTAAAACCCCTCTGTTCATAAAACACAATACTTTTTTTATTTTGAATTGGTGAATAAAGTATTATCCAATCAATACCAATTTTTTTACAATTTGATTCTAATTTTAATAATAATTTTGAACCAACACCTTTTCCATGAAAAATTGGTGAAACAGCTAACCACCAAAGTATACAACCAGATAATTTTATTTTTTCAGCAACAATTACCCCAATTATTTCATTGTTATTTTCAGCGACTAAAAAAAAATTTTCATCCAAATAAGAAAACAGCCAATTTTCCTTAAAATAACCTCCTGAAGGAATTTCAAGTCCCGGTTGTTTCAATAAATTAGCACAACTCTCAAGATCATTTTTGTTTGCAGACCTTATATCCATACAAAAAGACTATAACAAAATTTAAATAAACCAAACACTATATTTAATCATGTCAATATATGGTCCAAGATTAAGGCTTCCAAAAATAAGCTTGCCAATATCATTAGCAATGCCAAAACTTGGTTTGAAAACATTACTTATTTTATTGTCTTTAATATTGTTAATAGCAACAATTACTTTTTTTGTTTCAACACCAATTGATTTTAGTCAACACATAACCGTTTATTGGAATAACAATCCTTTGAATTTAAAAGAAAATCAAGCCACTAGTGCCGAACTAAAATTAATAATATTAAATGATTCAAAAGAAACACAAAATATTATGCTTGAAGTTAATTCTGAGTCAAGCGAACTAATAATTTTTTGTCCAGACAAAAGTTTTCCTAATGTTGCGCAAAATCATAAAAGAGAAACAACTTGTATAATTAGAAGAAACCCTAATGAAAAAATATTTGCAGGAACATACAAAATAAATATTATTACAAACCTCGGAAAAACAAGTACTACTCTCGAAATACGAAAATAAATTAAAACAATAAAACAAAGATTAAAACAAACAATACTTAATAACAAAACAAACAATACTCAACAACAAAACAAACAATACTTAATAATAAAAAAAATACCAATAATAAAAAAAATATTTTATATTTAATAAAATTATTTTATCTTATTATTTTAACAAAACACTTTTATAAACAAAAAGAAAAAAAATAATTTATTTTTTAGAATTCATGCACTAACTATAAGTTCAATAAACTTTTTGTTTTAGATTTTATTATAATTGCAAAGTGTTTTTTATGGATTACAAAGATTACAATAATTATTTAACAAAAAGAACTGCTGAACTAATAAGAGAAAACTTTTCTGAAAAAGAAATAACTAATTTGCTTGCAGTAAAAACAGGGAAAAAATGGAAGCGAACCCTCGGACACATAAAAACATTGGAAAACAAAGAATATGGTTCTCTAATAGAAATTAACCCAATGTTGTTCGATTTAGATGTTCCTGAATTTGTTTTAAACTATGTTATAATGCATGAATTAACACATTACTTTCAGGGTTTTGCTAGCAATCACGAAAAAAAACATCGTTTCCCACACAAAGGAAGAATAGTTGAAAAAGAGTTAGAAAAAAAAGGTTGGAAAGAAATACAAGAAAAATCTGATGTTTGGTTAAAAGCTAATTGGACAAAAATAATAACTAAAAATGGTTTAGATCCTTGCATAAAAAGAAGACAAAAAAAGAAGAAAACATTTTACAACATATTTTTTAGATAAATCAATTGAAAAAAAAACCAAAAGTATTGCAAAAAAACAAACCAAAAGTAAAAAAATACAAAAAAAATTAATTCAAAAACAAAAAAACGCAAACAAATAAACTAAAAAAAATAAAAAATTAATAAAAGTGAATTACCACCCCCTAAAGGGTGTGGCTTCTGCTGGTTTACAGCAGAAGTATTCACTTTTCCGTCAACGGAAAAGAAATCTCAAACTCCAACGTAAACGTTGGAGATTTCTTTTGGGTTGATTAAAAAAAATTATTATTAGAATTATGCTTTTTTAGTAACATAATTTTTTTCTAAATAAGAAATAACATTTTGTTTGAATTCTAACAAGTATTTTTTTGGAAATCTTGCAGCACTTGCTGGAATGTGTCCACCACCAGAAGCATTTTCAAAACCATTTAATGAAATATTTGCTAGAACATTACAATTAACTTTAAAATCTTGTCTCCTAAAAGAACATTTAACAAAGTTATTTTCAATACTATAAAAAATAATTGTTTTGTTTTTGTTTTTTGATGAAAACAAATTACTTAGCTTTGAAGGCAACCTTGGTTTTGTTTCAAAAAAAATTAAATCAATTTTATCAACAAATTCACCCTCTTTTTTAGCCCTATTTAATTCGGATTTTAAAATATTTTGAAAATTATTATTTAGTTCTGCAAAACTTGATTTTAACAAATCAATAGGTTTTTCCGCATTATACAAAAAATCAAATAATAAACTAATCTTTTTTTCGTGCATTGAAACAATACAAGAACAAACATCCGCAATTTCAAATAACTTTTTTTTGCTAATGTTCTTACAAACTTTTTCTATAAAATCAGCCCATTGCTCTGTTGAAGAATCCCCAATTATTCCTATTGCAGCAAACCATTCTTTTCCACCAAACAAATCAAAAACCATTTTGCTTGCAGGATATTTTGACGGCTCAATCTTAGAAAAATCTTTTGGTTTAATAACCAAATATTTTTGTTGAATGTTAACTAATTCTATTCCTTGATGATGATCAATAACAACAAAATCTTTCAAAACAATATCAATGTCTTTAATAATATCAAAAACAAAATTCTCATTCAAATCAAAGAATATTGTTTTATCAGGATTAAAATCAGTAAAAGGTTTAACAAAATTTTCCGAATTTCTATTAGAATGATCATAAAAAAAAACTTGTACTTTCATGCAATTTTTCTCAAAAAAAAGTTTTCCATTTAAAGCAGATGTCAAACCATCCTCATCATTATCAGTTATAATCGCTATTTTTTTCACATTTTTCAAATCAAGAAAATCAAACAATTCTTTCCTAACAATTTCTATATTCCTCATTAGCCCACCAATCAAAAATTAGGACTTAATAGCATTTTTATTACTTTCTTAAATTAAGATTATTGACGAAGATGGTAAAAATGGATGAAAAACAAAATACAAATGATAAAAATATCAAAAAAAATATTCAATTCGATTTAGCCAAGTATTTATCAGAAAAAGACTTTGTTTACGGGCCAGAACCAGAACTGTATTCACCCATTTCGGGTTTTTATTCGTACGGTTTGCTTGGTAAGTCAATGAAAAATAACATTGAGAATGAGATAAGAAAAATTTTTACAAGAAATGGTTTTTTTGAAGTAGAATTTCCCATTGTGACACCAGAATTAATTTGGAAAGCTTCAGGACACTTAGATGGTTTTAATGACCCAGTTGTTATTTGTTCTAAATGCAAGAGTTCTTTTAGAGCAGACAAATTAATAGAAGAAGCAATTAGTGTTTCAGCAGATTCTTTTAATGATGAAAAATTAATTGACACAATAAAAGAAAAAAATATTGTTTGTCCTTCTTGTAAAGGAAGATTTGCATTAGAAATAAAAAGACATAATTTAATGATGCAAACAAAAATTGGTTTTGATACTATTGCTTATAATAGACCAGAAACTGCTACAACAACATACCTTCCATTCAAACACTATGTTAATTTTTTCAGAGGCAAATTACCTTTCACGGTTTTCCAAATAGGAAAAGCTTTTAGGAATGAGATTTCCCCAAGACAACATTTACTAAGACAAAGAGAGTTTACTCAAGCAGAAGCACAAATTTTTATTAGTAAGGAACAAAAACAAAATTTTGAATTATTTAAAATCGTTGAGAAAGAAGAATTACCCTTGTGGACTGAAGAATTACAAAAAAAAGATAAAAAGTTTTCAATGATTTCTTTAAAAGAAGCTATTTCAAAAAAGCTTTTAAAAAACGAGGCTTATGCTTGGTCAATTAACCTTGCTTACAAAATGTTTATTGCTTTAGGCGTCCCAAAAGAAAAAATAAGGTTGAGACAACACTGGGAAAATGAAAAAGCTTTTTATGCTGATGACGCTTGGGACTTAGAAATTGAATTAAATACTTTTGGTTGGACAGAGTGTTGTGGGATACACGATAGAACAACATATGATTTAGAACAACACCAAAAATTTTCAAAACAAGATTTGTCAATTAGATTAGATGATGGGAAAAAAATTGTTCCTGACGTAATAGAAATTGCTTTTGGAGTTGACAGGCCTTTTTTTGCTTTGCTAGACTTAGCTTTTTTTAGGAGGGATGATGCAAAGAGAACGGTTTTGAGTTTACCATACAATATTGCACCAATACAAGTTGGTTTATTCCCTTTACTAAAAAAAGATGGTTTACCAGAAAAAGCATTTGAGATAAAAAAATTAATTGAAAACGATTTCAGAGTTTATTATGATGAGTCAGGGAGCATTGGTAAAAGATATTCAAGATTGGATGCTGTGGGAGTACCATTTTGCATTACTATTGACCACCAAACATTGGAAGATGATAGTATTACAATAAGAGAACGAGATTCTTTAAAACAAATAAGAGTAAACAAAAAAGAATTAACACAAAAATTAGAACAATATTTTGTAAATGGTTTTAAGTGATTTTATGGATAGAAAAGATTTGAGAAAAAGATTATTGAAGAGAACAAGAGAACAAATTGATGAAGCGTTATCAGAAAAAGAAATACACATAATAAAAACAATAAAATTGATTGATGATTTAGACGAAATAAACAATTTGTTAAAAGAAAATATTTCTGATTGGGAGAAAAAAAATGCTTCTGGAAGTGCGTTAAAAATATTATTAAAATTGAAATTACAATTAAATAATCTTGAAACAGAAAAAGAAGAGGCATCACAATTCATAAGAATAGAAATGCAAGGCGAATTACCAGAATTCTCAAAAATTGCTGGAGAATTATTAGGAGCAAAACTACTTGCAAGCGCTGGTTCTAAAAGAAAACTTGCTTTTGCACCAGCATCAACAATACAAGTTCTTGGAGCAGAAAAATCATTGTTTAATCATTTAAAAAGAAGAGGAAAATGCCCTAAACACGGTCACTTGTTCAATCACCCTTTATTACAAAAACTACCAAAACAAAAAAGAGGGAAAGCCGCAAGAATAATTGCTGGAAAACTAAGTCTTGCTATAAAATTAGATTATTTTGGGAAAAAGTCTGAAAAAGATTTGTTAAAAGAAGTAGAAAACAAAATAAATAAATTGTAACAAAGGATTTGAACAAACATTAATAAAAAAATAATTTTAAATAATTAAAAAAAATAATTTTAAATAATTAAAAAAAATAATTTTTAAAAAAGTTAAAAATATTAGTTAAAAAAATAATTTAAAAAATATTTACCAAATTTATTTTATGAAAGAATTATTTGAAGGAATTTATTTTAATGGCAAAAACATTTTTACCAAAAACTTGTTACCCAAACAAAAAGTTTACGGCGAGAAACTAATTATTGAAAATAAAATAGAATACAGAGAATGGAACCCTTTTCGCTCAAAATATTGTGCTGCATTACAAAAAGGACTTAAAACAAATATTTTCAAAAAAGATTTAACAATACTCTATTTAGGAAGCGCAGAAGGAACAACGGTTTCGCATGTATCAGACATTGTTGGAAACAATGGAATAATTTTTTGTGTTGATTTAAGTAATATTGCAATGCAAAAACTAAATAACTTGGCCGAAAAAAGAGAAAACATTTTTCCTATTCTAAGTGATGCAAACCAAATACAAAATTATTCAGAGATAATTGAGAAAGAAAGTATTGATGTTTTATTCCAAGATATTTCTCAGAGAAACCAAGTAGAAATATTTTTGAAAAACTCTGTGTTCTTGAAAAAAAATTGTTTTGGCGCATTATCATTAAAAACAAAGAGTATTTCACAAGACAACGCAAAAAAAACTCTTGAAATAGAGAAAAAGAAGTTAGAACAAAAATTTGACATAAAACAAATTATATCATTAGAACCATTTGAAAAAGAACATTATTTGATTTTGGTTAGAAAAAAAGGAGCGACAATATGACTTGTACATTTTGTGAAATAATTAACAAAAAAAAGGACGACCCAATCATTTATGAGAATGATAATTTTATTGTCATACCTTCTTTACGCGCAATTTGTCCAGGCCACATATTAGTTATCCCAAAAAAACACACTGATTTTTTATTTAATATGCAAGACGATGAATATTTAGAACTAATGAAACTTGCAAAAAAAATTGGAAAATCTCTTCAAAAGGCATATAATAGCAAAACAACAGGAATAATGTTAAATGGGTTTGAGGTTTTACACGTACACTTACACTTAGTCCCAAGAAGCAAATTTGGCGAAATAGATTTTAAAAAAACAAAAGAATTAACAAAAAAAGAATTACAATATACCGCAAAAAAAATTAAAAAAGAAATTGGTGAAATAAATTAATGAAAAAAGAAATTTATAGAAAAGGATTTCATTTACTCTTTGGAATAATTTTTTTGATACTAATTTATTTTTTAGGAACAAAATTAAGTCTTTTTACAATTTCAATAATTTTTCTCTTTGGCTTAATTATTGCATTACTATACAAAAAAGAAATAAAAATACCTTTATTTGAAAAAATTATTTTTTCTGTTGAAAGAGAACACGAAAAACATTTTCCTGGAAAAGCAGCAATAATATTTTTTTTAACAACAATCTTGCTCTTAACTTTTTTCTCAAACACAAATATTATTTTAATTAGTTTATCAATAATGATTTTTGCTGATTCTCTCGCAGCAATAATTGGAAAAAAATTTGGAAAATACAAAATTGTGTCAAAAGGCCCTTGGCAAAAAACACTTGCAGGAACACTCACTTGTTTTATTGTTTGTTCATTAATCTTACTAATAATTGCTCCAATCCATATTGCTGTTTTTATTGCTTTAATCGCAACAATAATTGAGTTTGCGCCAATAAATGATAATATTGGAATGTCCTTGGCTGTCGCAATTCTCCTTAAGTTATTTTTATAAAAAGCCCCTATAACCAATACTTACATATAAACCAACAATTTAACACGCAAGGATCCGTAGTATAGTGGATAGTATAAGAGATTCCTAATCTCCAGACGGGAGTTCGATTCTCCCCGGATCCGCTAAACAAACAAAAAAACAAATAAAAAACCATTACAAAAAAACAAAACAATAAATTCAAAAAAATACTAAAAAAAACAAGCAAACAAAAAAATAATATCAAAAAAGAGAAACCCTTTACAAAAGAAAACGAATTAACAAAAAAACGAGTTCACATTATGTTTTTATTATAAAATAACAATATATTTGCATGAAAAAAAACAATTTAATTTTTATTTTAACGACGATTTTTTTAATAGGGCCAATAGTTTTTTCTGTTTCAACAAATTGCCCAATAATACAAAATACTTTTGATTGTAATGATATTGGAAATAGCACTTGTGTTGGAACTTTAACAGCTAACAATCAATGTTTTTTTTACCAAAAAAACCCTGTTACTAATTTATGCGAGCAAGTAAATGTTTTTTGTTATAATAATACAGAAGACTTTTATGGAACAAATCTCTCATTCAAAGATACTTACCTTTACAAAAGTTTTGATATTTCTAATATAATGGGACCTTTAACAAAAACCAATCAATCTTCTTGTAAATCAAGTGGTTCAACATCAGTAAAATTTACTGATTCAAAGTATTGTTATTATGTTAGACAAGATAATAATCAAACACATTATTTGAAAAATGATTTAATTCAAACCCCTATTGGAGTAACAACGACTTATGATTGTTCAAGCATAAACTCATATAAAACCTGTAATTTTTTGGACACAAATAATTTTGAAACATGCTCTTATTCAGATTATCTTTTCAAATATAAAGAGTCCCAAATTTGTAATCAGTTTCTTGACGATTGGGACAATACATGCGTTTTTATAGAGGGCGTGAATTGTAATCCTTGTAATTCTACAAATTGGTACCCTTCTTATCTAACTAACAATTGTTTTGATTGTAGTGTAGATGTAAATTTTTTACAAAAAAATTCTTGTAATACAACTAGACTTTTTAACCCTTCTGAACAATGGGAAACCCCAAGTGAATTTTGCTCAAGATTAGGGAAAGAATGTGGAGCACAAACAAGTTATGATAATTATTGTTGCGAAGAAGTAACTCATTATTGTGGAGATTGCGAAGAAGGATTAACTTGTGACAATGGAGAATGCAAAACGGCTATTGATGGAATATGTGGGACAGGCAATGAGAATATTTCATTAACAGAAGTAAAATACGGGCTAGACAATGATGACTATAGAAGAATACGAGAAAATTTAGAATTATGTTCTCAGGGCAATATAACTAGTCTCTCATATGATTATTTGCCTGACCTTGAACATAGAGTAGTAACTTGGAGTTGTTTAGGAACAGATGGTGGCGAAACAGCTAATTGTGCAGCAACATTAGAAGTACCAGACAATTTTTTATTGCTTGAAGGACCTTTTAGTGGTGAAGGCACAGGAACTTATAATGATCCGTTTAGGATAACTAATTGTAAACAATTACAAGAAATAAACAAAACGAATTACTATAATGGAGATTATTATTGGGTTTTAAATAATGACATTGATTGTAATGAAACAAAAGAATGGGTTTCACTAATAAAAAAGTTCGCGCCTGACTACACGAAATTTTATGCTTTAGAAAAAGTTGGTTTCCACCCGATAGGTAATGCTTATAATGACGATTGGTTCTCTGGTTTTTTTGATGGGAATGGCCACACAATTAACAACCTTTTTATGAGTTATGGTGGAGTTAAATTTGGTGGCCTTATTGAAGGAGGAGTACAAGATTTGTTTTACCCAGAACAAAACATGCATAGCGAGTATATGACAACAGATGTTGCTTTATTCAGGGAAGGGATAACCGCAAAATCAGTACTCAAAAATTTTATTATAGAAAATGCTTTTCTAAGTCTAAGCGATTCCTCAGCAGGAATTGTAACAAATAACAATGGAACTATCTCAAATGTTAAAATAAAAGATTCTTTTTTGAGATCAACATTCGCGTTAGGAGGAATTGCTGCTTACAACAACCCAACAGGAATCATTGAACATGTAACAGTAGATAATTCAATAATTTATTGTGATGGAATTGCAGGAGGGGTAACCTCGGATAATACTGGTTTAATAAAAAACTCTGAAGTTGTTAATGTAATTATAACAAGCAATGCTCGTGACTACGCGGGTGGCATAAGTGGTGCTCAAAATCAATATAATGTTCTAGAAACTGTATCATTAATAGATGGTTGTGTTGCTTATGGAGTTAGAATTAATGGTAAATATTATTCGAATGGAATAACTTTTGGGGGGATAGTTGGTTATAATAATGGAAGAATTTCTAATTCTAAATCACTCCAAAATAATTTTGATGTTAATAACCATGAAGAATCTTTTTCAATGAATATTGGGGGATTAATAGGAGCCAATAGTAGCAATGGTGAAGTAAATGGTTCTTGCGCTGTGAACGCACAAATAGATTATAATAGTTATTATGCAGATGGAAGATATATTGCTATTGGTGGTTTTACAGGAAGCAATTCTGGAAAAATTGCTAATTCTTACTCTGAAATAGAATTATTAGTAACAAGCGGGGATATTGGAGGTTTCATTGGAAGTGATATGAACGGATATACCTCAAACAATTTAGTAAAAGGACATATAACTATAAAACCAGAATTATTTTCTTTTCCAGAAGAAGAAATATCCGATAAAAACTTTCCATATTATTATTCTTGGTTTCCAAGAGTTGGAGGTTTTACTGGAATGCAATTTGAAACAAATTATATTAGAAATAATATTTCAACAACAAGTATTTCAATAGACTATGAAAATCCTTATTGTTATAGTAGTACAAGCGATGAGAACTATGCTGCTTGTTCAGGAGACGCCAAAACACCAGCGCTTCATGGAAGCCTTTTATTTAGTAATTTTATAGGAAAAATTTATTTTGAAACTCAAGAACCAATAATGCAATCAAACTATGGTTTTGGAAACATTTCCAAAACAACTAATGTCCCAACAAACAGATTCTATAATGGAAACTTTATTGGATTAATGTTTGGTTTAACAGACAACAACAAATATTTATCACCTAATTATTCTATATTAGGAGAACCATTTATTGCAAGATGCTATGAAACAATTGTAGAAAATTATGCGTTTAATGAAGAATCTGATTGTGATGCAAACACACTTAAACCAATCATAACAAACCAAAATTATTTTGAAGATGATTGTGCAGCATGGGATATGATACCTACAAACCCAGACGAGAACTATTATATTAAAACATATTATATCGGAGAAACATGCAAAAATCATTCTAATGGTCAACCAGAATACTCTTTTTATGGAGCAGAAATAGATCAATGGTTTATCCCAGTAATAACTCCTGGCGGATTTAAATTTACAACCAATAATTATCCTATTCCAAAAGCATCAGCTCACTGTGTTACTGACACAACTATAACTTTAAAATGTGGTGCAAAAACTAATTCTCCAAAACCAATTGGAGCTGTAATGTGCGAAGAAACTTATAGGCCTTATGAAAACTCAAAGCTTTTTAATCACTATAAACCAATTGGTGCAAGTATGAGTAATGTTGGAGAATTTGAAACAAAATACCCAAACACATCACCTAATCAAACAATAAACCTTGCTGATTACTACACAATTGATTTAGTAAATGGTTTTGATATTAACGGAAGATTGTTTTTGTTAAACCCTTTCTGGGACGAAAATACTTTGGTTAGTGTTTATTATTATCTTGGCGGAGGATATAACTGGACTCTAGTTGAATCAAAAGAAGATTGTAACATGTTAATCCCATGTGATTATTATATTAGCGAAAACGGTTGTAAAGATAATGATGATTCTTGTGAACAACACAATGATTGTTGTTCAGGTTATTGTATAAACGAGATTTGTAAAAGCGAGCCAACCTGCAAAAGTGAAAACGAATATTGCTCTAATGAATGTATAACAGAAGAAAGTGTTAATTGGTGCCCTAATCTTTGTTGCCCTGGTTTAGATTGTATTAACAACGAATGTAAAATAATAGAAAATCCGAATTGTTTGGATGATGATGAAATTTGTGGCGAAGATTGCACGCCATTAAATGATAACGATTGTTTAACACCATTAAACAATATTGAAAATTTTGAGTTAAAAATAGAAGGCGATGAATTATTTGCTTATGCTAAATGCACTTATTCGGTACGAGCAGATTTGAATTTGCTGATTGGAGAACAATTAATTAACAAAGAAATTTTTTGCTTAGAAAATTTAGAAAAAAATTTAATTATAAATTTAAATGAAATACAAGATTTTAATGAATCTAATTACAAGGGAACAATGAAAATCCCTAGTCCTTGTAATATTTGTCAAAGAGAAACATTAATCTTTTTAACAAAAAATAAAACCGATCAAAACATCATTCCAGATAATAACATAATAATAATATCAATAATAACAATTTTTTGTTTGATAATATTAAATCACAAAAAAAATGATTGACGAAAAAACTAACTATTTTAAATGACAATTGACGAAACCTTTTTTAAAGTGTTTTTTCTTATTATTATTATTATGGATAAATTGTCAATGACTATTGCTGGCGAAATAACCCTTTCTTCTGATCCAGGCGGGAGCATGAAGAAATGGAGGGAAATATTTGCTATCCACCAAACAGAATTAGCAACTCACCTAAAAGTTTCTTCTTCAACAATAAGCGATTATGAAGGAGGTAGAAGAAAAAACCCTGGAATAGGAGTAATATCAAGATTAGTAAAAGCATTAATTGATATTGATAATGCAAGAGGTGGAAAAGTCGTTAGACAATTAGAAAAAGATTTTAAACAGGATGAGAGTAAGGCTTTTGACAGCCACGAGTTTTCATCAGGAGTAAGAGCAATTGAAATGGTAAAAAAAATAAATGGTAACGTTATTTGCTTGCCACACAAATTAAAAGAAGAACAAATATTTGGTTACACTATTATTGATTCATTAAAAGTTATTTTAGAAGTACCCGTTCACGAATACATGATGTTGTATGGAAAAACACCTAACAGAGCACTATTGTTTAGGCATGTTGAAAATGGCCGGAGCCCTTTAATAGCAGTTAAAGTAGGAAGATTCTCAACTGACATGAAACCCAACCTAATAATATTGCATGGTGATTTCTCAAAAAAAGAGGTTGACCCAATAGCAATAAAAATTGCTGAAAGCGAAAAAATACCTTTGATTACAACTAACATGCCAATGGAAGAAATAATAATTAAACTAAAATCTTTTGAAGAATAAAAAATAAAATCATAACAAAATAAAAAAATAATACTAAAAAAAACTTAATCAAAAAAATATTACTAAAAAAGCTTAACAAAAAAATAAAATAATTCTAACTTAACAATAAAAACAATTTAACCAAAAAAAATACTACAAAAATAATTTAATCAAAAAAAATAAAACAACATTAACTTAATCAAAAAAAATATTGTTAAAAAAATTGATGTTACATTTTTTTGAAAAATTTTTATTCTAATTTTATGCAAAAAGTATGCCTGTATTTTCTCTCACCACTTTTTTCTTCACCAATAAGTTTTTTTGAAACAATTGGTTTTACTTTATAAATTCTTGACAATTCTCTTGATGTTTTAACAGCAGCTTTTTTTGACCCAACCCACAAATCAAAACCATTTTTTGTTTCAATTATTTTTGATGTACCACTCAAAGAATCCTTTGCTTTTTCTTTTTCAAGAAGATTTTTTGCTAGTTCTAACATTGCGTTAGCATCAACACTTTTTTTTGCTCTTAATTGTAATATTGCTTCCCTGTAAGAAGCATTCAAACGCATGCAAGAATCACAAGTGGTTTCTCTTAATTGAAAATTAATTCGCTTTGATTTTTCAACTAAATTATTTGAAATAAAACCAGTTACTTTTACTAATGCTTCATAATCCAAATTAGATTTTTTTTCTAATTCAACAAAAACTTTTGGTTTTTTTAATTCACTATTTATTTTTACTTGAAAACCAACTTCTTCAGCAATTGATTCCTCATTAAAATTAACCCACTTGTTATTCAACAAGAGTTTCAAACAATGTTTACAAAAATAAATTTTTATTTTATCAATATCAAAAAGACTCTTTTTTTCAAGAAAACAATCAATACAAATATTATCAACTAAAGTATTAGTTTCTTTCCCACATTTTGGACAAAATTTTTTAAAACCCATAATAATCACTTTAACTCAATAATCAATTTAACTCAATAATCAATTTAACTCAATAATCAATTTAACTCAATAAT
>CAZUCF010000002.1:0-59439 GCA_964619405.1 uncultured archaeon | reverse complement strand
TAATCAATTTAACTCAATAATCAATTTAACTCAATAATCAATTTAACTCAATAATCAATTTAACTCAATAATAATATTGTTGAAAATCATGCTAACAATTGCTTACCATAATGTTCAAACAATTCAAAACCATTCCAATTCCTTACATTATCAATAGGCAATTCTAACAATTTAATTATTTCTCTTATCTTTTCTTCGCTTTCTGCTTCTATTTCCAAGAAAACAGGTATTTCTTCATACTCATCAATTTCTATTAAAGCATTCTTTATCTTAAAACTAGTTCTGTGTTTTGGTTTTAATTCAAAAGCAATTAAACCAATCTTTTCTAAAAACTTTTTTGCTAAAACAAAATCACTAACCTCAAATTCTATTTCCTCAGCTTCTCTTACAAACCCATTAATTGCTTTTCCTTTAAAAGTAATAAAAGTTTTTCCTTTTTCTCTTAACCTAATTAATTGTTTTTTTTTCTTAAAACTTTTTTCAACATCATCAAAGATACTTGCCCTAATATCATACTCACCAATTTTCTGAGCATTTAATTCTAAAAGTTTTTCTAAAACAAGTTCCTTATTAATTTCTATTACTTTAACTTCTATTTCTTTCATAATTATTCAAACTCAACTCTCTTATCCAATTTTAAAATAGTTGTATCAATACCAAGTCTTTCATTAATCTTGTCTTTAAAAATAGGCATTACTTCTTTATCACCATGAACCAAAAAAATTTTTTTAGGAGACCATTTTTTCAAAACTTTTATCATTTCTTCTTGGCTTGGATGAGCACTAAGATCATACTTCTCATACTTACAAGAAACTTTTAACAAAGAATCGTCTTTTCCAAAAGGAAGCATTCCTTTTTCTTGTAATATTCTCCCAGGAGTATCAATCGCTTGGTAACCAGATAAATGAATCTTACTATTAGGATCATTAAATAATTTTTGAGCATAACCAACAACAGGCCCACCTTTCATCATCCCTGATGTTGTAACAACAACACATGGTTTCTTAAAAATTTTTTTTCTATCACTTTCTCCTTGAACCCATTTAACTTGACTCAAACCAGATTTCAATTTTTTCGGATTCTTAATAAGTTCAGCATGTTTCAAATAAAGGTCAGCAACTTTTTTGCCCATACCATCCAACCAAATATCTGCTTGTATACCATAACCAGTAAGAATATTAACTATTTCTTGACTCCTACCAACAGCAAAAGCAGGTATGATGGCCCAACCCCCCTTGTCAACAGTTTCTTGTACTGACTCACAAAGTCTCTTCTCCACTTCTTTTCTATTAGGATGCTCTCTGTCACCATAAGTTGATTCTATTAAAACATAATCAATTTTTCCAACATCAGTATCCGCACCAATATGCAATTGGGTTTCATCAACCTTGAAATCCCCAGTATAAAGGAATGATTTATCATTATGAGTTAGTTTAACTAGAGAAGAACCAAGAATGTGACCAGCATCAAAGAATTCTAAAGAATTATTATTTGATAAGTGTACTTTTT
Organism: uncultured archaeon; assembly: GCA_964619405.1. Lineage (GTDB taxonomy): Archaea > Iainarchaeota > Iainarchaeia > Iainarchaeales > JAAZKV01 > JABIDZ01. Next base: position 57,930 of record CAZUCF010000002.1, on the reverse strand, counting down.
TTCTATAATTACTAATAAAATTGTATTTGTGTGTTCTCTCAACCTCTTTTTTAGAATATTTTGGTGCTAAACCCTCAAATTCAGCTATTTTAATGGAGTCTAACCACAAAATATCAGCTATTTCGAGTGTCGCTTGAGTCATAAAACTAAGTGCTTCTGATTTAGTATAAAAATAGGGCAAGTAACCAGAATGGTCTAAATGCGCATGAGAAATTATTGCTGCTTTAATATTCTCTTTTATATCCAAAGGATACTCTAATCCTTTTGGATTTAATTTTAAACCATAATCAAGCAAAAATTTTTCACCAAAATCAAGTAAGAAAGCACTCCTACCAACTTCCTGACAAGCACCCAAACCATTTAAAGAATACATATTATCCAAAAAAAGTAAGTGGGAAATGGTTTATATGTTTTCCGAATAATAAAAAATAGACTATTTTTTTGAAAAAAATATTCCAACAAAAAACGGAATAAAAATACTTGTTATTATAGCAAATAATGCTACTTCAACAAAAAAAATTGTATCAAAAAAAGGATGCGTTAACAAAACATAATCAAAAAAATCGTTTAACAAGAACCACAAAATAACAATAAAAAAATGTTTTATTTTGAACTCAAAAAATTTGTAGAAAACAATTACTTGTAATAATAACAAAACATGACTAAAAATAATTAAACCATTATTAAATAAATTTCCTGAAACAAGTAAAGCAAACAAAGTCCACAAACCATATTTTATTGAACCAACAATTACAATAAACCCAGGTAAAGAAAAATTTTTTTCTCTTATTCTTGATAACAACAATAAACCAAACAAAATAGCATATAAAGGGCAATCAATAACAAATAACCAAAACCAAAAATCAGTTCTTGTTAGTTGTGTTAAATAATAATTAATAGAAAATACTCCTGCACAAAAATTTGTTATAGCTAATAATAACAAGAAATTTTTGTTTTCAAATAGTTTTATCATAAAATAATAATAATGAAACAGAATAAAAAAACAACTATTACAAAAAAACAAACACTACAAAAAAAACACTACAAAAAAAATATTACAAAAAAAATAATCAAACAAAAAAAATAATCAAACAAAAAAAAATAATCAAACAAAAAAAAAATAATCAAATAAAAACAAAAGAAATTTTAATCAAAAATTTTAAAAAATAGTTTAGAAAAGGCAATTGCCTTTTCTAATAAAAATTTTTTTAACAGTCGCCAGAATATGCTTGTGTTTCAACTACTTCATCAAATGTTGGAGCAGTACAACCAGTTACTTCTGCAAAACCTTCAAATGTTCTTTCAGGATTTATTTTTTCTCCATTCAATTTTACTGTTGGGTAACCTGTTATTTGCTCTTGTGAACACAATTCAGTTTCCTCAGTGCACTCAACATAAAATGGTTCAATTAAACCAAATCCACCAAGATTGTCTACTAAATTGTTTGTGTAACCACACCAATTAGCGCCGTAAACAACAATTCCTTTTTCGGCAACACAATTGCTAAAAGAAATTATTTGTTGTATTTCTTCTTCAGAAAACTCTTTTGTCTCAATTGTTTCTGGAGTTTCTTCAACAGGTTCTTCTACAGGCACAGGCATTTCTAATGGTTCATTCAAATTAAACATTTGTCCAAGGAACAAAGTATTATCAGTTGAGTAAACAAAACCATTTCCAACAAGTGTACCGTTTTCTTTTACTTCAAAATCTAACTGGTACAAACCGGTTTCAATTTCACTAATAGATAATATTGTTGCATTAACAGTATCATCCACTACAAGATAATTGTTTAAATAATCTTGAACTTTTAGCGATAACTCGCTCTCACTCAAACCAATTATATTGTTTGAATCATTATTTAAGTCATTGTTTTGCTCGTTAACTGGAGCAGATGAGAACGCACCATACGTTACTAATGCACCTACTATCAAACCAATAATCAAAAAGATTGCCATTGTCATAATAGCATTCTGATCTTTTGGAATAAATGATTTAACAGAATTTTTTTGTTCAACATGTTCTTTGTGCTCTTTAGAAGCACTTGAAACATTTTTTCTTTTTTTAGCCATAAACACCCCTCTTTTAACACTAAAAATATAGTCTTATTACAACAAATAAAAAATGAAATGCTTAAAAAGTAAATTGGTAAATAAAAAATAGAAAAAATACATTAACAAGCAAAAAAATTATAAAATAAAATAAATTTCTAAACAAAAATAATAAAAAGATTATTATAAAAAATCCAAAAAAAAACTTGTTTATTTTCCAGAAAATTTTTTCCTAAGTTCATCAATCTTTTCTTTTTCTAGTTTTTCAAATAAGATTCCAACATTAATAATTTTTGTTTCCTCTTTCAAACCAACAAAAACTTTTTCAAAACCATTTTTTAAATCAAAATTAACAATACTTGCTATTTTTTTACTTGACTCTGGAATAAATGGGTTGTAAACTAAAGCCAAAATTTTTAATAATTCTATTCCCTCAGCAATTATTTCACCAGCTTTTTCTTTGTTTTCTTTAACAAGTTTCCAGGGTTCGTTATCTTGCAAAAATTTGTTTCCGAGAGAAGATATTTCATTAGCCTTCATTAAAGCATCTTTTTCCCTACTCTTATCCATTAAAACAAAATACTCTTCTAACAATTTTTGTAATTCTTTATTCAAATAACTTTTTGTTTTAAAAGGTTTTTTTCCATCAAAAAATTTTTCTGTTAAGGAAATAACTCTGTTAACAAAGTTACCCAAATTACCAACTAACTCGTTATTTATTTTTGCTTCAAAATCACTCCAAGAAAAATCAGTATCATTATCTTCTGGCCTAACCCTAAACAAATAATAACGCCACAAATCAGATTTTATTCCTGATTCAATAGCATCACTACCAAAAACACCAATGTTATTACTCTTAGAAAATTTTCCACCCTCATAATTAATGTATGCCGTTGAGTCAAGAACATCTATTACATGGTAATTATCTTTTGCCCCAATTAAGTAAGCAGGGAACATTATAGAGTGAAATGGAACATTATCTTTTCCCATGAATTGGTACAACAAAATGTCTTTTGCTTTCCACCAATCAACCCATTTTTCTTTTAAACACTCAGCAGTTATTCCAATGTAACCTATTGGAGCGTCAAACCAACTATAAAACACTTTTCCATACCAACCTTTTAATGGCACGGGAATACCCCATTCTAGATCTCTAGTAATACTTCTTTCTTCTAAACCTTTTTTCAACCATTGTTCTGTTATTGTTAATGCTTGCGAACTCCAATTTTCTTTTCTTTCTTCAAAAAATTTTTCTAGTAATGGTTGCATTTTTTTTAAGTCAACATACAAGTGCTTTGTTTTCTTCATTATTGGAGTACTACCATCAATCTTGCTCTTAGGATTAATCAAATCTTTTTGATCCAATAATTTCCCACATTTATCACATTGGTCTCCTCGCGCTTGTTCAAAACCACAGTTAGGGCATTTTCCTTCAACGAACCTATCACTCAAAAAAGAATTGCTTTTCTCTGAAAATAATTGTTCAACTTCTTTTTCAATTATTATTTTGTTTTCAAACAATTTCAAAAAAATTTCTTGAGCAATCTTTTTGTTTTCATCACTTGTTGTTCTACCCAAACAATCATAACTAGTTTGAAACCAATCATAAATAGTTTTATGAATTTTGAAATACTTGTCAACTAATTCTCTTACTGTTACCCCTTCTTCTTTTGCCTTTATTTCTGCTGTAGTACCATACTCGTCTGTTCCTAAAACAAATAATACTTCATTGCCTTTTAATCTTTGATACCTCGCATAACAATCCGCACTCAAAACAGAACCAATTAAATTTCCTAAGTGAGGAATATTATTAACATAGGGCAAAGCACTAGTAACAAGAATCCTTTTAGCCATAACAAAATTAAATCAAAAAAGTCTTTTAAATGCTAATTTTTTAAGATATGTTAAAAAAATTACAAAAAAATTTGGCTTTAATAAATTATCAATTCATTTAACAAATTCAACATTACTCATTTTTTCAAATTCTTTGTCACCTGTAAGAAACTTTGCACCGATTCTTTTTGCAACAACATAACCAATACAATCTGGTAGAGATAATTTTCTGTTTTTTGTTCGTAAATCAGAAGCCAGAATCAAATCATCAATTTCAATATCCTCTAATATTTCAGAATATTCTTTTGTTAATCTATCAGAAACTCCTTTTGAAAAATCTTTTTTTAAATTATAATTTAATTCAGCTAAATTAAAAATTGATGTTACTAACAATTTATCTTTAAATTTTTCATAACTTTTGTTACCAAATATTATTTCAAAAATCGCATAAGTGTCTAAAAAGAAAAAATTACTCATTCCAACACTCCTTATCAGAGTCAGCCAATAATTTTTCAGTAGGTGTTTTCATTTTTAAAATACCAAAAGTACTCTCTAAAGGATTTTTTTTTCTAAGTAATTCAGCTCTAACAACATCATTTTCTTTTAAATTTAATTGTTTTGCTTTCTCCATTGGAATAACTGCTCCAAAAGAACGACCCCATTTTTTTATTACTAGTTCCATTTCAACCACAAAACCACCAAATGATTATATCAATATAACTATTTTTAATAATATTTATTTTGAAAACAATTAAAAATTCTTCACAAGTTTCATGCCGAGCAACTATTTCAAAAATCAACTTTTTAGTTGAACTTTTTTCTACCAACCATATATTAATGCCTTAAACAGCATAATTGTAATGAAAGAAGAATTGTTTTTAGAAAAAATTGTTCTTTATGAAAAAGAAAGTGAAATAAAAAAAATAATTTTTGATAACATTAAAAAAAACTATTTTCTCGTAAGACACTCTACAAACGATAAAAAACTTTTTTTTAAGAATTTTGAGACTCCCCACTCAAAAATTTTTGGTGGCCCATAATGTTAACAGTAATACAAAATGCGTATTTGAAAAAAGCTTCAGAGCACAAAAATTTTTGTAACATACATGAAAAAATATTATTTGTTTTAATGAATGAAAAAAAATATTATTCAAAAGACGAGTTGCTTTGTTTTTCCAATCAAAATTATTTGTTGTTAGAGAATACTCTAAAAGATTTGGAGGAATCCAAACTAATTCTTGTTGAAGGGTGGTTAGTGAGATTAAAAGGTTTTGAGGATTTTAACAAAGAAATTTGTGAAGAATTAATCGAAGAGAAAAGTATTTAATATTTATTGGTATCAAATGGTATTATGAATGCACAAGTAAATGTTAGATTACCAAAAACATTGTTGAAGAAAGCGCAAACATTTTCTCAAAAAAATGGTTATGCTAATATTCAAGAATTAATACGAGAATCTATTAGAGATAAGATTGATCCTGAATTAACTCCGAAAGAACATTTTTTTCTAACAAAAATGGTTGAAGGAATTGAACAGGGAAAATTTCCGCTTGGTACCGAAAAGGACTTATTTAAAGTTCGCGGTGCTAAAAAATGAATTATTATTTAAACCCATCAAATATTTTCATGTAAGAAGTAAATAATTTATCTGAAAAAACTAAAAAACAATTAACAAAAAAACTTTTTTAGTAAAAGAAAACCCTTTTTCACAACAAAGCGTTAACTGGTTTTAAAGTAAAATTATTTAGAATTAGATTCAATGATAAAGGAATAGAAAAAAAAGCAGTTTACACTTTGATTAATAAAGAAGTTTTCTTAATCACAATACTAGAAAGAAAACATGATTACAGAGAATTAAAATTAATTTTAGAAAAATTGAATTTGATTTAATCATTGTACTATCAAAGCTGGTTTTGTTGGAAAAGCATTTTTTGCTTTTTGTTCATTACTTTCTTCAGCTGATTCAATTTCTATTTTACCAAATTCTTTTTCAAGAACAATTTTTGCTTCCTCTAAAATTGTTTTCTCATCAAACTCTTCCACAAATTGTAAATCAGCATACTTATTCATTACTACTTTTAGGAACCCTTGTATTTCAGAACCATGCTTTTTGAATTCATCTTTTTCCATTAGTGTTTTCATTGCTAAACCAAAGTCAGGTTTTTCTTTACAAGCTTTTTTTACTAATTCTATTGCTTTCCACTTCCATTTTGGAGCAACAATAATTTTTACGCTAGAAACCTTTTCTAGTTTTGCTAACACTTTTATTTTTAGAATATCTTGTCTAACAATATCAATTATTGATTCTATTCTTTCTAATTGCTCATCAATTAATTCTTCATTGTACTTTGGCCACTCTGATAATGAAACAAAACCCTTGTTTTTTATAGCCCATAATTCTTCAGCCAAATGTGGTACGAGCGGAGCAATTAATCTTATCCACTTGCTTCCAATATAATTATTAATTGATTTCAAATCTTTCTCGCTTGCAATTGTTTTAACTTTTTTGTAATTATTTAAAATATCATATAGAATAACATTTGAGTAAACTCTAAGATCCATTTTTTTAATTGCAATTGTTGCTTTTTTTACTGCTTTTTCAGTTTTAGAAATAAATGATTCATATTTTTTGTAAGAATCATTTTCCTCACTATTTTCTTCAATGTTTTTAATTAATTCAAACAAATTATTCAAATTATTTTTCATTAATTCAACTTTATCAGAATCCCAATTAAAAGTACTCTCAACACTTGTTGAATTACACATAAAAGCTCTAAAAGCATCTGCCCCATATTTCTCGTTTATTTCAAGTAGGGTAACAACATTTCCCTTGCTTTTAGACATTTTTTCTCCCCCAGAAATAACCATTCCATGGAAAGAAATTCTTTTTGGCCAATGCTTTTCCCCAAAACAAGCACAATGAGCGAAAATCATGAAAGACAAATGGTTTGATAAGTGTGCGGGAAAAGTGTGTCTGTGATCAAAAGGATACCAGTAATTCCACTCTTTATTCATTTTTTCAAGCAAAGATATTTCAATTCCTGTTGACTTTGCAACATTTTTTATTTCACCAATTGATTTCATCACATATTCAAAAAAATCTGAATTTAATTGCTCTTTTTTAATATTATTTTCGTTTATCAAATGAGCAATAGGATAAAGAGCCATATAAATTGTTGAATCCGAAAGCGATTCAATAACCCATTTTTTATCAAACGGAAGTTTTGTTCCCAAACCACGCATTCTCGCGCAAGGCCTTTTATCCAACCACTCAAAAACATCTTCAAATTGTTTCCTATATTTTTCAGGCCACAAAACAATTTTTTTTAAAGATTTGTTTGCCAATTTTTTCCAACCCTTTGCGTTAAAATCAAGGAACCATTGATTATCTAAGACTGCAACAATTATTTTTCCACCATCCCTTGACTGTGCTTTTCTTGATGTTTCAAAAAACACAATTGCTTTTTTATTATCAATTAGAACTTGCTTCATTTTGTCTTTTGCATCAAAAACACTCATTCCTTTGTAAGGTCCACAATTATCCAACATTTTTCCAGTGTGAAAACCAGCCTTATATATTTCTTGAGTAGCTTTTTGTAATTCATCTTCTTGCGAAAGTTTTGTGATTTTGTTTTTTTCACAAATTTCTTTTCCAGGGAACTTACCATACCCTTTCGAATCAATAATAGGAATTAATTTAATTGATTTTATTTTTTCATGATCTAACTCATATTTTGAACACAATTCTTTTGAATCCCACAATTCTTTTAGAGAAATATAATCAAATGGAGCATCACTTGGAACACAAGTAACTATCCCAGTACCAATTTCTGAATCACAATGAATTGAAGGCAAAATTGGAATCTCTCTTTCAACAAATGGTGCAAAACAATTTTTTCCAATAAAATATTTTCCAGGAATTTCTTTTATTATTTTTACTTTGTGATCCTGAAATTCTAATTTCTTAGCACACTCTTTTGAAACAAACCAAAATTCGTTATCAACTTTTACTTTAACATAATTAACATTTGGGTGAACCCACATGTTTGTTTGACCGTACATCGTTTCTGGGCGAAGTGTTGCTGCAACTAAATAACCATCTTCAAATCCAAATTTTATTCCAACAAATTCTTGTAATTCAACTGGGTTAGTATCACCATCAACAATATCATCTTCACCAACCGCATTATCCAAAGTAATACTAAAAAGAATTGGGTACTTTCCTTGCACTAAATAATTTTGTTCTTTGTATTTTTTGAATTGCCATTCAACTAATGCTTGGTGTTCTGGGCTCCCAGAAGTATACGAGCGCCTCCAATCAACACTCAAACCCAATGTTTTAAACTCGGCCATCATTTTTGGAATAAAATAATCAACTATTTTTTGTGGGTCCTCAAAAGACCTTATTATTTCTTCAATTTTGTCTTCATTATTTTCATAGCCCCTAACATACCCCTTATACAAATCAATTTTTTTCTTGTCCCCGTTTTTTATAGCCAATGATATTCCAAGAACGGGTGTACCCGAAATATGGAATGCTATTGGGTACAAAACATTTTTACCAACCATTCTTTGAAACCTAGAAAAAACATCTGCTTCAGTAACAACTCTTGCGTGCCCAATATGTAATGAACCAGAAATGTAAGGGTAAGGAATTGTCATGAAAAACTTTTCTTTTTTAGAATCAGGCTCTATTTCAAACAGTTTTGCTTCTTCCCAAGAAATTTGCCATTTTTTTTGTATGCTTTGAAAATCCATTTAACTCAACAAAATTATTTAGAAAAACATTTTAATAACTAAGTAATAAAACAATTTGGATCAGATCCAAATAAATCCCCGCCATTAATTAAAGCACTAGCTCTACAACCACCACAAAAAGCCAAAAATTTACAATTTTTACATTTACCAGAAAAATTTTCTCTGTCTCTAATTCGCATTAACAACTCATTTTCAAACCAAATAGATTCAATTTTTGAGGAATAAATATTATCAAAAACTTTTTCAACAAAAGGACAAATTAGTACATCCCCATTTGATCTAATATAAAGCGTTGCAATTCCAGCAATACACCCGCCTATAATTTTTGCTGGCAAAGATTTTTCAAAAAGCGTCATTCTTTTCTTGTCAACAAGAAACAAAAAAGGGTCTGAACAACCAATAAGATGATTTTTTTTTCTCAATTCCACAATTTTTTCTAACCCTTTTTTTAATTCACTTGGACATAATAATTCACTTTTAACTTTTTCAGAAGAATTTATGTTAAACAACCTATTAATCCCAATTTTAATATCCAATTCTTTTGAAAAATTATTTATTTCATCAAGTAAAGGAATTAAAGACTTGTGAAGAGTAGCTTGTAAGTTAACTTGAATATTATTTTCTTTTAAAAGATTTATTTTTTTAATCAAATCAAAAAAATAGTTTTTTCTAAAATGAGGTTTTTCTCCTGGTGGCACATCAATGCTTAGTTGAATCAAATCAAAAATTTTAAACGCACTAATATTTTTTTTATTAATAAGTAAGCCGTTCGTCATTAACATAACTTGTTTTATACCAACTTTTTTAGCAAGTTCTGCCAAACCAAAAATATTTTTATAAAGTAGTGGTTCGCCCCCTGTAAAAACTAACCGATAAACTTGCATTTTACCAGCAGTTTTAATAAGTTCAACTACTTTTTCTTCTTGAAGATCAACTAACTTATTTTTTTTAACATAACAGTGTTCACAATTAAGATTACACTTATTAGTTAATTCAATTTCTAATATTTGTAATCCTGATTGTTCCCCAGATTGTATTCTATGCAATATGGATCACCCCCAAATGGGTCACCCATCATTCTTTCAGCTAAAGCCTTACAACCACCCTGGCAAAGTTTGTTTAAATCACAATTTTTACACTTTGAATTATTTAGCTTTGGATACCTAAACCTTAAAATCCCTTCAGATTCATGCCAAATTTTTAGCAAATTTTCTTTTCTAGCATCCCCACAAACCCATTTCTCACTCTTAAAATAATTGCACGGAACAACAAAACCATTAGCTGTAATAATAAATTTATATTTTCCAGCCATACAAAAAGGAACCACCAAATTTTTTGTTTGATTATTCTCAAACAACAAGGCATGATTAGGAATAATATTAACACCAATTTTTTTTATTTTAGAAAAAATTTTATAAAATTCCTTCCAATCTTCTTTTTCAAGCATTTCTTTTTTCCCATTAATACCACAAGGAATTAAATCTAACAAATGAAAAGTACCAAAACCTTTTGATTTAACAAAACTAGCCATATCAAATAAACGATCTTTATTACTTTTTCTTATCACACAAGCAATAACAACATTTTCTTTTACAAAATAATTTGACAAATTATCCAAAACTTCGCCTAGTGATCTACCAAAACGATCAGTATTTTTAAGATCCTTAATATCATCAAGTGCAATCCGAACCAAGTCTACTCCAAGTTCCCTCATTTTTTGTGCAACATCTTTGTCAATCAAAAAACCATTTGTATTTATATGAACATCAATATTTGCATCCTTCAATATTTTTGTTGATTTAAAAAAAAGTTCTTTTCTTAAAAGTGTTTCTCCGCCCGAAAAACAAACTCTGACCGGATTTAATTCTTTTATAATTTTCTCAATTATTTTAATAAATTCATTATCATTAAGTTCTCTGCCTTTAACAGAATTCTCTTTATTATAACAATACTCACAAGAGAGATTGCAACGGTTAGTGGTGTCAATCTGAACAGTTATGGGACGCTCGTACAGCGCCTCTGCATCAATATTTTCCACTAACCAATCACCATCTTAGTTGTCACCATTTAATAGACAACCCATAGCGATAACTTGTTTCGCAGTCATCTTCCATTTATCATTTTTTTCCACAATTACCACCAATAAAATTTGATTTAAAACATTTAAAATACTTTTCGGCTATAAAAAAAAGCATAAAAATTATTTAAAATATAACAAATTATATATTAAAAAATTATATTAGTACTAAAAAAACCACATTAAAGAGAATTTTTTGTTGTTAGAGCATCATTTTGGTAGAATAGCTTCGTTATACTCTTCATAAGACTCATTATCCGCAACATCAATTTTTGACATCTCTTCTTCAAATTGCTTTTCTGTTATAACACCAGATTTTCGTCTTATCAACAAATATTCTTTGATTAATGGAACTTTTTTGTGGATCTCACCAATAGTCATTTTCCCAGATAATTTTCTAAGAACTCCCCCAGGAATAAGACAATCAGTATCATAGCCACCACAACAAGGGTTTTTCCAAGGAATTCTTTCTTTTAAAATTAATTCTTTACTTTTTTCTTTAGTCAATCCAAAGGCCGCAGCCCCCCTCAAAACAATATAACCCTTTTTCTTCCAAAAAATTGTTTGCTCTCCTTTTTCATTTTTTGCAAGAGTATCCCCACCAGTAAAAACAATACTAACCCCAAAATCAGTTAAAACTTTTTTATACAAACTCTCAATAATCTTGTTACAATTTGGCCCACAAGGAATTATTCCTCTTCTACAAAAATTTGAATAAAACTCTTTAACAGTCTCACCGCTTTCTAATAACATGTTTGAAATATCTAAAGTATAATGTGAACTATTTAATTTTTCAAACGAAATTACTTTAGAAATATTTTCAAGAATTTTTTTCCCCTTAAAACCATGATTAATTGTAAAAGTAATTAAATTAATATTTCTTTTTTTACACTCATTATTCAAAAGATGCAAAACAGCAGTGCTATCTAAACCCCCTGAATAAGCAAAAAGAATTTTTGATTGACTTGACAAAAAAGAATTTAACTCAGAATACAAAACCATGCTCGCCACTAAAAAACTTAATTTCATAAAGAATAAAAAAGCTATTCTTTACAACACTATTTTAATAAAAATAAATAAACCAAAAATAACATTATCAAGTATATAAAATAAGTGTACAAAAGATTATTTTATTAATTAGAAATAACTTAAATAAAAAAGTGAGATTATTAAAATGAATGAAAAATATTCTAAAAAAGATTTTGAAAAAATCTTGGAAAAATATTCTATTGGCAAATTATTAAGTTATAAAAAATTGCCAAAAGCATTAGAGAACACTGTTTATTATTTTAAAACAAGCAAGGGAGAATTTGTTTTAAAATTATTTGAAAGAAGCACAAAAACATTTGGAAAACAAAAAATGTTGTTAATAAAAAAAGAAAAAAATACTAAAAAAATTAGTTTAAATACAAAAAACCCATTAACAAGACAATTATTAGCAACAATAATATTAGAACAAATAATTAATTCTAAATCAATAAAACAATTAATAAAAGAGGCCAATTACATTGGAGTCTATGGTAGCACACTTACCGGAAATATTGATTCAAAAAGCGATATTGATATTTTCACAATCACCACAAACAAACTGAATCCTATAAAAGGAAATCAAATAAAAAAAGAATTAGAAAAAGAATTAGAAAAAGAAGTTGACATAAAAATGTTTACTCAAAAAGAATTTTCAGAATTAAAAAAAGAAGATCCAATATTTTACCAAGAATTAAATAATTCAAAAACAATTTGGGGAGAAAAATGAAAAAAGAATTAAAAGAATGTTTTGAAGAAGGATTACTAAAAAGAACAGAACCAAACGAACAACTGGCAAAACAAAACTTGTTGCAAGCAGAACACTTTTTAGAAGAAGCAGACAAACTAATTGACGCTGAAATAAAAGACATGGCATTAATCGCATTATACAATTGTTTTTTTCACTCAGCAAGAGCAATACTATTTAAAGATGGTATAAAAGAAAGAAGCCATTATTGTCTAAGCAAATACATAGAAGAAAAATACCAACAAAAAGAATTATTTACTATGCGCCAAACAATAATTCTAGATTCATTAAGAGAAAAACGAAATGACATCCAATATTCTGTAAAAAAAACACAAATAACCGAGGACTTACACGAAATCTACAATGAAGTTGAAGAATTTCTAGAAAAAACCAAAGAAATAATAGACAAAAACCAAGAATAGAAAAGAATTAAAGATAAGCTAATCTAATTTATCAAAATAACTTTTTTAAAGAATATTTTTGTTGCCACTTTTTTAGTTCATTTGAAAAACTAATTTCTTCAAATAATGTTGAAAGAGCTTTTGGTATTTTTTCGTAATTTTTTATTGAAACTTTTTCTCCAGACAAAAGTTTTTCAAATCCAGAATTATCTAATTTATTTAACAAAAAGTTTCTTTTCAAACTTTCCTTTAATTCATTTCCAAAACAATCTTTCCAAAGAACATCATAATCTTTGTTTTCAATAATTGATTTTGCAGCCAATATGCCTGACAATATGGAATATTTGACTCCAAATCCTCTTGCCGCTTCAACAAATCCTGCCGCAGCACCAACAAATAATTTATTATTAATTTGTGCTGACTCTGGATAATTACAATAAGCAAAACCATTGAATGTTTCGGAACTTGTTACACCTGAAAGCGCCCTTTGCATTAACTTATTTTCTTCTAAAAATCTGTCCAACAATATTTTGAGATTACAATTCAAATCATAAGACACCGCAGCAACACTTGCAGTACCATCATCAAACGGAGAAACATAAATATACCCTTTGGGCGCATATTTGTTGTTCATAAAAAAATAGATTTTGTCTGAATCAATATCAATTCCTTCAAAAGTATAACCAAAACCAACTATATTTCGTATAATAGGCCCTGTTGATATTATATCCCCAGACATAACACTAGCATTTCTATTAAACTCAAAAGAAGCAAAATTTTTATCAATGGAATGATAAATTTGACTGTCTAAAGAAATATTTGCTTTACCACGTTTGACTACATAGAATAAAGGCCCATTGTCAGAATTAACTTCCATTGCTCTTCCAGAAGGAGAGAATTTTATAATCTTGTTAACTGGATGCTTATATTTTATATCAATCCCAAATTCAGATAAAGAATCTAAAAAACCCAAATCAGTACCATAATTTCTTATTACTTGAAAATCTTGCCCTTTGCTACCACCAATACAATTTGCTCTTTCAACAACATTTACTTTTTTGCCTGCTCGCGACAAAACAACTGCTGCTGATAAACCAGAAATTCCAGCCCCCACAATATTAACAACCATATAAAAAGACAATTAAGTTAGTTAATATAAATATTTACTAATACGGAATTATTAGCATGAATACCGAAATTTTAAAAAAGTATTTAAATGCCATTCGCTTGTATACATTAATTAATATAATTTTGATATCTTTGATACCATCTATTTTAACTAACAATATTACCCCATTCAATTTAATTAGAGATTCACTTTTTGGAATATTATTTTGGTGTGCAATAATATTAAGTAAAGAAATACTTCATGCAAAAACCGATGGAAGAGAAAAGATAAGTTTTGTTATCCCAATAATAATTTGGATTATAACAATTTCTACAATATTTATTTTTGGCAATATTTTTTCAATTTTATTAATCCCAATTTCACTAATTACATTTGCTATTTATTCTTTAAAAAATAAAGATTGGATACTATCAGAAGCTAGTTTTATTTTTCGTGGCTTTCTTGAAATGTGTCTTTTTCTAATTATTTTAAATTTTTATCAAACGAACACCCCCAACTTTTTATCATATGTAAGCATAGCAGTGGCTTTCTTGTTAATTACTAATTCTAGAAATCTTGTTGGAGATTTAAGAGACATAAAATTTGATAAATACACTTTTCCATGCACATTTGGAGAAAAAAAATCAAAAATAATATCAATTTTATTGCTAATACCAATACTTTTTTTAGTTAATATACAAATTTCATTACCAATAATTTTTTTAATAATTTTAATAGCATTGTATAATAATTATTTTGAAGTACACAAATTTTTTGTTATTACTACTGGAATATTTATTATAAATATAATAAGTTTTTTGATTTATCAAAATTGTTTTTTAACAAATACTGCTTTTTTTATAATTCTTTTTAATTTAACATATAATTTTACTCCAAGAAATTCAAATAAATTATTTATTATTGAAAAAAAAGTAAATTTTAGATCTGATTTTTTAACATTGTTAAAAAACTTAATATTAAATAAAAGATTTAGAAAAGATGTAAAAGCACTAAAAATAGCTCGAAAAGGTTATTCAGAATATGCTTGGGATTTAATTCAAGAGTCAGGAATTGATAAATTTATAAACGAAGGCGCATCATTAGAAAAAATTGAAACAAATGTCAAAAATAAAAAATTATTAGAATATTTATTAGATTTATTAGCCGGGCAAAAATGTATTCAATTCATAAATAATAAATATTATTTTCTAAAAACTCCTGAAAGACTAACCAAAAAAGAATTAGAATTTATGAAAAAATATTATCCTGCTTCGTTCGAATGGACTTTTTTAATGGTTGAACGTTCAAAAAAAACTCTCATGAAAAAAAGCAAATCTTTTGAATCTAGTTTTGATGAAAAAAAAAGTGCCGAGCTTTGGGATAAAATAATGATGGAATCCCCTTATTCTTTAAGAAAAATAGCAATAAAAAAGTTTTGCAGAGAAATATCAAAAGATCAAAAAATTCTTGATCTTGGTTGTGGCACAGGCTCATCATTAATTGGCATTTTGGAAGAAATTAATGTGCCTGCACAAATAGATGGAAATGACATAAGCCAGGAATCTTTAATACTTGCTCGCAAAAGAATTAATTCTTACCTCGCAATTAATCAAATGCAGAAAGAAAATATAACAAAAATAAATTTGAAAAATGAAAATTTGATGAATGGCCCAACAAAAGAAAAATATGATTATATTTTCTTATCTTTTGTATTAAACCACATTCCAAAAGAAAAAAGATTTATATTCTATAAAAATATAAAAAATTCTTTAACCCCAAATGGAAAATGTATTTTTTATCAATTAGTACATAAATCTAAATTTGAGAGAATTCCGATGTGGGTAATGAATAATGTCCCAACGCACGACGATTTTCCTTTTTTAGATGACTATATCAAAGATTTAGAAAAAACTTTTGACAAGATAGATATTCATTTTAACGGACTCATAACAATAGTAACAAACTATTCAGATACAAAAAAGGATAAATAACCTTGATTAAAATTTTTGTTTGTTTTTGAGAAGGATATTTTTCTAGATTTTATTTTTGATAAAGCCCCTTCCAAAATGCCACGTATTATTATAAAATTAGAAGTATTAGTTAACGGGCTCCAAGGAAAAAAATCAATATTAACGTTTAATTTATTATTTTTTTCAAATACAAAAACATCACCCCAACCAAAAGCAGTTAGCAAATCAGATAAAGATTTTATATCTTTTGCACCAGTTGAAAACAATTCTTCACCACAAGAAAAACTAACTTCAAATAAAATATCTTTGAAATTATTATTTTTAGACAACGCATCTTCAATTAAATAAAAACCGCTACTTTCAAAAATAAAATATCTCAAATTGTTCCTCATTATTATACCATTAGAATAAGAAAAATATTTTGAATTAAGTAAATTTTGAAAACTTGTTTTCGAATGAACTGTGGGTTTTATTGAATTAAAATTTAAATAATCTATTCCACCATCAATCCCGTGAACATCATCTGATTCAATAAATTGAGTTTTTGTTTTTATCAAATTCTCTCTTGATGAATATAATACAAAAGCATCGCCATTATCCAAGTCTTTTTTTCTAACTCCCTCAATATCATTTCTTTCTAATAAGTAACATAACAAACCTGCTGCGGCACCAACTGGTAAAAAATAACCATTTTTTGATTTATTGCAAACAACAAAATTTTTTAAATAAAATTCAAATTGAGGTATTGAAATATCTGCAATAAAGTCCATTTTGGATGCATATGTACCTTCAATAAAATTGTTAATTAATCCAACATAATTAACTAATTTTTTTTCATCTTTAAAATCAGATGCCTTAAAAAATTTACCCATATTGGCAAAAGTTATTCCAAACTTTTTTCCAATCGAATAAATAACTTTTTTTGCGTCATCACCATATTTTAAAATCAATTTGTCTTCCAAGTCTACAAAAAATTTTTCTGAAAAAATTACCTGTCTCGAATAAACATTAGACTTTCCAGTCATCCTAAATACAATAAACCCTGGATTATCTAGTACTTGCGCTTTAGGTATAACAAAATCTCTAATAAATACAGACTCTAATGTTTTTCTTAGCTTCATTTAAACCTACTCTAAAAAAATTCCATGAGAATTTATATCATACGATTTTATACCTGCATCAATAGATGAATATCGCATTTTTCTTACAAACATAGACCTATTCAACGTATCTCCAACAGGTGTAGCAGTTAATAACACAACCCCGTCCGATATAAACTCGCTTACGCCGTCAGCGCTTAATGTTTTTCCGTCTTCTGGTAGTTCTGTTGTTAGTAGTGTTGTTACTCCAAAGGCCTTTAATTTTTTGAATAAGTGGTATAGCATTGTTTTGGCCATGATTTTTTCTGTTCTGGGTACTGGGTTCACTGTTTCTGCTATTTGTACCATGCTAAATCCTTTGTCGTCTAGTATTCCTGATACTAGCATTGCGTCTGATAGTGTTGTTAGTGAGTCTATAACAATTCTTTTTGGTTTGAATTCTTCCATGAAAGCATTCATTTTTTCTAGGAATGAGTCGCCTTCAGTCACATCAAAATAAACTATTTTTAGTAATTGTCTTTGTTCTAATCCTTCTATGTCCCATTTAAAGCTTGATGCTTGCTTGTATAATTCTTTTTTTGTTTGTTCTGTTGAAAAGTATAATGATTTTTCTCCGAAGAGGGTTGCGCCGTTAACACAGAATTGTAGGCAAAGAGTTGATTTTCCTGTTCCTGCTCCACCAGAAACTAGTACAATGTTTCCTTGTGGTATTCCACCATTCAATGCTTTGTCTAATCCTTGTATCCCTGTTTTTGTTCGGATTAATTCTTCTCCCATGCTATTATTAGCCAAAAACTAGTATTTAAAGTTGACTAAAAAAAAATTTTAATAATTTATATAAAAAAAATAAATTTCTTTTAATTTTGTGATCGGCACAGAACCACAGAAAACAATAATAACTTATTTTTTTTAATATTGATAGCCATTTAAACTTTTCTTATTAATAAGATTAATAAGAAGTTGGTTTTATGTTGATTGGAATGAAAAGTGTTACTATAACAGAGAAAGGGCAAATTGCTTTGCCAAAAGAATTAAGAGAAAACAAAAATTTTTCTAATGGAAAAAAATTGGTTGTTTTATCATTTGAAAACAGAATTGAATTAATACCATTGGAAAAATTTAGTGAATCTTTAGAATTCTCTTCTTAGCGAAAAATCTTTAGCAAAAGAATGGCTAACAAAAAAAGAGGATAAAGCATGGAAGAATTTGTGAAAGGAGACATAATAGTAATAAATTTTCCGTTTAGTAGTGGCGAATTAAAAAGAAGACCAGCATTTGTTTTAAAAACGCTATAGGGCGATGATCTAATATTATTGCAAATAACAAGTGTTGAAAGAAAAAATTCTGTTTTAATTACACAAAAAGATTTTGTGGAAAACTTTTTAGAGAACAATAGTTTTGTTAGATTAGAAAAAATTTTTACTTTAGAAAAAAACAGTGTTTTTTATAAAATTGGTTCACTAAAAAAAGAAAAATTATTAGAAATAGAAAAAAGATTTGTTAAATTTATTACAAATTAACTCAAATCAATTCATATTTTTTGAGAAATTGTAGTTGTTCCAAAAATTTTGGATTTTTTTTAAAAAATTTTATTATTTTAAAGCGTTAATAAATTCTCTCGCAACTTTTTCTTGACCATTAATGTTTAAGTGCAAGCAATCGTACTCGCTAACATCACCATTACCCAGAACATTGTACAAGTCAACTAGAATCAAATCGTTTTCTTCTGCTAATTCTCTTATAACATCATTAAAAGCAATTATTTTTTCTGTTGTAATATTGTCAACATTTATTTTGAGTACGTCTTCCTTGCAAGAATCAAAACCAGCTGTTCGCATTAACTGAATGTTTTGTAGTGTTGCAATCAAAACAATGTTATCCTCGTTTTTTATTTGATTAATTATTCCTGTTAAATTCGATTTAAATGCTTGAACTGAAACATTTTCAATAATGTCTCCACCACCAATAGTAATAGTAATGTATTTTGGTTTGTAACCAAAAACATTTTTTGCTTGTTGAACTAAAACATTTTCGCTTGTTGCTCCTGACTCTGCAAGGTTAACTGCTCTAACATTTTGCCCATTGCTCCTCAAGTGAACAAACAAGCTCTCAACCTTGTTTCCAGTAGAAAAACTGTATTCTTCGTTATCACCAATCATGCTTGGTGAAAGATTATTTGCTTTTGTAATACTATCTCCTAAAGCAACAATTATTTTTTCTGTTAACTCTTCTTTTAATTCTAAAACAATTGTTTGAGAGTTTACTCCACCCTCGCGAACCTCAACCAAAAATCTTTCTGGTTGAGACAAATTTGTTGGAAAATTAATAGAATTAAAACCAATAAAATACTCTCCTATTGGGACATTGAAAACAACTTTCCCATTTTCATTAGTAAAAGAATATCCAGTGTCTGGTGGGCCAGCAAGCGTTTCTTTTTTCCACAAATCAACCTCAATTTTTTCTAGTGGTTGATTTTTATCATTCAAAATAATTACTTCTAGTACTTCGTCCCCAATCAAAAATTCGGGTTCATCTCCAATACTCTCTAAACCTTGTTGAGTGCACCCAAACAAAACAAGTAATATTAAACAAAACACTGGAAAAAAACTTTTTAATGTAAAACTCATAATATTCTAACACGCTTTTTTCTTAAAAATCTTTCCAAAAAAGCAATTCATTAAAAAAACAAGAATTTATTACAATTTAACTCAAATCAATCTCAATTTTTTTTACCCTTGTTTTCAAGAATGTTTGCCTGCCCTTTTTTGTTTTTGTTATTAGGCCGGCTGCTTCTAAAATTGTTGCGTCTCTAGAAATAGCTTCTTGTTTTCTACCAGTTTTTTTTGTTAGTTCTGAAACGTTTTTGCTTTTATCTAAATCTAGCAAAAGCATTATTCTACCTGAAGATAAAATATTTGATAATTGTTTAGCATTTTTAACATACAAAATGTGCGGAGGCAGGCTTGCCGATTTTTTGGAATCAAATGCTTTTCTTATATCATCATCCATCTCAGACGATAATTTTATTACTAATTTACTCATAATAAATATAACATTTATTGTTATATATAATGCTTTTGTTTAAAGCATTCAACGTATTCCATCCAATTTTTTTTGATTTCATCCTTTATTTTAATTAATAATTCAGAATTAACTTCATCTAGCAAATACTCTTTCCTTGGAATACTTAAATAATTTTTATGTACATGAAAATTTTCTTTTTCTGAAAAATCATATTTTATTACTTCAAATTTTTTATCACCCAACCAACAAAACAAAATAATAACAAACGCGTCTACAACTTTAGAATTTTTCCCTAAACTAAATTCAATAAATAATTCAACACCCAAACTTGAATCAAAAACAAGCTCACTTCTAACTTTTTTCATAGAAAAAAATATTTTTTTCCATTTATAAGCTTAAACAAAAATTCGTTAATTGTTGTAACTATTTTTCTGGCCGCATTTGTGGGAACAATATTACGTCTCTTATTGTTGGAGAATTTGTTAGTAACATTACTAATCTATCTATTCCCAAACCCATTCCCCCTGCAGGAGGCATCCCATAACCAATTGATTCTAAAAAGTCTTCATCAAGAGGATGATTTTCTCCTTTCGCTTTTCCTTGGTCTTTTTGTTCTTCAAAAAACTTTCTTTGTAATATGGGATCAGTTAATTCAGAATAACCATTGCATAATTCCCCACCATTAACATAGCACTCAGTTCTCTCAATTAGTCTTTCAGGGTCCTCTCGTGATGGTTTACAAAGAGGAGTAGTTTCTTTTGGGTATTCTATCACCCAAGTTGGTTGTATTAATGATTCTTCAAAATAATGGTCAAATAATTCTGCAACAATCAAACCCCATTTTTTTTCATCGTCATCAATCTCAATATTTTCTTTAACAGCAATTTCTAATAATTCTTCAACACTCATTTTTTTAACATCCTTACCAATTTTTTTATTCAAAGAATCAATCATCTTTATTCTTTTCCAAGGAGCTTTAACATCAATTTTGTTTCCTTGAAAATCAATTATTGTTGTACCCAAAACTTTTTTAGCAATAAACTCAATCATTTGTTCTGTTAACTCAATCATATCATTCAAATCAGAGTAAGCCCAATAATATTCAGACATAGTGAACTCAGGATTATGTGTTTTGTCAACATCCTCGTTCCTAAAATTCTTACAAACAGTATAAACTTTTTCATAACCACCAACAAGCAATCTCTTCAAATACAATTCTGGAGAAATACTCAAATAAAAATTTGATTTCCACGCATTACTCTTTGTTATAAAAGGCCTTGCTGAAGCACCACCATAATTTGGTTGGAGAACAGGAATCTCTACTTCAAGAAAACCCTTTGAATCAAGAAATTCTTTCCAAGCTTTTATTATTTGTGTTCGCTTAACAAAAACTTCTTTGACCTCAGGATTCATTATTAAATCCAAGTATCTTTTTCTTTGTCTTATTTCAATGTCCTGCAAACCATGAAATTTTTCTGGTAAAGGCAAAACACTTTTAGAAAGAATTTCAAGCGCCTCAACGAGAACACTTAATTGCCCTTTTTGTGTTTTATAAATTGGACCTTTTGCCCCAACAAAATCACCAACATCAACTAATTCTAATAACTCAAAAACTTTTTCAGGAGTTTCGCCTTTTCTAATAAAAAATTGTATTTCATCAGTAGAATCCCTTATCTTTAGAAAAACTATTGCACCAAAACTTCTTTTAGCCATTACTCGCCCAGCAACAGAAACTTTTTTTGCTTTCTCCTCATTCTTTAATTTTGAGAATTCACTGTTAATATTTTTAGCATAAGCATTTACTTCATACTTGTAAGAATAAGGATCTATTTTCAAATCACGCAATTTTCGCAAATTATCCTTTTTTGCTTTAACCAAATCATTCTCCATAAAAAAGTTTTGTAACATTTAATTAAAAAAGCTAAGCATTTTTGAGAAAAATAAAAAAATAACTATTAAATATACATCACAATAAAATATTGTTATGTCAATTAGTACACGAAACCTTGTCAGAAAAAGAAAACAAGCAGGAAAACCCAATACCATTATAAGAAACACAAGAGGTTTGGTTACCAAAAAAAATATTTCAAGAGTAATTAATAGGTGGAGTAAAAGAAAGGGTTTTGTAGCAAAATCATATGATAAAGTAATAAGTGATTCAAAAAACAAAGGAAGATTTTATGAAATAACAACAGTCCAAGTCGCCACACGCCTTGCTTTAAAAGATTTGATGAAAGGAATAACAATACCATTAAATTCTAGACAAAAAAAATTGATTGAAAGATTAATAATGGATAGGCCACAAAAGATACCAACAACAAACATTAATTTAAGACCAGACAAAATATTATTTATTTTAGAACTAATTAATAGTTTAGGCGAAAAGAAAACCCATCAAATAATTAATTCTGTTTTCAAAAGATCAAAAGCATTACAAAGAATGGCCCAACAAGAATCATTAAAAAGAGACATTCCAAGCGATGCCTTCATTAATGTTAGCCAAAATGTTGGAGCAATCGCATTAGAATTAGAAATAAATTTACTTCAAAAAGAACAAACTATTGGACAAATAAATGATTTTATTTCACAAAGAAGAGGTGATTTAAATTTTTTACAAAACTCTAATATAAAAAATAAAGAGTTTTATATTCAAAAATTAAGATTACAAATGAAAGAAGCAATAATGGAAAAAATAAAATTCCAAATAAATAATAATCTTCCAATTTAAAACAAGTTTTAAAGCAATTTTTATTTATTATTTATAATATGTAAAATAATACACCAAAGTAATAACATTTTTTATTAATATAAAAAAATACATTTAATCATGAATAAAAAGCTCTGGCAAAAATAATTCTTTTTCTAACAGTGTAAGAACCAGACGATATTCAAAATATTTTTTTGCTAATAATTCAATGGAGTTGATGCGATGAGTAATAATAATTACAAGCAATTAGCCTGGAAGAAACAATAAAATAAGAATTGGGGTTCTTGGAGGAATAGGGCCAGAAGCAACAACAATTTTTTATCAAAAATTAATAAGAAAATTACAAGAAGAAAAAATTGTTAAATGTAATCAGGATTTCCCACAAATAATAATTAATAGTATTCCTGCAAAAGAATTAATTTATGAAAATATTGATAACAAAGATTTGAAGGACTATGTTATTGGCTTAAAAGAACTAGAAAATAATGAAGTTAATTTTATTGTAATGGTGTGTAACACTATCCACTTGTATAGAGACAAACTACAAAAAACGATTAGAACACCAATACTTAATTTGAGAGAAGAAATGCTAAAAGAAATTAAAAAAAATAATGTAAAAAAAACTCTTGTTTTAGGGACACCTATGACAACAAAAAAATTATATAATTTTAAAGGCACAACAATTAAACCTTCTCAAAAAGAAATCCAAAAAATTTCAAAAGCAATTTTTTTGTTTAATAATGGGACTGAAAAAACAAAACAAGTGGTTAAAATAAAATCTATTTGTAATAAGTATTTCAAACAAGGAGCTAAAATTGTTATTCTTGGATGCACTGAATTAAGTGTGATGCTTGAAAAAGAAAATATTCAAAAAATCTGTTCAATTGATGTTTTAGTAAATGCAACAATAAAAAAAATTAGAGAGGAAGAATTAAAAAAGACTAAAGGAGTTGATTATTATGAGTGAAATGAAAAAGAAAAACGAAAAAGAAGAGGTTGTTATTGACCCTTGGGGGAAAAACCTTGTGGAAGACTATTCAAGATTAATAAAAGAATTTGGGATGCAAGAATTCAACATTGAGGAAATGCCTAACCCAAGCATTCAAATGAAGCGAGGAATGATTTTTGGTGGACAAGATTTAAATGTTATAGCGGAAGCAATAAAAAATAAAAAAAAGTTTTATTGTTTAACAGGAATAATGCCTTCAAGCGAAAAAATTCATTTAGGAACAGAAGCAGTAATACAAAATGTCAAATATTTTCAAGAACAAGGAGCAATAACATTTGTTTTAATTGCAGATGTTGAGAGTCAAGCAGTAAGAAGCGTTCCAATAGAAGAAGGGAAAAAAAGAGCAAAAGAATTTCATATCCCAGCATACATTGCTTTAGGATTAGACCCAAAAAAAACAATTTTTTATTTTCAAAGTGAAAACAAAATTGTTTCAAACTTAGCAATTGTTTGTTCACAAAAAATTACTGAAAATGAATTCAGAGCAATTTATGGTTCATTACATCCTTCAAAAGTAATGAGTGCTTTCACACAAATGGGTGATATATTACACCCTCAACTTAAAGAACCAATGCCTGGAGTCATCCCCGTAGGAATAGACCAAGCACCACACATTAGAATGTCAAGAGATATCGCAAGAAGATTAAAAAACGAATATGGTTTTTTTGCACCAAGCGCTTCATACAATAAATACACTTCAGCGTTAGATGGTTCATTTAAAATGAGTAAAAATGAGAGCATTGGAAAAATAGAAATTCCCGAAACAGATAGAACCGAATTAGAAAAAAAATTAAAAAAAGCTTTGACTGGTGGAAGAGTAACAGCAGAAGAACAAAGAAAAAAAGGTGGGCAACCAGAAAAATGCGTTGCTTTTGAATATTGCAAAAACCATTTTATTAAAGATGACAAAATTTTGGCAGAAATGTACCAAGATTGTTTGAGTGGAAAAAATCTTTGCGGGGAATGCAAGCAAAAATATTTAATTAATTATGCTAACAAGTTCTTTGACGAATTTGAAAAGAATTTTGTTAAAGCAAGGAAAATAGTTGGAAAAATGAGGTTTGATTAGAATGGGACTACAAAATAAAAAAAATATGAGAAATAGAAATAAAAGTAATTTTGTCAAAAGAAGACAAAAAATACCATTCCACCAAATAAATAATGGAAAAGTAAGATTGCATGAAGCAGTTGTAAAACAAAACAAGTTAAGAGCAAGAATGAGAAGCATTGGAAAAAAATTGTCTTTAATACCAGTAGTTGAAGTAGGAACAGGAGTTGATTACAAAGCACATTTAAAAAGAGGCAAAAAAATTCAAAAAGTTTTAATTGATATTAAATTTTCTTTTGGCGCTCTGGGTGAAGGAGTTATTGCAACAAGAATATTAAATAGAAGGCTAATTAATAACGCCGATTATGCTTTTGCGATTGATAGAAACAATAAAATCCACGTTTTTAAGTTAAGTAAATTAGCCGAATATATAAGACAAAATTTTGGTAGTTTGCCAACATCAAAACGAATTGACAGAGGAACACATTTTGTTTATCCAATAAAATTAAGTGAGTTTTATAGTAGAATGAAGATAGAACCAATAGTTGTTGAATTAAATATTAATGGAGTTAATAATGCGTTAAAACAAATCCGCGATATTGAAATGCCCGTATTAAAAAAACCAATACAAGAATTTTTAAAATTGAAAAATCAAAAACCTATTTTTAGAGATAATCAAAAATTAATTAACCACAACCATAATTCAACACAAAAAAATGCTATGCTAAATATTCGGTCAGGGATAAGAGGAAAATAAAAAAATAATTAAATATTTAGATTTTTAAAAAAAATTATAAAATTTAATAAATTATTTTTTGGGTGAATTAAATGAACATAAAATTAAAATGCTTAGAATTAAAAGATGCAAAAGAAATTCTTGAAGCAGTAAAAGAAACAAACTTCAAATATAATAGAATGTCAAATGAAATTAATTTATTTGACGAAAAAAAATGGTTAAAAAAAGAAATCAAAAAACACAAAAACAAAATCGTTCAAGCATACAAAATTGTTAATGAGAAAAAAATTGTTGGAATAATAACATTAAAAATGAATCAAGAACAAAAATATTTGTGCGAGCTAGGATATTGGATTAGGAAAAGTGAACAAGGAAAAAACATCGCTACAAAAGCAACAAAAGAAATTTTAAAAGAAGCAAGAAAAATAAATTTAACAGGAGTCCAAGCAGTTGTTGACCCAAAAAATATTGCTTCTCAAAGAGTCTTAGAAAAAAATGGTTTTAAAAAAATTGGTTTACTCAAAAAATATGTTATAATAAATGGAAAATTAAAAGATAGATTATTTTATTGGAAAACAATTTAAAAAGAGTTAATGCTTTAACACTAACTCTATTTCATCCAAATCAAATAATTCATGGTTTAAACCAACCCTTTGTCTTGGAAACTTTGTTGAATTACCAGTTAAAAAAGCAAATCCAAATTTTTGTGGCAAATCATTATGAATTTTTTCACAATAATCTTTTACAGTTGAACCTTTTTTCAGTATAACAAAATCATTTGAATTAAATGGCTTTATTCGCAACAAATTTGATTGCTCAAACAAAAATTGTTTTAATTTTTGAATACTCTCATCATCAAAAACCGAAACAAAAATATTTGGAAATTTGCTTTCAAAATTAATTTTATCAAAATGTTTTTCTTGCAGCAAATCTTTTTTTGTTAGAACAATACAAGAATTTTTTTCATTCAACTCAAAACCAAATGAAATTAATTCGTTTTCAATTATTTTTAATTGGCTTAGTTTAGTTGAATCTATTACCAAAACAATTTTATCCGCATTTCTTGCGTTACCAAGAACTCTTTTACCAAAACCTTTTCCTTGTGACGCACCAGAAATTATTCCAGGTAAATCAATTAATTGAATTAAAGCATTATCTATTTTTGTTGTTGCCGAAAAAGGCTTTTTTGTTGTAAAAGCATAACTAGCTATTTCTATTTGAGCACTAGTAATTGCTTTTATCAAAGAACTTTTGCCAACGCTAGGCAAACCAATAAAAGCAAAACTTGCGTCACCCTGTTTTTTGACTTCCCATTGTTCTCTTGAAAACATTTTTTTTGAAATAAACGCTTTTTCTTTTTGCTCGTTAAGCCATTTTCTAACACTTGTATACGGCCCATCCTTGTAATTAGGCATTATTCCAAGTAATTCATTTATTTTATTAATTCTTTTTTGTCCGCTCAAACCTTTTAATTCTTCAACACTTTTTTTCTTAAACACTTCATGTGGCATAGCCATTGCAAAAACCTCCTTTAAAAAAAGTAGGCTTAACCAGCAAAGAATCAAACAAGTTGATTGTTAAAAAAATAAATTTTAATGAATTCAAAAATCCTTAAACCTACTTACGTCTAGTAAGCTCTAATAAAAAGTAGTTACACGCATCTTGTGCATTGTAAATTCTCTTGAATTCATACTTAATGAGCGTTTCAAACAAAATAAAAAGGTTGCGTGTGCTTTTTGTTACATTAAAAACTAGTTATTTTTTAATAAGAACAAAAATGCTTTATTATTTGATAAAATGGTTCCAATTCATATTAAATTAATAGTTGAATTAAATGCTTTTGAGTACATTGATTTTGAAGAACCATCTTTGTCGAGCTAGTTTTTCATAGAAAATAAATAAGCTAGTTAATGTTTGTTTTTGATTGATTATTATGGGTTTAAAATATTTTGTGATTAGTTGTTTTGTATGGGGGTTATTGAATGTTAGATGTAAAGTATCTTAGAGAAAATTTTGAAGAAGCAAAAATTAATTTGGAGAAGAGAAAAGACCCATCAATAATCTCTAAGCTAGAAGAATGGAAGAAAAATGATGTTGAGTGGCGTAAATTAAAACAAGAGTTGGAAGAGTTAAAAAAAGCTAGAAATGTTATTACTGAGAAAATAAAAATTGCTAAAGGAAGCAAACAAGATGTAACAAAATTATTAGAAGAAGCAA
The DNA here is from genome assembly GCA_964619405.1 of uncultured archaeon. Lineage (GTDB taxonomy): Archaea > Iainarchaeota > Iainarchaeia > Iainarchaeales > JAAZKV01 > JABIDZ01. The sequence continues at coordinate 30,120 of CAZUCF010000002.1, read as the reverse complement.
AAAACATTCCTCAAAAAATAAAAGAGGATGAACCAAAAGTTAAAACGTTAGAAGAACAAAACAGAATGTTGTTAATGCGTATTCCTAATTTATTACACGAAAGTGTGCCTTATGGAAAAGACGATTCTGAGAATGTTGAAGAAAAAAAATGGGGTAAAGTAGAAAAAAATCTTAATCTAAAACACCATGCTCAACTAGCATTAGAATTAAACATTGCTGAATTTGAGAGAGCAGTAAAAATATCTGGTACTGGTTTCTATTATTTGAAAGGTGATTTAGCAATGCTTGACATTGCATTACAAAGACTTGCTCTTGATATGCTAATAGAAAAAGGTTTTACTCCAATACAACCACCATTAATGATGAATAGAAGAGCGTACGAAGGAGTAACTGATTTAGGTGACTTTGAAAATGTAATGTACAAAATTAATGGAGATGATTTGTATTTGATTGCTACTTCAGAACACCCAATGGTTTCAATGTACATGGATGAAATTCTTGAAGAAAAAGATTTAGAAAAACCAATAAAATTAGCAGGAATGAGTCCTTGTTTTAGAAGAGAAATAGGAAAACACGGTTTGGATGAAAGAGGTTTTTTTAGAGTGCACCAGTTTAACAAAATAGAACAAGTAGTTATTTGCAAGCCTGAAGAATCTTGGGAAATGTTTGAAAAAATGTCAAAAAACCAACAAGAATTAATGGAGGCTTTAGAAATACCTTACAGAATAGTTAATGTTTGTACAGGAGACATGGGAATAGTTGCTTCAAAAAAATATGATCTTGAAGGGTGGTCTCCAAGAGAAGGAAAATACATTGAATTGGGAAGTTGTTCTAATTGTACTACTTACCAAGCAGTTAGATTGAATATAAAATACAAGAAAAAAGATGGTTCAAAAGAATATGTTCACACTTTAAACAATACAATGGTTCCAACAACAAGAACACTAAGAGTAATTATTGAAAATTATCAAACAAAAGAAGGAACAATTAGGATTCCGAAAGCTTTGCAAAAATACATGAATGGTAAAACAGAAATAAAGAAAAATTAAGAAAACAAAGATTCAAAAAAATTACAAAAATAAAACTTAAAAAAAACACTACAAAAAAATAAATCAAACAAAACATTACAAAAAAATAATAAAAACCTAAAAACACTACAAAAAAATAATTCAAAGCAAACAAAAACTAAATAATTTAAAAATAGTAAAAAAATTACAAAATAGTAGTTAAAAAATTTAATATAAAAAAAGTTTGAATAATTAATTTTTTACATTATTATTTGTTCACGAACAAGCTTGTTTTCTAAATCAAATTCTATTTGAGGTTTTATAATAAACTTACATGATTTGTCATTTAAAGCAAAACACTCTACTTCAACACAATCAACATCTTCATTAAAAATTATTGAAAAAATTCCTGCAAACAAACCTCTTATCAAATTATCAACAGGACCATCAACTTTACCTTTTAATTGTTGGGCAAAAGGAGAGTTATCAAGAATTATTATAGCTCGTTTTGATTCAATATCAAAATCAATTATTTCAATTGCCCCCCAACCCGAAGCAACAAACAAATTTTTTATAAAATCCAACTTGCTTTTATTATCAATCGATAATTCATTAAATCGTGGCATAAAATTTTTTTTAGAGCTTTCTTTTAAAAAAAAATAAATTTCTTTTTGTTTATCAAGATCACCTGTTTCATTCAACAAAGATAAAAAATCAATAGGCATTATTAGAAAAGGAATATTAACTAAGTAAAAATTATTATGCAAGTATCTTAATGTGTTTGTGAATATATACTTGTCTAAAAATTTGTTAAGCATTTGAACCCCCACTTGAAAAAGATTTAAAAAAAGTAGAATAATCAAAACCCTCATTTTTTAATATATCATGAATTACTCTATATTTTTCAACAATTATTGGCCAAACAATTATTGAGTTACCTGCTTTTTTACTAAGAATTAATTTTTTAAAAACAAGTTTTTTCAAATAATAAGCATACTTTGTACTTATCCTCTTTTTTTTTTCTCTTGATGACAAATCCTCATTAAAATTCTCGGCAATCTCAAGAGGATTAGTAGGCCATTTTTCTAACACAAATTCAAATATGTTTCTCTCAAAATCACTTAATCCAGATAAATCTGGCAATTCAGAATTTTCAACCAACATATAGTCATTAGGAGGAACATAATACTATATAATTCTTTCTAATCTGGATATGCAGCAAATAGTATACATAACTTGTTTTTATTTAGACTAAATTTATTATTATTTAAACCAAATTTATTATTAATTCAATTTTACATTAGTTTTAGTTTAATTTTAATTTTTTTTTAAATTAAAAAAACTGTCCTAAAAAACGCGTGTTTTTAAAACTTAAAGATAATAATTATATTATGAAAGAAAAAATTTTAGCAGACCTACACACTCATTTAAACGAGAAAAAAATTAGTCCAATAGACTGGTGGAACGCAGTAAAAGAAAAAAAATTAAAAATAATAGCAATAACAGAACATGTTGAATATAACCCCGAATCAGCTTACAAAAAATTATTAAAAATAAAACCAAAAGATATTATGTTGGTGCCAGGAATGGAAGCAAAAACAACAGCAGGCCACTTACTAATATACGGTGAAAACGAAAAAATATTTGAAATAAAAAGATTACAAGAAATAAATATTCCAATAGAAGAAGCACTAACACTAATAAAAAAAAATAATTTACTTGCAAGTTTTGCACACCCATTCGGATACAAAACTGATTCTACTTGCCAAATAATAGGTGAAAAAAAATCAATTGAATTATTAAAAAAATACAAAATTGGTTCAGAATATTACAATGGAATGCTTGGAAGCGCAAACAACTTTATTTTTGGAACACAATGGGTAAAAAAATTATACAATTTTTTTGATTTCCTATCAAAAAATAAAATTGGCAAAAAAACACATTTATCAAAATACAGTAAAAAGATAAAAATAAAATTAGACAAAATTTCAGAAGAAACTTTTGAAAGAGTAAAAAAAGGAATTGAATTCTCAGAAAATTCAGCATACATTACAGTTGGTAGTGATGCTCATTACCCAAGAGTAATAGGAACAGCAATAATAGAATTAAATAAAAAACCAAAAAATATAAAAGAATTTTTAAGTTTGATAAAAAACAGAAAAATAAAATGGGCCGGCCCAAATATTTATTCAACACAACCAGTTAACAAACTAAAGAAAAAAGAATTATTAGAAGGATTAAAATATATTACAAAAACAAAAATAAAAAAGAAAATTAAAATTAGAGGGGGAGAAAAAAAATGAAATGCGCCGTAGATGAAAAAACAATAATATCAAAAATACCCCGCGAAATTGAAAAAATACATTTAATAAGACCAATAAAAAAAGAAAAGCTTGACGAATTATTAAACAATAAAAGAATAAATGAAATAAGTATATCAGAATCTTGTTACAAAAGGTTGCCAGCTAAAGCAAGAAAAAAAATAATGGACTCTGAAATAAAAATAAGTATTGAAAAAAGAAGAGGCAGAGCATTAGATATAACATTAGAAACCATGCTTCAAATAATTGAATTAAGAAAAGATTACCAAAGCATAAGAGAAATAGAAAGAATAACTAACACGCCAAAATCAACAGTACATTATTTATTGAAATACGCTGACAGAGGAAAAATAAAAAAAGGTTCAACAGTAATATATCTAAAGTAGCAAATACAATACTTATAAAAAAATAAAAGTTATAAAAAAATTTAAAAACAATTACAAAATTAAAAAGAATAAAAAAAACAAAAAGAATTAAAAACTAAAAATTAGAATAAATACTAAGTACGAATTACTCTTTTTTTAACAAACAATTGAATTAATTTTTTATTTAATTTTTTCGGAAACTTTTTTTATTATTTCAACAGATTTTTGAATAACTATTCTTGGATTAGCAAAACCCTTCCATTGCGCTGCACCAGAATGCCCACCTATCTCCCCTTTGAATTCTTTTTGAATAAAAAACATTAAATCTTTCATGAGATTAAAATTATTTTTTTCTTTAAAAAAAGTTTCTGCTCGAGCAGACAAATTAGTCACACCATTTTTTTCAACACCTATTACAATTGAAATATCTGCTCCAAAATCAAGTAATTTGGTTGCTACTGCTCCCTGAAAAAAAGAAATATTGCTTGTTATTAACACAATTTCATTTAAATTAATAATTTCGGCCCTTTGAATTGCTTTAAAAAAAGCCATTTTTTCTCCTTCAGGAGGTTGGTGCTTCGCAATATTAAATATTTCAGAGTACTTTTTACCTGATTTACTAAGACAAATAGAAAACGCTTGAAAAAATTCTTTTGAACCAACTAAGAATCTACCAGTATCCTCAATCATCCCAATACAAGCATAAAAAAACATTTTTTTGTTAAACTTGTTCCCAATTAAACTAAACAATAATTCGGTTGTTGACAACTTTTTGGAATCAACAAATTGTTTAGCAATACTTCTTTTTTCTTTTACATGATGATCAAAAGTAATAACTTTTATTTGACTATTTTTATTTAACACCCAAAAACTTTTCATAATTTTTCCTAATTGTTCATAATCATTAAAATCAAATAAAACAACAAGATCAAAATTTTTTAGTTCTGGGTTCAAACAAAAACTAATTTTTTGATTTTCTGCAAAAGCAATTGTTTGCTCATTAATGTGAGAAGGCACAGCAATTATTGAACTAATTTTATATTGTTTTAAAAATTCTTGAAATATTCCTGCTGAACAAAAAGAATCTAGATCAGCATTCTCATGACATAATAAAAGTATTTTCTTGTTTTTGAATTTGTTAATATTAATAATTGTTTTTTTCAATTAAAACACCAATTAAAATTAAACAATTAGTGTTATTAACCTTTTTCATTTTAAAATACTTTTTATTTTACAATTTTTTTATATTAAAATTTTGTTTATTTTAATATATTTTTTGTATTATAATATTCTTAGTTTAACAATTTTTTCATAATTCTTTTTAATTAAATTAAAGAATTATTTTTTTGTTTTCTTTGATTCTTTTTCATCGTCTTTTGATTCAATTTTACCTTCAATCTGAGCTTTTATTGAATTCAATTTTTTCACAATTGTTTCTTCTTGTCTCTCCAAAGTTTTTAATCTTAATTCAAAAGAATCTTTTTGTTCTTCTAATTCTTTCTTCATTTCTGAAACTGTTTTGTTAATAAGAATATTGCCAATTATTTTCATAACTGTTTTTTCTTTAGTATTTTTTAACTCTTCAATAGAAGCTTTTATTACTTCTACTTGTATTTGATATTGTTGTTTTTGAGCAGAAACACTTCCAAGCATTTGCCTATTCCTCTCAAAATCAATCATTAACTGTCTTTTTTCTTGTTCATCCATATTTTTGCCCCCTTAAAAAAATAATTTGAAAAATAACTAATTTTTCAAAACTAATTCAACTCATTTAATTCTTTAAATAATTTTAATGGTTTAATTATTGAATTTAATGAAGCTCTTGCAGCTGATTTGTCCAAAGCACTTATCTCAACTTTTAGAATATTGTTATTTTGAGCAATTTTCAAATTACTCCTGTTAAAATTATCTTTTAACTCCGGTTTTACCGAATCAAAAAAAATTTTTGCTTGCTTCTTTGACTTAAAATCAATCTTAATTTTTATAACTAAACGCATATCATTCAACTTTTATTGTTTTTGATATTGGTTCCCTTGTTTTATAAATTATTCGGAAACCGCAATTAGGGCACCTTACTAATCCTTCCTCAACACTTGAAACTTCAGTCCCACATTTTCCACATTTATAACTCATAACAAACACCTACTTTTTTGATTTTGCAACTTCTTCCTCAATATCATGATAACTTGATTCTTTTTCACTTGCTTTTATTAATTCTTGCGAATCAGCCAAAAAAGTTTTTTGACTAACCATTTTCTTAACAGATTTACCAATAAGTGTTTCAGTAACATATGCTCCACCAGTAAATTTAGCAGAACATTTTTTGCACTCGAATAATCCAGCAGCTTTTCTCGAAATTTTTTCAAACCCACAAAAAGGACAAGGCGCAAGATTTTTTTGTTTTTCTTCAACCTTTAAAACCCTCTTTTTTATTCCAACACCATATCTGGAACCAAATCGCCCAGTTGAATTCACTTTTTTTGTTTTCCCCATTTAGCTCACCAAAAAAATTATTGCTATTAAATAGCAAAACTTCTATAAATTTTTGATATGGAAAGCTTTTAAAAGCTCTCATTAAGATAAAAATTGCTTTTCAGCAATTCATATCTTTTCTATTATAATACATATCTCTTCTAAATTAATTTATTTTTTTTAAATTATTTTTTTCTTATTTTGAATTATATCTTTTCTATTTGCTTTCTGATTTTTTCAGAATTCTTGAAAGCTATTTCAATCATCTCGTTTATTTCTTTGATTGAAAAAGAGCCACCAATTCCTTTTTGCATTGCAGAAATGAAACCATCTTCAGTTGTTCCAACTGAAAACCGAGCTTCCGCAGCCTTTTCTTCTATAAAAGTTGGGTCCAACAATATTTTTCCACCAACCTTGACAAAAGTTGTTAACAATGGTTTTCTTGCTAATTTCAATTTACCATCATATTCATGCAAAATTATTTTGTTGTCAGAATCAAGCTTAGGCATTTTTGCTCTATTGAATGTTACTAATGCTGCTATTGAACCAGCATCAAAAAGATTTCCATCACCATTCAAAGCGTAAAAATCAAGGTAACCAACCCAAACTTTCTCACCCTCAATAATACACAATTTTTTGAAATCAATTGCCTTGCTCTCTCTTATTGCCCTATCAACAACCCTTGCTAACTCAACTTCATCATCACCAGGCCGCCCAGATTCATAATCAGGATGAGCCAATGGAAGATTTTCGGCTCCAATAGAAATTGATCCTTCATCTTGGTTATCAGGATAAGGAGTACCTATCTCCATTTTCAAACCAGCAATTACCTTTGTTTTACCAAGAGAAACTATTGATGATCCCTCAGCATTTTCTGACATATCAGTTTCTATTTTCAATTCTCGCATCTCATCAAGTTTTCTTCCGTCAAGTCTCTTTCCTTCTCTTGCAAAAGCAACAACTTTTTGTATTTCACTTTCTAAAACTGTTGACCTCATTTTTTCACCTTCTTCTTAATATTTTTTTCTTCTTTTTTCTCTTCTTTTATTACTTCTTTTTTCTCAACATTTTTATTATTTTTGCTTGTAGCATCACCTAACTCAAATTTTTTCTTTAAAGCTTCTTTTTGGATTTCATAAACTTTTTTACAAGCATCAATACCCATTTTTGAAACAATCCCCCATTCCTTCATGGTTAACAATCCATCTAATTGTAGTAAAACTATTTCCTCACTATTTGGAAGTATTCCTATTGGTATGTCAACAGCATCAGGAGCATCTTCTTCATCCTTATTCAAATCAACAATTAATTCGTTAAATGCTTTTCCAACACCAGTAGCAGAAACCAAATCCCGCATTGGGATACCAGCATCAGCAAGTGCACAAGAAGCAGCTGTTAGACAAGCAACTCTTGAACCAGCATTTGAATCAATTACCTCAACATAAACACCTATCTCAGTGTTAGGAAATTGTTCAACAAAAACTGCTCTTGCAAGGGCTTCCCCAAGAACCTTTGATATCTCTTGATCACGCCTATTTGGCCCAGGTCTCTTTCTTTGCGGAACAGAGAAAGAAGTCATTCTATACTCTACTTTCACAACAGCTTTTAAAGGATCAGCAGAGTGTTTAGGCAAAGCCTCTCTTGGCCCGTAAACAGCAGCATAAACCTTGTTTTGACCCCATTCTAAATAAGCTGAACCATCAGCATTTGGAATAACACCAACATCTATTTTTATTGGTCGCAATTCATCCATTTTTTTCCCATCTAACCTTTTTTTATCTTTTTTATAATCAACTATTTTTTCATTTTTCATAATTTTCACCTACTTTTTCTCCTTAAGTAATTCTTCTACAGCAATCGTCAAATTGTTTTTATAAGAATTATTTTCAATAAAGCTAACAGCTTTTTTTAATAATTCAATGTTACCGTCTCTAGCCCAAACCCTACCGTTTTTTCCAACAAATATTTCACAATTTGTGCCATTTGTTAGAACATCTAGCATTGAACCATTTTTTCCTATTAGTCTTGGACTCCTAACAGCAGTTATCTCTATTACTTCCCCGCCACCCATTCTTCTTGGGAATGACAAATCAGCTTCTTTTAACTCGTTAACATCTTCAACCTTGGCAATAATAACATCGCCTAATTTTAGATCATTTCTCATTGCTTTTTTTGGAATAAATGAGTCCGCAAAAGAGTTAATATCTATACCATAACCCGCAAACACCACTCTGTTTACTATTCCAACAATAGTGTCTTCTCTTCTTGGAATATACATTCCTTGCAAAGCAACTACTTCTGATATCTCATTTTCATCATCTGTTATACCTAGAACCTTTGAATGTATTTTTCCATTTGAAACAAACACATTGGCACCAAGTTTTTTTCTTTCATCAGACAATAATTCGCCCGGTATTACCACTTTTTTCATTTTTTTCTCACCTTTTATTTTTAAATAATTTTAACAATTACTTCACCATGTGTAACAGAATTTAATTCGTTTAACAAATCCTGTTTCATTCCAATTGGTAACTCAAATTCAGCTACCAATGAACCATCGTTAAGCCATTGCTCTTTTTTAATTTCAAACTTATGCAATATTGAAGAACATCTCCCAGAATACTGTGCATTAATTTTTATTGCAAAATCAATTTTCTCCATCGAAATTGGAATTATTCTTTTTATTGCGTCAACTATTTTTTTTACTTGCTCTTCAGAACTTTTACTAGGATCAATATGAATCTTTGCTTGTTCCATCGCATTCTCAATTCTTTGTGGAGGATGCGGAGTTTTTGTTTGAGGATTAATAGCATTTCTTGAAATAAAAGAAATGATTTCAGCCCTCTTTTTTTCCAAAAAATATTTTCTTTGCTCTGTTGTTAATTGAACATCTCCATCTTCAATAATTTTTTTTGTAATTAATTGCAAGTCCTCTGTTCCAAAAAAATTTTTAATATTTTCTGGACTCTGTTCATCACCTTTTTTTGAGTCCTTAAAAATTTTTTCATCAGCAAGCAAATCACTAAAATTAACTTCTTTTTTGTGTTTAACATCCATCGCTAAATTAGGGTCAACAAGAACCTCAAATTTGTGTCCTTCTTTCTCCAATCTCGCAATAACCGCATCATTTATTTTTACCATTATCTCAACTCAAATCAATAAAGACCAAACCATTTTCCCACAGGCTTGATTAATTGATAAAAATTATTTCAAAAAACTTTTTAATTCAATCTCACTAAGAAACCTAAAACCACTAGAATTAATTATTGCAAACTCAACCCTCAAAATAGAAATTTTTTCTTTTTCAGGAATACTTTTTGATAAAGCCTCATAAGCAATTAAAACTGCTTTTTCTAAACTCAAATTATCCTTGTAATTATCCTCAAAAAATTTTATTGCAGCATCCTTGTTCCTACCAATTGCAATTGACTTGTATTCAGCTAGAGCACCACTTGGTTCTGTTTGAAACAATTGAGGCCCTTTTTCATCTATCCCAGCAATTATAAAAGAAACACCAAATGGTCTCAAACCACCATACTGTGTAAAAGCTTGTTTTGTCTCAGCAATTTCTTTTGCCATTACTTGAACTTGAATTGGCTCTGAAAAAACCATTTTATTGTCTTGTGCTTGTCTCCTTGCTATACCAACAAGTCGCCTAGCATCACCAACCAACCCTGCTGAAACAACAGCAATTTTTTCATCAATGTTAAAAATTTTTTCAATTGACTCTGGTTTAACCAACTTACTTGGAATTGATTTATCAGCAGCAATTAACACGCCATCCTTAAAAATTATTCCAACACCAGTTGTGCCTTGTTCAACTATTTTTGAAGCATATTCAACCTGATATAATCTACCATCAGGAGAAAACATTGTTGGGACCTTATCATAAGAAGGAACTTTGGATTGCATTGGATACATAAAAAACACTATAAAATTATATTCTCTTTACAATATATACTCGCTCAACAATATTTATAAATATTACCAAATAAGAAAAACACAATTAATAAAATCACCAATTGTGAGTTGTCTTAATTTTTTTTATAGAACCACTTGTCATTAGGGGCGCTAAAATAATTTTTTTGTTCCGAATTTTTTTAATAAAAGCTAAACCAGCAACAAGTTCTTTTTCTTTCCCACGCTTGCATTTCAAAATTGTTTTATTATCTTTATACAAAACTAATCTAGGATTAATTTCAGCTAAACCCTTTGAACCAAAAAAACTTAGTAATTCAATCCAGAAACCAAAATAAAAATCTTTTTCAGATATTTTTTCAGAAACTATTTCAATTAAAATATAACGTTTTTTTTCTCTTTGAGAAGACGGAATAGTCTTTTTCTTCTTTTTATCTATTTTCATAAAACATCATCAAAATTTTTAACAATTTCTTTATTAAATCCAAGTATTTCTGCAATACAATCCCTTATTTTTGGGTGCTTTAAATTAAAACAATCCTTGCAACCAGACGCAACAAAAAATTTAGTATTTTTTTTGTTACAATACCTAACAACTTCAATATAATTTTTCCAATACAAGTGCCTTTCAAAACTATTTTTGTTAAGCAATTCTTCAAACATTAAAACAACAATAGTATTATTATCAAAAAGTTTTTTTGCTAAACCCAAATCAAAAAATTGTTTTTCGTTACTTGGTTGTAACAAAAAATCAGCTTTTATTTTCACAGCAAATTCATTGTTTTTAACAGAACAACCATAAACAGCTTTCCTTTTCTTACTAATCTTATTCAAATCAGTTTTTTCATTAACAAGATAACAAGGAAAAAAACCTTTTTTCTTTGCAAGCAATTCTTCTTTCTCGTCATCAACGAGAACAATAGTTTTTTCTTTGAAATAAGAACTCACTTGAAGCAACTCTTTTATTGGTTGCTTGTAAACTATATCAATCATATAATCACTTTAGCCAAGCCTTTGGCAAGAAACTAAACTCAATCTAATTACTTACTAGCATTATTTTTATTTAACTTTTTTTTCCTAATTTTTTTTCTTTTATTTGCTTTGTTAGAGTCAAGATTAACTCTTCCAGCAAAAGTTTTTCCTCTTTCAGCTCTACCTTGTTGCCCAATAACCAAGAAAGATAATTCTTTATCATTAATTATTGTTGAAGCTAACCTATCAGCTAAAACAATTTCAAAATAATGATTTTTCCCATCCTCAGCAACCTTGTATGAACCCAAAACCTCAGCATTCTCAAATTTTTTTGAAGCCCTTTCCTCAGCAATAGCCCTAATACTTTTTTTTCGAGTTAGTTTTGCTTGACCTTGTCGCTTAGGCCTCCTTTTATTTTTTGGTCTATGATAAGTTCCAGAACCCTTTCTAACTCTAACTCGTGCAACAAAAATTCCTTGTTTTGCCTTGTAACCAACACTCCTAGCAGAAACCAAGTTATTAGGTTTATCAACTTTAACAACAGACAATTTTTCTTTTCTAAAATCAATTTCTCTTTTTTGCATTAAAGAACCATAATTATAATTCTTGTCTTCTAGGCCCTTCCACTCACTCTGAATAGTTTTAGAAATATATTTGCTTGCGCCCATTTAATCACTTCTCTAACTCACCAATAAGAAATCTTTGATTAAAAAGCATTTATAAAACTAACTATTTTGTCAAAAAAACAAGTAAAAAATGATTAAAACAAAAAATTAATTTTTGAAATCATCTCTTAATTTTGGTTCCAACACGAAAAATCCGTTTTGGCGCAGATTTATTAAGAATCCTAAACAACATTGAAATAGCTGGTTTTGGAGTATTCCCTAAATTACCAACTTTTTTAATAGGTCTTGCAATTTTAACCATATTATCACTAATAGTTTAATTAATATTTCATTATTTAAAATTAACTATGCGAATAGAAAAAACTGGAAAAAAACTTTTAACAACCATTCAAAAAAAATGCGATAAATGCAATCAAAAAAAAATTATTACATTAGAATATGGGCCACATAATTTTTGTAAAAACCATTTCAACAAGTTTTTTGAAAACAGATTCAAAAAAACTATTCGAAAACACTTGCTAATAAAATCAAAAGAAAAACTTTTAATAGCTGTTTCAGGTGGGAAAGACTCAATAGTTACTCTAATATTATTACACAAATTTTTTTCTAAAAGCAATCCAATTGAAGTTCTAATAATTGATGAAGGCGTAAAAGGTTACAGAGAAAAAGCTATCAAAGTTGCCAAAAACACTTGTAAAAAAATAGGAGTAAAATATCACATAATTTCTTTTAAACAAAAATTTGGAATAACAAATGATGAAATCATGCCATTGCTTTTAGAAAATAAAAAACTTGGGGGAACATGTGCTTTTTGTGGAACAATGCGAAGAAATATAATGAATAGTTTTGCAAAAAGTATTAATGCTGATAAACTTGTTACAGGACATAATCTTGATGACGAAGTTCAAAGCTTTGTTATGAATGTTTTTAATAATGAAGTTGACAGAGTAATAAGAAGCGGAGTTAAACCAGGAATTTTGAAATACAAGGGTTTTGTGAAAAGAATAAAACCATTGTATGAAACCCCTGAAAAAGAAATAATTGCTTATTGCGCATTCAATAACATAAAACATTTTTCTCAAGAGTGCTGTCCTTATAGTTGGACTGCAAAAAGAAACGAGTACAGAGAAATGTTGAACCATTTTGAAAATCGATTTCCTGGGACAACTTATTCAATATTGAGATTTTATGAAACATTAAAAACAAGAATTACTCCTAATGAAAAAGAAATTAAAATTCTCAAAAAAGAATTAAAAGATTGTAGTGTTTGTGGCGAACCAACAGAAAAAGAATTTTGTAAAACTTGTGAGTTAATTAAAAAAATAAAAGATGAAAAAGAAAATAAAAATGAAAAAGAAAATAAAAATGAAAAAGAAAATGAAAAAGAAAATAAAAATGAAAAAGAAAATGAAAAAGAAAATAAAAAACAAAACAAAAAAAAGAATAGTGGAAAAATTAATTCTGTTGAAAATTTTTTAAAACAAAAAAAAGTAAATAAAAAGTATAACAAAAAATTAACTTGTTTAACAACAAAATACAAAGTTTAGTTTAACAAGAAACAAAGCTATTCAAAATAAATTAAAAACATTAATCTAAATAATTCAAAAATAATATTTACTAATTATTTTTTTTGCTATTTTTTTCTTTTTTCTGCAAAAATATTTTCTCAATATTATTTGCAAGATTCTTCTCAAATTTTGTTAACTCTTCAATTTTGGCATCAATAATAATTACTTTCTCATCAATTTCTCTTGAAATTAAATCGTTTTGATCATTCAACTTTTTAATTGCCTTATTAATTTTTTCAATATTTTCTTCCATATTATTCAAAAATTCTTTTTTAAATTGATCCAAGATTTTTATTTTTTGCTCAATACTTTCCAAATCAATATTTTTTTCAATTGATTTCAAATTATTCAATTTTAATTCTAATTCTTCTAACAAATCATCAGCTTTTTGAATAGTAAGATTTTCTATTTTTTGTTCAGCTTCCTGCAACATTCCTTCAGCAATATTTTTCTCAAATTCAAGAGTCTTATTTATTCGCGAATCCAACTCTTCCATATTGGTTTTAGCATTATCAATAAATTCTTGTGCTTGAGACTTACTTTTTATTAACTCTGAATTCATTTCAATTAACAATTGTGACTTCGTTTTCTTAGCTCCTTCCAAAGTCTTATTTATTTCAACAATTAATTCTTCTTGCTGTATTTTTGATTTATTTATTTGTTCAATTGATTTGTTTAATTGTTGAGATTCTTTCCTAATCTCAGCTAGTTTTGAATCAATTATAAAAGAAATCTCTTTTTGTTTTTGTTCAAGTTCATCCTTATTACTTGAAATAATAAGATCTTTTTGTGATTCCAACAAAATCTTGAATTTTCCAGTTTCTTTTTTAACAGCATCATCCACTTTCAAACTAACTACTTTGTCAATATCATCACGAATTTTTTTCATTTCATTTAATCTTGAATTAACAGCAACAACAATCCCTTTCTTCCACAAATCCTCAATAGATTTACCTTGAACAGTTTTTTGTTCGGAATTAATTGAATTCTCATTAAAAGAATTTTTTTTAAAATCGTTTTTGTTTTCAGAAATTACAAAATCTTTTTGAGAAAAATTTTGATTAATATTTTTTGAATTATCCCCGCTATTTGAAAAATGTTCTTTTAAAAAATCGTTTTTTGTTAATTCGGTTTTTGGCAAATTGCTTTGTGGCAAATCATTTTTTGACAAATTATTTTCAACTTTGTTTTGTGAAACATCAGTTCTATTCAAAAAATCAATTTTTTTTGGAATTGGATTATTAACAACAACTTTTTCACTTTCATTATTTTTTTTGAACCTTGAAAAAATACTTTTTTTCCCATCGTCACTCGGCTTTTTAGATGACTCTCCTATTTTATCATCATTCATTTTTATTGAATCATCTTTTTCAATTTGTTTTTTAATTATTTTTTCATCATCATACTTTTTTTCTTTAACTTCTAATCCTAATTGCATTGTTATTTGGTCACCAATACTTAACTTGCTAGTATTCTCATCAAAAACTTTTTTAGAATCAGAAACCTTTTCTTTAACAATAGGTTCGTCTTTTTTTTCTGTGATTTTTTGTTTAGCTTCACTAATTAATTTTTCGGCATCTGACTTTGTTAAATTAGCATCTACCAAAGTATCAACAATATCTTTCTCATCTATTCCAAGAGACAAAGATTTTTTTATTAAATCAATAACATATTCTTTTTTTTGTAAGTCCATTAAAATCAATATAAAAATAGTTTTTGTTTAATAAAAATGTTTTTAGGATCAAAAAAAATCCTTAAAAACAGCTTTTAAGGAGTAATTAGTATTACGTTGTCACCCCTAACAAAAACTTTTCCATAATTAGTTTTCATTTCCCCATCAATTAATTCATTAGCATTTTCAAGGTGAAGATTCATATGAACATCATATGCTTTCAAAATTCCTCTTATTTGACGATCCCCCTTTAAAACTATTAAAACTTCTTTGTTTATTGAATTGTTTAACAAATCGAACGGTCTGTTTTCCATAATTTCACCTCATCTCCTAAATTTTGAAAACAATCTAGAGAAAAAACCTTTTTTCTCAACAACTGTTTCTTGTTGTTTTAATCCCGTTAGCCTTGAAGCAATCTTCATGAACTCTTGAGAAGATAATGCATCAGGTTTTCTTATTGCCACTGGAGCAATTTTTTGTTGCATAAAACTTTTCCTCACTTCAGGGTCATAAGGAACGGAACCATAAACTGGAAGCTCTAAAATACTTGATGCTTCTTGTCTCGTAATCTCACCTTTCTCATTCATAACAAAATTAATTACTATCCCAATTACTTTACTACCTAACCTTTGAGCAACTAGTTTTGTTTTCAAAGCATCAGCTATTGCTGGAGAAGTAGGCATTGTCACAAGCAATGTTTCTTGCGAAGCAGAAAACGCACTCAAAACATTTTTTTCTATCCCAGCAGCAGCATCTAATAAAATATAATCATAATTGTCTTCAAGTTCTCTTATTATACTAGACAACCTCTCACTATCAACTCTCTTGTAATTATCAAGGCTCAAACCAGAAGGAATAAAATGAACTCCTTCAGGCCCATCATAAATAGAATCATGTACTTGCGCTTCACCAAGCAAAACATCATGCAATGTTATTGGAGAACTCTGCATACCCAATATTAATGACAAGTTTGCCATTGCTACATCAGCATCAACGAGCAAAACTTTTTTACCTAATTTTGACAAACAAATTCCTAAGTTAGCTGTTAAAGTTGTTTTTCCTGTTCCCCCTTTACCAGAAGCAATTGTAATAACCCTAGCCATATTATTCCCTCATCACTTGTTTTTCTTTTAAAGAAACTTTGTTTTCATCTAAAAGAATACTTAATTCTAAAGCAAGTGCTTTTAACTCAATATTTGATAATTCGCTACCAGCCTCAACAATAAAAACTTTTTTGTTTAAATTAAAAAGCATGAACCAATTATTCTCTCTTTTAATAAGAACTGTGTCACTATCAGGAAGCTCGCTTTTAATATAAGAAAGCATTGCCGTGCCAGTTATCCCCTCAGAACTAACACTATTTTCACTTGAAACAATAACACTACCATCAAAATTAGTAACAATAAACGAATCAACCAAATGCTTTCTTTTTAATATTTCAAGATTTTCTTGAAAGTCCTTAGAAAAAACATAATTGTGCTTTGACAAAAAATCTTTTAAGAATTCTACTTGCGCTAATGGTTTTGATGTCTCATCCCTATTAAAACCAAAAGAAATTTTTCTAAAAATACTACCAAACATACAACCACTTTATTTTTTTAATGAATTCAAACCATACTTTTCTAAAACATTTATGCTTTCGTCTTGTAAAACAAAATTATCTTTGAAAGTACTAGGAATTAGCTTTGGAAGTTCTTTTAAATTTATTTTGTTCAAAAACAATAATTTTTCATCAAAAGCAGTTATTAAATCAACTTGACTCCTTGATAATTGAACTGTTTGAAAAAAACCATTGCCAATAGTTTGATTCAAAATATATTCTAAAGCAGAATCCCCCTTAAAAACTTTTTCAAGAAACAAACACTCAACAATACCCGCACAAAAATCACCATCTCTAAAAAACAATACTCCCTCTTCAAAACAAGAACCCTTAACAGACATTACAATATAACCATTAAAACTAATTTTTTTTAATTCATTTGAAACAGTCAAAATGTCTATTGGTAAAGGCGCTCTCGCAATAATATCTCCAACTGGAAAATTCATAAAAATCACTTTTTATTTTTTAAAAAAACAACATTATCAGCAGTATTTTTTAAAGCAGAAGCACTCATTTCTTCAGCCATTATTGCAACAGTTTCTTTACCCCGATTCTTAGCTTTAATCAAAGCAGGCAAAAAATCACTATCCCTTGTAGCAAAAATCATTACATCAACATGCTCGTTAAAAACTGTTTCAGTAGCATCACAAGCCATCGCAACATCAACATCAGTAGTAGTAATAATTGGTTCAAAACCCTGATTAACAACAGCCTCAACCAATTTATTAGAAGCAAATTGATTCAAATAAACCTTACCAATTTTAATAGAACCAAACTTTTGAGCTTCTTTTTTAATCATCTCTAAATCAATACCAAACTCTTTTCTCAACAAGTTCGGGCCATCAACAAAAATAGCTACTCGTTTTTCTCTGTGTTCTAACAAATTTTTCAATCTCTTTCCAAGCACAAAAACCACCAACAACAATTATAATAAGAGTGAATAATATAAAAAAGCTTTTATTCAAACAAAAAAACAAAAAAGGAGAACAATTAGCTTTTTAAATTCAACTCAATTAATTATTTTTATATTGAAGTGAGTTTATGGTTGATGAAAAAAAATTTGTGCAAGCAGGAACATTAAAACCTGGTAATTATGTTTTAATAGACGAAGAAGTTTGTCAAGTTAAAAGCACTGAAAAATCAAAGCCAGGAAAACACGGAGCAGCAAAAGTAAGAATTGTTGCATTTAATATTTTTACAGGACAAAAAAGAGGCTTGTTAAAAGGAACTGATGTTGAAGTAGAACAACCAATCTTGTTAAAACAAAATGGGCAAGTAGTTGCTGTTGTAGGAAACATAGTAAATGTAATGAATACAGAGAATTTTGAAACTTATGATGCACCAAAACCAGAGTTTGAGTTAAAATCTGGTGATGAAATAGAATACCATCAATACGGAAACAACATAAAAATAAATAGAAAAAAATAATTTTAAAAAAACTAATTAAATAAAAAAACAACTTCTTTATTTTTCACAATTTTCCAATAAACGAAAAACTTTTTTTACAAACACTTAATTAATCTTTTTTCACAAAAAATCGTTATGAAACAAAAAGCATTATTGTTGTTGAGTGGTGGCATTGATAGCCCAATAGCTGGTTACTTGTTAAAAGAAAGACTTGATTTAGAAGCAATTCATTTTTCACAAGAACCTTTTACAGATAATACGCCTGAACTAAAAAGTCTTGCTAGCGCAAAAAAACTTGGAATAAAAAAAATGATTGTTGTTAATGTTGGAGAAGAATTACAAAAAATTGCTGATACAACATACAGAGAATACTATTTTGTTTTAATGAAAATATTTTTCATGAAGGTAAGCGAAAAAATTGCTCAAAAAAATAATACTAATTTTTTAATAACAGGCGAAAGCATTGGACAAGTAAGCTCGCAAACAATAAGCAACTTAAACACAATTAACTCTCAAGTTGAAATAGAAATTCTTAGACCATTATTATTTTTTTCAAAACAAGAGATAATTGATTTATCAATAAAACAAAACTTTTTTGATATTTCCAAAGGAAAAGAAATGTGTGATGTTCTCGCAACAGGAAAACCAAGAACAAAAACAAGCATTGGAAAAGTAAAAGAAGAAATGAAAAAATGCAAAATGGAAGAACTAGTTGAAAGTGCTTTAAAAAAAGTTGTTGAAAAAAATACTAAAAACATTGAATTCGAAAAAATAATAAACAATAATGAAGAAACAAAACATTGTAAACAATAATAGAAAAACAAAATATTCTAAACAATAATTAAAAAAACAAAATATTCTAAACAATAATAGAAAAAGCAAATATTCTAAACAATAATAGATTATAAAAATGTAAATAACCATATTTTGTCATGCACAAAATTGTTTTGATTTCATGCGTGAACAAAAAATTGAATAAAAAATCAAAATGCCCTTGTTGTTAAAATTAAAAACATTATTTGCTGGTGATGAAGTAAATCCCTAAAACTCTTATATGGATTTATAAATTCAAATTCTTAAAACATATTATTAAATATGTTTTTACACATAATAATTATGTGATATTATGGTTAATTTAACTCTTTCAATTCCTGCTGAAACAAAAGTAAGAATGAATAAACACAAACATGTTAAATGGTCAAGTGCTATTAGAACAATTATTGAACGTAAGCTTAATGATTTTGAAGAAGCTGAAAGAATTGCAAAAAAAAGCAATTTGAAGATGAGTGATTTTAGTGAAATAAATAAAAAAATTGATATGGCAATGGCCAAACATGCAGAGGAATTGCTCAATGAATATAACCGTTGATGCAAATGTTTTATTTGCTTGTTTGATAAAAGATTCTAATACAAGAAAATTATTTTTTAATCCCAAATTTGAATTATATACACCTTCTTTTATGTTAACAGAATTACAAAAATATTTCCCCATAATCAAAAAGAAGAGTGGTCTTAGTGATTCAAATTTTTCAAATCTACTTGCAAGAATACTTGTGCAAATAACAATTGTTAATGATGATGAACTAACACCATTTATTCCAGCAGCAACTTCACTTATTGAAGATAAGAAAGATCTATTATACCTTGCTTGTGCATTGTACAAAGACACTAAGATTTGGAGCAATGACAAAGAATTCAAAAAACAAAACAGAATAAAAATTTTTACTACTGAAGAAATGTTAAAAGAATCAGGACACTTATAAGATTTGTAAATAATTATTTGTGTTTCATTTTAGACGCGGTTCTTTTTGCCGCGATTCCATTTTTTACCCATTGAAAATTCATTTTTAAATTTTGAAATGAACCCCTATATTTACCAATTTTTATTTTTTTCGATGTGTGAGTAACACCAGGCAGTTTTACTAAATTTATTTTTCTTCCTGTTTTACTATAAATTATGCTAAGTGATAAATCAAAACCAAACCTCCTTCTTTTTTTAATAAATTTTTTGAACTCAGGATTATTTATTACTTCTGACAAAGACGAAACCCTAAATATTCTTTCCCCACTAGTATGTATTGCAAGCCATTCCCTCCATTTAACTCCAGAAAAAGTATTTTCTCGTAAACCAATTGACATATCATGATTTTTTATAGATTTGATTAATTCTTTTATTCTTTGAATGTTAAATCCTTTTAAATCAGCATCAATAGTAATGGCAAAATCCGCTTTATCAGAAATTGCTTTTCTAAAACCAGCCATTAATGCGGAACCTTTTCCTTTATTTTCAGAAAAATGTATTAATTCCACATTAGGAAATTTTCTAACCTGCTCCACAGTATTATCTATACTCCCATCATTTACAACAATAACTTTTTTTATTATCCCTTGACGCATTGCTTTTGAAAGAACACTTAATACACTAGATATTCTTGGGCCTTCATTGTGTGCAGGCACAATAACAACCGAATTAACCATATGAAATAATATAAAACTTGGATTTAAAAATCAATTCAAAAACATTATTTTGCTGGTGATGAAGTAAATACCTTGAAACCACATAGGGATTTATAATTGATTCAAATTGAATCATAATCAAAGCATATTTAAATCATTTGTTTTGTCTTATTCATAGGTGGTTTAATTGAATGTTATATTAAGAGGAAGAACAAAAGCAGTTGTTGAAACAATGGTCAAAGAGGGTTATGCAAATTCTCAATCAGAAGCAATAAGACTAGCAATAATGAATTTTGGCCAACATCATTTAAGTGAAAACGAAATAGTTAACAAAAAACTTGATAAAATTGATTCTGAAATAGCAAAGGGAAAAAGAAAATTACTTAATTCTAATGAAGCTCTTGGAGAATATGCAAAATATGTGAAGTGATTAAATATTTACACTGATAAATATGACGAAGAGTGGAAAGAACACTTTGCTAAATTAGATCATGAATCAAAAATAAGGGTTGCAAAGAAAATAGGAAAAATTCTTGAATTCCCAAAAAAAAGACACCTTGGTGGAAGAGCAAAATTTTTTGTTGATGAAGTTGGACAGAATAGATTAACTTATAGAATTTTTGATTATGAAAAAGAAGTAAGATTTTACTTTGTTGGAAACCACAAAGATTACGAGAAATGGTATAAAAAGTTTTTCTAAAAACCTTATAAGGATTTACAAAATTTCCCCATTTTTATTTCTGCAGTTTTAAAATAATCTTTATTTAATTCATAACCAAAAAATTGGCCATTTCTTTTAATAACTTCTAAACCAAGACTTCCTGTCCCCATAAAAGGATCTAAAACTTTATTCTTTTTATTATAAAATGTGTCTAATAAATCATTTATGAGTTCTATAGGATAAGGACAAGGATGTCCTTCTCTTGAAGCATAAACATAATATTTATTTTTTGGAAAATTTTTTGTTTTTATATTAAATTTTGAAAAAACGATTCCTTGAATTTCTTCAGAATGACAATCTCTCCCTTGACCAATTATTTCTTTTACAGACAAACAAGTAAAATCATCTTCGTGAACCAAAAAATCAAAAGTTTGTATTTTAAAAAAATTTAATTCTTGAAACAAATTAGTAAATTCTTTATTATAATCATATATAATATTTATTTTTCTAACAACTTTTGGCAAAATAAAAATAACTAACCCTTCTGATTTTAGAACTCGTTTAATTTCTAAAATAATTTTTTTCATCATTTGAGAATATTTTTCGTGCGAAGGCTTATCTACTAAATTACCATATTTTACACCAAGCCCCCATGGTGGATCTGCAATTATTAAATCAATTGAATCATCTTTAATTTCACTCATTTTTTCTGAAGATTTATTATAAATTTCAAATAAATTTTGTTTATTTTCTTCTAAATTCATAATTAAATTATTGTCCATTAATTTAAAAACATAAATCTTTCTAATTCTATTGCCTGTGATGATGTAAATCCCTACTGAATTAATGATGATTTAATCCAACTCTGAGGTGCTGGAAAAACCCAGCAGAAATTTGGGCACCTTTGGTAGCCCTTTGATCTAAAATAAAAAAAATATCTAAACAATTTTAATTAAGTGAATAATCATGGAACTAAAAGATTTTGTTGGAAAACCTTGTTCAAACAAAACGAGTTTTGAATTCTTACCAAAAGAAAAAACTGTTTTAAACTTAGAAAAACTTTCTAAACAATTAGATAATATTGAAGTTAATTCAAAAATATTGTTAATAATTAAAGAAGAAGAATCAACAATATCTATTTTTAGAAACGGAAAAATAATGATTCGTGGTGTAAGAGAAGAAACAATAGCAAGAAAAATTGCTGAAAAAATAGTTAAAAAAATTTCAATAAAAGAAAATTAACAATAAAAAAAAATAAAACTAATGAAAAAATAAAACTAAAAAAAATTAACAATAATAAAAAAAAATAAAACTAATAAAAAAAATAAAACTAAAAAAAAATTAACAATAATAAAAAAAAATAAAACTAATAAAAAAAATAAAACTAAAAAAAAAATTAACAATAATAAAAAAAAATAAAACTAATAAAAAAAATAAAAGTAATAAAAAAATTGATTAAATTAATTCTTATTCAATTAATATAATTAATAAAAAAATAAATACAATCACTAAAATAAATAAAAAAATAAATACAATCACCAAAATAAACAACAAAATAAATACGATTATCAAAATCAATAATTTGTTAAAAAGAATTTCAATTTTTTGGTTAATAATAGTTTAAAAGGAAATTGTTGTTAATAATAATTATGCATGGTAACACAGAATTCTTATTTTTATTCATACCCTTTTTGTTAGTTGGTTTAGGAGCATTGTTCCTTGCTTTTTTTACACCACAATTTATTTTAATTCAAATATTTTTAATAATAATTGGAATAATTTGCTTGATTATTGATGCTTTTGCTTTACTAGTACAATATGTTAATTGGAAGTATTACAAAGAATAATTTTTAATAGAGCAAAAAAATTAAGTGAGAATATTATAAAATTGATTTTGGGAGTGAAAAAATGGATTGTTTGTTTTGCAAAATGATAAAAGGAGATATTAGTGTTGAAAAAATTTATGAGGACGAAAAATATTTTGCTTTTCTTGATATTAACCCAATACACAAAGGCCACACATTATTAATCCCAAAAAAACATATT
Organism: uncultured archaeon; assembly: GCA_964619405.1. Classification (GTDB taxonomy): domain Archaea; phylum Iainarchaeota; class Iainarchaeia; order Iainarchaeales; family JAAZKV01; genus JABIDZ01. The sequence continues at coordinate 7,028 of CAZUCF010000002.1, read as the reverse complement.
GACTATATTTTTGATTTAAATGACAAGGATTTAGCAGAGTATTTTTTGACTGCAAAAAAAGTTAGTGGTTTTTTACAAAAAGCATTTGGAACTGAGAAAGTTGGTTTAATTGTAGAAGGTTTTCTTGTTAGGCACGCTCACATTCATTTAGTTCCTTTGAATCAGGGAATGCAATTAGATCCTTGTCTTCAAAAACCAGCTAAAGAAGAAGAGTTAAAAGAATTAGGCAAAAAAATTAGAAAAGAAATTGTTTAATTGGTTTGATTTTTCTCTTAAATTGAATTATAACGCTTAGTTTTTCAAACTCAATAAATATTAATTGGCTAAAGAGCTAATAAGTAGAGAGCAAAAAAAGCTTTTTCTTCCGACACACTTATCTAGCTTCGGCACAAAACATGCGAAGGGCTTAAAAGAACAAAAAACAGTGTTTTCTTATGGAAATGGATATTAATTTGGAAGAAATTGAGAAGCAAGAGTCAAGCCCTTTTGTAGAAAAATTTGAGGAATTCTTTAACTCAGAGTACAAAAAAGAAATTGAAAAAATCATTGAGAATTATCCTGACAAAAAAAGTCTTATAATTGATTTTAAAATACTAGAAAAATTTGACCCATTACTAGCTGATGAATTACTTGACAAACCAGATTCTGTAATTGAATCAGCAACAATCGCAATACAAGATGTTAATATTCCTTCACTTAATGTTGATGAATTCAAACCACACATTCGTTTTTCTAATTTACCAAAAGACAAAACTCCTAACATAAAAGATATTGGTTCAGAACACTTGAACAAACTCATTTGTGTTGAAGGACTCGTTAGACAAATAACAGATGTTTTACCAAAACTATCTATCGCGGTTTGGAAATGCAAGAGGTGTGGAAACATTTACAAAATTCCACAAGAAAAACAAAAAATAAATTTTCCAAACATGTGTGAGTGTCACTCAAGAGATTTTGATTTGGACGAAGAAAAAAGTACTTTTATTAATTATCAAAAAGTTCAAATACAAGAACCATTAGAAAAATTAAAGGGTAATGAACAAGCAGTTTACATTGATGCTTATGTTAGTGATGATCTTGTTAACAAGGTGAGTGCTGGAGACAAAACTGCTTTTGTTGGAGTACTAAGATTGATTCCACCACAAAAAGACAAGAAAACTGTTTACGGAAGATTTATTGATGTTAATTCTCTAGAAGAAACACAAAAAGAATTTAATGAAGTTGATATTAGCAAAGAAGAACAAGAAGAAATAAAAAAATTATCAAAACAAAAAAATATTTTTGAAAATTTAACTAATAGTATTGCTCCAGCAATTTACGGACACAATATTGTGAAAGAAAGTATTGTATTACAATTATTTGGCGGAGTACAAAAAAACTTGCCTAACGAACAAAAAATAAGGGGAAATATTCACATTCTTTTAATTGGTGACCCAGGTAGTGGTAAATCACAATTATTACAAGCAACTGCTAACCTTGCGCCAAAAAGTATTTACATTAGTGGAAAAACTTCTAGTTCAGCAGGATTAACTGCGTCAGCAGTAAAAGATGAGTTTGGTGAAGGTGGTTGGACTCTAAAAGCAGGAGCATTAGTACTAGCATCAGGAGGAATATGCATGGCTGATGAATTAGACAAAATGGATCCACAAGATAGGAGTGCTTTGCACGAGGCAATGGAACAAGGAATGATTAGTGTTGCAAAAGCAGGTATTGTTTCAAGATTCAAAACTGACACAGCATTACTAGCAGCAGCTAACCCAAAGTTTTCAAGGTTTGACAAATTCCAACCTTTTTTAGGACAAATTGATTTACCAGCATCATTAATTTCAAGGTTTGACTTATTTTTTATGATAAGAGATGTTTTAGATAGGACACAAGACATTAATATTGCAACACACATTCTTAGAACACACCAAAGTGGAGAAAAACTAAGACAATCAAGTAAAACAGGAAAACCACTTACAAAAGAAGAAAGAGAAGGTATTGACAAAATAACCAAGCCCCCAATTGACTCAAACATATTACAAAAATATATTTCTTTTGCAAGACAAACTTGTTTCCCAGTCCTCAGCCAAGAATCAATGGAAAGATTAATTGACTTTTATGTTGGGTTAAGAGACCAAGGAAGAAGCGAAGGAAACTATCCAGCAACAGCAAGACAATTAGAAGGACTCGTAAGACTAAGCGAAGCAAGTGCAAAAGTAAGGTTAAAAGAAATCGTTGAAATAGAGGATGCTGAAAAAGCAATAATGCTAGTAAAAAGATCTTTAGAAGAAACTGTTACAGACCCAGAAACAGGAAAAATTGATATTGATATTGTTACTAGTGGTATAACCCACTCAAAACAAAATGCTATTAGTGTTACATTAAAAATAGTAAAAGACGCAATGGCAGAAGGAATTGACATGGTTCCAATAGAACAAGTTATTGCAGAAGGAATAGAAAAAGGTTTAGATGAAAACAAAATAAACTCTGCTTTAGAAGACTTAGAGAGAAAAGGAGAAATATATAAACCAAAATACCATTTTGTAAAACCAACAAAAAAACATTAATTAAAATGAAAAACACAGTATTAAAAAAACAAGAATACTATTTCTTATTATGAAAAATAATAAAACAGAAAACAAACCAAGTACAAAAAAAAGTATTAAACAAAAAAAACAATTATTTGAAACAAAAAAAGAAAAAAAAATTATGGAAGAGAATGAAGCAACAAAAAGTTGGTTAGAAAAAAAAGTTTTTTTAATGCTATTAACAATTTTTGTCATATCACAAGCATTAGGATTAATTGTCGCAAACAATTTAATAAAACTAGGAGTCAAAAGCATGCCAATAACGGGCGACATGAATAATCCTTTAGAAGCAATTTATTTAATTGGAATGATATTGTTGATGACAACAATAATACTAATAATAATAAAATACAAGAAGCAAAAAAAGTTGTTGTGGTTTGTTGAAGGAATGGCAATTTTTGCGACAACAACAATTGTTTTCAGTTCTTTTTTACCGAGTGATGATTTCATAGTACTAATACTTGCTTTAATTATTCTGGCTTACAGATACACTCACACACAAAATATTTTGTTCAGAAATTTTGTTAGTATTATTGCTATAGCAGGAGCCGGAGCAATAATAGGTGTTTCATTAGGAGTAATAGTAGTATTATTATTCATAACAATGCTCTCAATATACGATTTTATTGCAGTATTCAAAACCAAGCACATGGTTGAGTTAGGAAAGAGTGTTGTAAAACAAAACCTTGCTTTCACAGTAGCAATGCCAACAAAAAAACACGGTTTTGAATTAGGAAATGGTGACTTAATAATACCACTTGTTCTAGCATCAAGCATTATGGCAAATGGTTTCTTCAACAATAATTTTTTGGTAGCAATACTATGTTTAATTGGAAGCCTAATCGGGTTAATTACTAGCATTTATGTTGTTTCAACAAAAAAAATTCCTTTACCAGCATTACCCCCACAAACAATAATAATGATAATAATAATTGGAATAAGTTTTCTAATTGGATTATAATTTATTAAGTGATAAAAATGCCTCGAGAAAAAAAATTGAGAAGACAATTGAAAATAAGCGAAGCTACTCTAAAAGAAATAAAAATTATTCAAGATACACAACCATTTAATTTTTTAGCAAAACCAGATCACCCAGATGGTATATTATCAGTAAAAATTAATGGACAACTTATTGGTTGGGGACAAATAAGACAAGGCGCAAATAATGAAGTAGAAATAGAAAGAATAGAAATACTAAAACAATACAGAAAACGAGGTCTTGGAAGAAAAGTTATTGGAAAAATAAACGCAATATTATTAAGAAGAAGAGTTAGACAAATTATTTTATATGGAGAATTGGCAAATGGTTTTTATAATAAAACTAATTTTAGGCCAACTAATTTTATGGGTGAAAGAATAGCATCATTTAAAAAAAGAAAAAAATAAGATTAAAAAAGTTAAAAAAATTTAGAACAAATTAAATTTTATTAATTAAAATAAATATTAAATTATTTTATTTTACTTAAATCACCATTCAACACGATTGGTTTCATCGCTTTTATTTCATCAGAATAAGATAATTCAGGAACATTATTTAGTAAAAATATTTTTTTGTTAAGAACATAAGCAAACCCCATTTCAATGAGAACATTTCCTCCAATATAACCTTCAACACCTTTCTTTGTTTCATTTACAACAAAAATAGCATCATTCTTTTTTATTAATTCAAAATAATATTTTATTAAATCAAATTTATTTTTGTTTTCAACTGAAATATGTCTCCTATCAATTTCAGTCATTCCAACATAAGATTCAATTATTTCAGATAAATAAACATCCTGTCCTAATTCAATTAATTGTGATTTTAACTCAAGCATTTTTTCTGCAAAATTTACACTTCCAAGCATAACAATTTTCATTTACCCACCAAAAAAATGTATTAAAAAGTTTATTCCAAAATAACCAGCGTAAGCAAGAATAATATAACGAGGAACTTTTCCTAAAACACAACCAACAAAAAACTTTTTCTTAGAATACTTCGCTAGACCAGCTGCAACCCCCACTAAATCAAAAGGCAATGGAGTAAAAGCAAAAAAAGCTATTAATGGAACACCAAAAATTTCTAACTTGTCTTTCAACAATTTTAGTTTTTCTACTTCATGTTGTTTCATTGACTCAAAACTTTTTATCCCAGCTAAACCAACAAAGTAACCACTGAACTCTCCAATTGATGCTCCAAAACCAACAACCAAACCCAAAATTAAAGGAGTAAGAATGCCTAAACCAAAAAAATCAATTGATGCGAGAGGAATTATTAACAAGTCAATTGGTAATGGCAAGAAAAGCGAAGCATTAGCAATAATTGCTCCAAAAAATAATCCTAACAATAAACCAATCGGCCCAACCGAAATCAAAAAAGTCATAAACGATTCAATCATAAACTAAGTATAATACTTTGATTTAAATAGTTTTTGGATGGAAAGTATTTTGATTAACATGGATAAAAAATATGAAGAAATGCTAGAAAAAGCATATGCAACAATTCCAAAAGAAGCTTTAGAACACAGTAGGTTTGAAATACCAAGAGTTGATTCTAATATCCAAGGAAAAAAAACTTTTGTTAAAGGCATAACAGGAATATTAAAAGAAATGAGGAGAGACAAAAAACATTTTTTAAAATATATTACAAAAGAAACTGCTACATCAGTTACTGAGTCAGGCCAAAATATTATTATTAATGGTAAGTTCGGAGCAATACAATTAAACAAAATCGTTGAGAATTATTTTAAACAATTTGTTATTTGCCCCGAGTGTGGTAAACCTGACACAAAAATTATTTCACAACACGGAACAAAATTAATGAAGTGTGAGGCTTGTGGCGCAATGAATCCTGTTAGAGGATTATAAAAAATGATTAAAATGTTTGCAAAAATACATGAAATTGATTACAAAAGAATTCTAGCTGTTTGTGATAAAGAATTAATTGGAAAAACATTTGAAGACGGAAAAATATTTTTTCATGCGAGAGAAAAATTTTATAAAGACATTGAAATTAACGAAACAGAATTAGAAAAATTATTTGAAGAAGTTGATTCAGCTAACCTGTTTGGCAACAAATGTGTTGGAATTGCACAAAAAAAAGGTTTAATAAATGAAACCCAAACAATTCTAATTAGTGGAGTAAAACATGCTCAAATATATATAATTTAATGGTGATAAAAAATAGCTAATTTTAATAGTCAAAAAAGAAAAAACCAAATGAATAAGAAAAAAGAGGGCACAGCCCCAAACAATGAAGAAGAGAGTTTTGAAAGAGTAAAACTCCCCAAAAGGGACGAATTAGAACAATTTGCGATAATAACCCAATTAATGGGTTCGGACCAAGTAAAAGCAATGTGCGAGGATGGAAAAGAAAGACAATTCAGGATCCCTGGAAAATTAAAGAAAAGGGTTTGGTTAAGAGAAAATGATTTTATAATTGTTAGGTTATGGGATTTCCAACCAACAAAAGGCGATGTGGTTTGGCGTTACCTCGGAAACCAAGTTAGTTGGTTAAAAAGAAAAGGTTATTTGAACAAATTACCAATATAAACAATTAGACTATTTTATTAAAAGTTCAAAAAAGTGTGTGGTTAAATGAAAGAATACGATGATTTTCAAGATGTGCGAGAAAAAATTTTGAAAACAAAAGAAACACGAAAAATATTTAACGATGTCTTTGACAAAGCAACTCTAAACATTATTTTTGAATTATCAAGAAAAAAATATTTTGAGGAAGTTGAATTTGTTATAGCAACAGGAAAAGAAGGAAATGTTTTCAGATGCAAGGCAGGAGACAATCATTACGCTCTAAAAATATACAAAATAGAAACATCTGATTTCAAACACATGATGGAATATATTTCAGGAGACGAGAGATTCAAGTCAACAAAAAAAGACAAGTTAAGTATTATAGAAACTTGGACGAGAAAAGAATTCAAAAATTTGGAAGAGTTTACTAAAGCAAGGATAAGGGTACCACTACCAATTTATTTTAGGCGAAATTGTTTGCTAATGGAGTTTATTGGAAGAGAAAATGCTGCTCCAAGAGCAAAAGACAAACCATTCCAAAACATGAATGAAAAATATTTGCTTGTTTGCGATTACATGCAAAAAATGATTAAAAGGAAATTGGTTCACGCTGATTTAAGCGAGTACAACATCTTGAATAATAATGAAGAACTAGTAATAATCGATGTTGGCCAATCAATTTCAACAATGCACCCAAAAGCAAAAGAATTTTTTGAGAGAGATGTATTGAATTTAAGCAAATGGTTTTCAAAAAATGGTGTGGAAACAAGTTTTGAAAAAATGTATTCTGACATAAAAAATTTTAAAACAAAAAACAAAACAAATTAACTAAAAATAAAATAATTAAATATAAAGTAATTTCAACAAAAATTTTTGACAAAAACAAAACTAAATAAGTGAATTACCACACCCTAAAGGGTGTGGCTTCTGCTGGTTTACAGCAGA
>CAZUCF010000001.1:0-135913 GCA_964619405.1 uncultured archaeon | reverse complement strand
AGCCTGGGAGAGCACACGGCTGAAGACCGTGGTGTCGCGGGTTCAAATCTCGCCAGTCCCATTTTTTTGAATTATTCTTTATTTTTTTGTTTTTAAAAAATTGAATATTTTTTTAATATTATTTTTTTATTAATTTTATTTAAATTTTTTTTTGTTTTTATTTTAAAAAAAATAGATGAAGGGAATAAATCCCTTCAATAACATTTAACAAAAAACAGTTAATTATTTAACATGTTTATTTTTTCTTTTTTTTCTTTACTGCTTTTTTCTTTACTGCTTTTTTCTTTGCTGCCATTTTGAACAACCTCCTCGTTTTTATTTAAAATAATAAATGTTTTCTTCTATTTAAACTTTTTTATTTTAAAAAAATATTTTTTTATAAAATTTTTTCATTTTTATTTTATAAATTTTTATTTTTTTAAATAATTTTTTTTTATTTTAGAATTATTTTTGAATAAATTATTTTTTTAATTGTTTTTTTTAAAAAAAATTTAAATTTTTTTAAAATAAATAATTTGTTTTTGTTGTTAAAAAGTTTAATAATTAGTTTTATAAAATATTTTTTAATTAAAAAAATATAGTTTGTGCTCTGGGTGGTTGGTTGTTTTTGATTTAAAATATTTTTTATAGATCTTTTTTTTATTTTTCAAAATAGTTTTTATATATTGTAATCTTCTTCAATAGATCTTATATTGATTCCGTTTTCATTAATTTCTAAAGGGTGTAAGTCTTCTGAATGTTTTGTTGCTCTCATTTTTCTTATGTGTAGAGTTCTATTGCTTTGTGTGCCTATTCCCATATAATGTAAAACAATTACTCCGTCTGCAACAAATTCTTCAACACCATATTTTCCAACTTTTTTTGATTCTGGCTCAATTTCAGTTGTCAATATAGTAGTTACGCCTGCGCGTGATAATAAATAAACTAGTTTTAATATTGCTTTTCTTATTTCGTGTTCTTTTTCAAAGTTCATTCCTAATGCTGGTATTGAATCAATAACAACTCTTCTAGCTTTTATTTTTTTTATAGCTTTCATTAATTCTAATAATAATTTATCTAAATCAAATCCTGTTGCGGGCAAAGAAAATTCTTCATCACTTGGTATTCCAATTTTTGCTATTGTTCCATCAATTATTTTTATTAAATTTTCATCTTCATATTTTCTTATATTCCACCCAAATCGTAACATGTCTTCTCTTACTAAATCTGGTCGTTCATCTAATGTCAAGTATATTCCTGGTTCTCCTTCTTCTGCTCCTTTCATTATAAATTGTATTGCAAAAATAGTTTTTCCGGTTCCAGTGCCCCCACTAATTAAAAAGCTTCTTCCTTCTGGGAAACCGCCTTCTATTAGCTGGTCAAAACCAGTTACGCCTGTTTTTATTCTATTCATCTATTATCCTTACTTCTTTGTTCTTTTTAATTCTTCTTTTTTTTAATTTTTTGATAGCCTTTCCATGCTACAATTAATATGACTATTATTATAATTAAATTGATTATTACTTGGAATGGGTTTATGCTTTGTTTTTGATTCCAATCTTGTGTTGAATAAACTTTTATTGGAATGTTTATTGTTTTGGTTTTTATTGTTGCGTCTGTATCTTGGTATTCAATTGTTGTTTTTATTGTTGCATCTTGTGTTTCAGTGTCTTGGTTTACTAAAATATTTATTCGAAATGAGTCTACATCGTTTGGGGCAAGTGTTCCAATAAATTGTTTTTGTTTATCAATTATTCCAATGTCTGTTTCGAGTTTAACAATAGTAAATTCTGCTTTTCCAGCTCCTTTGTTAAATAACTCGAAGGTAATTGTTTGGTTTTGTCCTGCAATCAAATCTACTTTTTCTCTTAAGTCAATATCAAAATTAACTTCTCCTGAAACTTTAAATCCAATATTAGTTGTTTCTTCATTTCTCTCGCCAATATTATTCATGTGTGATATTGTGACTGGCAAAGTATAGTTTTTTAATGTGGCTTCTCTGTTAACACTTACCTTTATTCCTTTGGTTATTTCTTCTTTTGGTTCAAGTTTTTCAACATAAGCTATTCCTGATCCCAATGGAGTAATCTCTCTTTCAACAACTATTCCTGTTGCAACAATTGTTCTATCTTCTTTTAATTCAATTATTATATCGTATGCTGTACTGGTGCCCATATTTTTTATTTTGAATAATATTTCTTTTTCTTGTCCGGGTACTAATTTTTGTTCTGATATTTCAATTACTTTTACTAATGGCTCGGTTCCAGAAACAATTATTTCTTGGTTAGTTGTTTTTCCAATTGGTTGTTCTTTTGAAGTGATTGTGATTGGGATAGTGTATGTCATATTTTCAGCACGTGGGTCAACAAATACAGTGTATTGTACTAATGCTTTTCCAAATTTAGCAATATTTCCAATTATTTTTATTTTTTCTTCTTTTACTTCAAAAGGATATTTATTATCTATTTCAATTTTTACTTCGCTTTGGCTTATATCTTCGTTGTTTTCTACTTGTATAAATAAGTTTATTGTGCTTCCTGGTTGTGCTGGGCTTGGGGTGTAAACGAGTTGTGTTATTTCGGGTGGTGCCGCAAACCCAAAACTAATTATTAAAATTATTATTAAAAAAATCAAAAAACTTTTTTTCATCAAAATCACCAACCAATAATATATATTTATTATAGTTCATTATTAAATTCTTCGCATTACTCTCGTTCAATACTTTGTATTGAATTAATTTCTTTTAGTTTTTCAATTATTTTGTCTAATACTTTTATATTTTTTACTTCTATTTCAAATATTGCTTCAACATATCCTGTATTTTTTATTTTGAAATTACTTGTTCTTAGTTTTGCTTGGTTTTTTTTGAATTCTTGTAAAATTTCTCCAAGTAAACCAATTCTGTCAATAGCATTAATTTTTAGTTTTGTGGTTCCTTTTGTTTTTTCAAAGAATATTTCAACTAATTTGTTTTTTGGTATTGTTTTCAAGTTTTTGCAATCTTTTTTGTGAATTATTATTTTTCGTTTTGTTGTTTTAACTCCTATAACATCTTCGCCTGGTAAAGGGTTACAGCATTCAGCCATTTTTATTTTTTTTTCTTGTTGATTACACACATTATTTTTTTTCTTTGTTATTTTTATTCCAAAAAAATTTTTGATTTTTGATTTTGCTTTTTCACTTTCAACTATGTTTAACCAATTTTGTTTTATTGTGTTTTTTTTATCAATTATTATTTCAATCTTGTCCAAATTTTTGAGTTTTGTTTCTAATGAATTTAATTGTCCATTTATTTTTGCTTGTTTTGCTTTTTTTCCAATATCAGTGTGTACTGCAAACGCAAAATCTAGTGCGGTTGAATTTTCAGGCAAAGTAATTATTTGGTTTTTTGGCGTAAAAACAAATATTTTTTCACCAGTTATTCTTTTTTGCTTATTTTCTTCTCCAATGCTTTTTTGCCATTCAACTAATTGTCTTTCCCAGCTTAATTTGTTATCAAAGTCACGATTTTTTCTTAACCGTTTATATTCCCAATAAATGCTTGATTCTGTTCGGAGGTGTTGTTGCCAAGTTCTTATTTGAATTTCAATTATATCGTCTTTTCTTTTTATTGCTGTGTGAATGCTTTGATAACCTTTTTTCCCTATGCCTTTGCCTTCTTTTGCTATGTAGTCATCAAAAGCTTCTTTTATGAAATCATATTTTTCATGAATATTTCCTAAAATTTCGTAACAATCTTTTTCTTTGTTACAAATAATTCTTATTCCGTAAATATCATACATTTTTTTGAAAGGTGTGCGCTTCATTTTTTCATATATTGAAAAAAAGTTTTTTGGCCGCCCAAATGTTTGCGTTTCTAATTTGTGTTTTAATAAATTTTCAATTTCGTGTTGTATTTCCATTATTGTTTTTTCTCTTTCTTCTCTTGTTTTATTTATTAATTTTTTTATTTTTGCATATTCGTTTGGTTTTTCTAATCGAAAGCAGTTATCGCTTATTTGCCAATTTAAATCAGATATTCCTAATTTTAATGTTAATGGTGCGTAAATATTTTTTGCTACAAAAATTATTTTTTCATTATTTTTTTCAACAGGATATCTTAGTAAATCATTTATTTCAGTCATTTTTATTATTATTGTTTGTATGTCTGTGGCAAGTGACAAAATTAATGAGGTTAGTGTTTCAGCAGGCAATTTATTGTAATTATAATTAATAACTTCTTGTATTCTTTTACATTCAATTATTATATTGTTAACACTTTCAGATTCCGCTTCTTTGTTAGAGTGTAATAATAACCACGCAATTATTGCTTCTTGTCTCATTTTTTTCTTTATTAGGTTGTTAGCTACTCTAATTACGTGTTCTTTATTATTTTCAATACTTTCTAACATTTTTTTTATTTCGTTTTTTTCTTTTTCGGTTTTGTCTTCTAAGTTTAATTCTTCTTTTAGCATAATTTTATTTCGTTGAGAAGTTATTTTAATAACTTCTTTGTTCAATTTTATTTATAGAGGGTGGTTTTTTTGAAGAGTTTTAATAATGTTGAATTAATTAAGTTTCCAGAATTGGATGAAATTGATGATGCACTAATGGGAAAAGCTTTCCAACGGTTTCTAGATAAAGTAGGGTTAAATGATGAGGATAGATTAGTTTTAACTTCTAAAGAGTATGCTAAGGGTGGTTTGCGGAGACAGCACGAAATTAAAGCTCGGTTAATTTTCTCGAAAAAGGATTTTACTGCTTCTGAAACGGGTTGGCAATTAATTGAAACTGTTCAGAATGTTTTAAAAAAGCTTGAAAAAGAAGTGCTGAAAAGCACTTCCAAATAAATTTTATTTCTTTTTCTTTTTAGTTATTTTTGTTTTACTTATTTTTTTCTTTTTTGTTTTTTTGACTGTTTTTTTTGTTTTAACTTTTTTTATAGCTTTTTTTGAGGGTTTTGCAATATTTTTAACCGGTTTTTCTTTCTCTTCTTTCAATTCTTGTCTTAATTGTTCAATATAATCTTTTACTGACATTTTTTTTTCAAAAACCATCTTATTCCTCCGTGTTTGTTATTTGCAAGAATCAATGTTTTAATTCTATAAAAACTTTTTGTTTTTTGGCGTTGTTTTTGACTTTTTTTAAGTGGACACACTGGAAAATGGGCTCTTATTTGATTTGTTTGTTTCACAAAACAAACTCCACTCCGTTACCCTTCAGCGTTCTATAACAAGATTACCGTTGCTCTGTTCCCAGCCTGGCGGGTTTTACCTTATTTTAGGACCTGTAAGGACAGAGCTTCGACGCTTGCCTTGTGGCAAATAAACCAACATCAAACCTCTTTTCCAGTTTCGACTCCAGCATAAAGCGGATTTCTGGTTACAAGTCACCGCTACCGACCCAGTCTAGTCCAATTAAATTATTCTTTCAAAACCTTAAAAAAGTAGTGTTTTGTTACTTATTTTATGAATTGTTTTGACATTGACTCGATTTCGGGTTTTGCAAGAACTGGTTTTCTAAATACTTCTCATGGTAAAATACCAACTCCTTTTTTCATGCCTGTTGCAACAAAGGGTGCTGTAAAAAATATTTCTAATCCTCAATTAAAAGAATTGGGTTTTGAGTGTTTGATTTCAAATGCTTTTATTAATTATTTGAAACCAGGTTTGTCATTAATCCAAAAAGCGGGGGGCTTGCACAAATTCATGTCTTGGAATAAGTCATTATTTACTGATTCTGGTGGTTTTCAATTAATACTAGAACATTTTTCTCCAAAAATAAGTGATAATGGTGTCACAATGTTAAATCCTTTTGATAAAAACAAGGAGCTTATTACTCCTGAGAAAGCAATTCTAATACAAAATGTTTTGGGTTCTGATGTTGCAATGTGTCTTGACCACCAACCTATTTTTGGTAAAACAAGGGCTGATTATTTGGAAGCAACTATTCGTACAATTGAGTGGGCAGAGCGTTGTAAAATTTTTCACGAAAACAATTTTGAAAAATTAAATAAGAGTCAATTGCTTTTTGGTATTGTTCAAGGTGGCAACAATATTGATTTGAGACAAAAATGTGCTTTGGCTCTTTTACAAATTGGTTTTGATGGTGTTGCTTTGGGTGGCTTTGGTATTGGGGAGGCACAACAAGATATGTTCAACATTATTAAATCAACAAAAAAGGTTTTGCCAGAAAACAATCCAACTTATGTTATGGGTATTGGTTCTCCAATTGAATTGTTGAATGCTGTTGCTTTGGGAGTTGATTGTTTTGATTCTGCTTATCCTACAAGAATGGCTCGTCATGGATTAATTTTTTCTTCTCGTGGGCAAATAAAAATTGATAAGTCAAAATATTCTTCTGACTTTTCGCCTATTGATAATGATTGTGATTGTTTTGTTTGCAAAAATCATAGCCGAGCATATTTACACCATTTATATAAAACACACGAGCAGAACGCACACATCTTACTCTCATACCACAACATTTTTTTTATTCAAAATTTAATAAAAAATATTAGGCTTTCAATTAATGAGAATTATTTCAATAAATTTAAGAAAGAGTTTGAACTAAAATATTCTGGTGGTAAAAGTGAGGGTTAGTTTGATTGGTGTTGGAGACAAAAAATTTTATTTTAACGAATTATTAAAAATTAATAATGTTGAATTAGACATTCATTTGAATAATATTGCAATTAGTTTAAAAAATTCTGATTCTGTTCCTGTTTGCCTTGCTGATTACGGAGTTCTTTTTGATTTAGTTAAAAAATTTAAAGGATTGAATGGGGAAAAAGTTGTTGGTTTGGCCCCGTTATCAGATAATACTTTTGGTGTTTCTCACATGAAAGAATTTATTGATTCAAAAATCAATGGTAAAAAAATTTTTGATGAGATTATTGATACTGGTGATTGGTTCAAGCAAGATGCAACGCATTGTTTGTTTGGGAATGTTGTTCTAGTTCTTGGTTTATCACCCGGTTCTATGGGTGAGTTAGCACATGGTTATTATTTTTACAATATGTTTAATCCGAATTCTTGGGGTAATATTTCAAAGAATTCTATTAATAAAAAAATTGTTGCTGGGAAAAAAATTCCTTTGCACACAATTATTTATTCTCCTTTTGTTAAAAACAAATTACAATTTGAATTAGAAAAGTATATTGAAAAATTTGGTGGAAAAATTTTTTATGTTTCTAATGCGAAAGAATTAGAAAGTGTTTTAATTAAAATAAAAAAGGATTGGCAGAACAAATAATATTGTAGTGCCAACTCAAACTTTTTTATAATTAATTTTTATTTTGTATTTGATATTTTTTACACGTCTTCTATACCATTTTCAGTTATCCTGTACAATGCTTCCCCATCGGGTAGAGATGGTGAGTCAACTAGCTTTGCTACTCTCTTATCATCCTTGCTTTTTCTCAAATACAATCTTGTTTTTGTTGCGTGTCCAACAATGTTTCCACCAACTGGTGCTGTTGGATCACCAAATAATATGTCTGGGCGCTCCATTACTTGGTTTGTAACTAAAACAACAATATTATACATTTCTGCTAGTTTTTGTAGTGTTCGCAAGTGTTTGTTTAGTTTTTGTTGTCTTTCTGCAAGTGTTCCTCTCCCAACATACTCTGCTCTGAATTGCGCCATTAGTGAATCAACAATTAATAATTTAATATTTTTTTCTTTTATTATGTCAGCTGCTTTTTCAGATAAAACCATTTGGTGGTCCGCATTATATGCTCTTGCAACGTGAATGTTTTGTAGGACTGTTTCAACATCTAATCCTAGTTTTTTTGCTACTTGTATTACTCTTTCTGGCCTAAAAGAGTTTTCTGAATCAATGTACAAGCAACCTCCTTCTAAGCCTCCTTGTTCTTTTGGTAATTGTACTGTTACTGATGTTTGGAAACACCATTGGCTTTTTCCAGAAGCCATTTTTCCGTATACTTCTGTAATGCTTTGTGTTTCTATTCCACCGCCTATTAGTGTGTCAAGTTCTTTTGAACCAGTTGTTATTCTTCCAACAAGCTTTCTTTTTTCTGCTAAAATATCAGCACTCTCAAAACCCATTTCTAATGCGTCTCTTGCTGTTTTAATTGCTTTGTCTGCTGTACCGTCACCTAATCCAGCAATTTCTTTTAATTCCATTGGTGAAGCAACAGCTATTGCTTCTAATGTTTTAAAACCAGCTTCCATTAATTTTTTTGCTGCTGTTTCGCCTACTCCGGGCAAATCAGTTATTGATTCTATTTTTTTCGCCATAATATCACCTCATAACACTTTGAGAATACAATTGGCGTAATGTATTCCCTTGCGTTCTATAATAATTGGTTCAATATTGTTATTTATAAATAATGCTTAGGCATCATGCCGAGCTTAACAAAAATGTTTTTTGTTTTTACTATTATTTTTTTGCATTTTATTTTAATTAAATTTTTAATAAAATTTGTTTTTATTATTTTTTTAATTACCTTTTTATTCGGCCTTCGTAATATTTTGTTCTAAAATCGGGAGTCATTCCTATGCCAGTTTTTTTTCTCATTTTTTGTATTGCTTTTAGTCTTTTAATTCTTTTTTGTTTTCTTGCTTTTTTGTATAATGGTAAATAAGCCCATAATAATTTTTCTGCTTTAATAGCTATTTCTTGTCTGTTTCTTGGATTTTGCATAAATTTTTTTATTGTTTGTTGGTTTGTGAGCAATTTTCTTTTTTCTAGTTCTTTTGCGAGAACTCTTTTAGAAAAAGTAATCCATAATTTATCAAATGCTTTTTCTTGTGCTGTTCTTTCTCCACTTAGTTTTTGTATTTTTCTTGCATATTTTTGAGTAATTGGATCTTGGCTATTTTGCCCCATTCTCACTATTCTTGGAATATCTTGTGAATCAAATGATCTCTTTTTTTGTTCTCTTAATTTTTCTTGAAATAACTTTCTTAGTTCTGAATCTTTTGGTATTACCAATCTAAAACCAACTTTGTTTCCTTGGGGGGCTTTAACAAATCTTCCCGTTCTTGTTGCAAGCAAATTTTCTTTTGATGCGGTTTTATATATTTTTGTTCCTCTTGTTGCCCCAATTATTGTTGGTGAATAAAAATCTGCTATTCCTTTGTGTTCAAGGGCAAGTGAATTATAATATGATTCAATAAAATGTCTTGCTTTGGTTTCTATTCCTCCTGCCAGTAAAAAATTTCTTGTATGTATTTTTTCTTTGTTAATTGCTTTTAATACATTAATTGCTTGTTCTTTTGTGTATCTGTTTCCTTTGAGTTCTAAAAGCATTTGAGTGTTTAATGCTTCCGTTCCTATTTCAAGACTTATGAAACCAGCTCTCCTAATTTTTCTAATGAGTGCGATATTTGGTTTTCCATTTTTTAATAGCGAATCAATTGTTGCTGCACAGTCAAAAGTAAATCTTTTATTTAAATCATTATCAATTATTGCTTGCATTATTTTGTCTGCTCTTTTTTTGTCTGTAAAAAATTGGTCGTCCAGAATAGAAATGTTTTTGATTTCTGGGTTTTTTGATAGTTGTATTAAACCTTGTATTATAATATTTTCATCAATTTGTGCTGGATTTCCTTTTCACGGTACCGTGCAAAAAATACAAGCGTTTGGGCATCCGCGTTCAGTGTAAATACTTGCTGTGTTTTTTTCTTTTAAGTAAGCAAATTCAGAATTTTTTATTTCTTTTTTTGTGAGTTGTGCTTTTGAATTAATTTTGATGTTTCTTCCTTTTCTATAAACTAATCCTTCTACATTTTGTATGCTTCCTTTTTCTTTTCCCAAAAGTATTTTTACAAGTTTTACAATTGCTTTTTCTGCTTCTCCGCGAATAGCATAATCAACTCCGCTTTCGCGCAAGTATCCTTTGGGATTTGAATTAAATGCTGGCCCGCCACCAATAAGCGTTGTTGTTGGAAAATAGTATTTTAATGCTTTTGCCACAAAAAAATTAAGTTCTTTTGATCCGCGGGTATCAAAAAAAGTCATTCCAATAAATTTTGGCGTGCCTATTTTTGCCCGTAAATGTTTTATGTAATTCTCAATTTCAATTCTAGCTTGTTTTACTTTTTTTCTAGAATTAAAGTCATTTTCACCAGTAATATTTTTTCTAAAAATATTTTGTGAGGAAAATAATCGAGTGCTTATACCATTTTTTTCAAGTTGTTTTTTCAGTACTTCGTGTCCTAATGCGCGGGCATCTACTGCAAAGAAAACAAATTCAACCATAATAACATTAATTTTTTATTTTAGTTATTATTTTCCAAAATAACCAAATTTTTGCCGCATTTCTAACATTTTTCCACAACTTAACGCGCCTTCTGGGCAATTTCCTTTTGTGCAAGGTGGCCCTGCTTTATCATACAAAATTGGGCCTAATTTTTTTAGTATTTCTAGTTTTTTATTGTAAAGATTTCTTATTTCCCATTGAGCATTATTACAAGTTCTCTCGGCAAGAATATCATTGTCAATTCTTGCGTTTGTTGAACTAATTACTTTTATTTTATCACAATTTAGTAATAAATAAGTTTGTTTGTTTTCTAAATTTTCTTTTTGTAATTTTTTTCTGAATGCTTTTACTTTCTTAACATGTTTTTCAAATTCTTTTAAAATTTCTTGATTTTTTTGTATTGATGGTGGAATAATAACTTCTCTTTCTATTGGAATTTTATCAAATTGTTCTCTTATGTTTGATGGTAACCTGTGTCTTTCAAATTGGTGGTAGCATGTTAAAGACATTATTAATCCAAAATTTGTTCTTGCGTGTTCAATAATTGATGTGTGCCCGTAACCAACTACTCTTTCAGTTACTCCTCTTGCTTTTTCTAATCCGTTTCCAGAATCCCATGTTTTTTTTATTTCTGTTGCTGGTTGCTCACTTGTTGATGTTAATGCACCTAGTGCGCTTCGTAGAATTGGGTTCTTAAAACTATTAAGTAGAACAACATCTTTTTTTTCATTTATTTTATCAAAATCTTTTTTTGTTATCAAACAAATTTTTTCTTCTTGAATTTGATTTGAAAATTTTTCAATATATTTGTTTGTGTTTTTTTTATTAATTATTTCTTTTATTTTTTCTAACAAAAATTGCCCTTCTTCATTATTTAATCTTTTTATTGTTTTAAAAAAATTTATTATTTTTGAAAAATTCATTGTAACAAAAATATTTGTGGTTGTTGCTAATGGCAAAATATATCTGCCATCCTCAATCTTTATTCCATGCACGTAATCTTCTTCGGTTGCTTTTCTACCAGAAAAACCTTTTTTCATTTCAGTCATTTTTTTGTAAAATTCAAATAATTCTCCAACAAGTTCTTTATATTCTTCCTCAATTTTGCTACCTTTTATTTCGTCTGGGATAATAAATGCGTTGTTTCCCATTTTTACATATCTTTGGCTTTGTTGAGTATAACTATCAAGGGATTCACAAATGTGGTGGCTTAAAAGTCTTGAACAATTTTCAACACTAAAAGAAAAATTAATTGATTTTGTTATTTCAAAAAAGCTTTGTTCATTGATTTTGTTTTTTTCTAAAAAGTTTTCAATTTCATTTAACTCGTTTTCATTTTTTTCTACAAGATTTATTTCCATAATATTATATTTGGTTGAACTTCTTTTTTTAAATAAATGTGATTTTTTTAATATTAACAAAAAAAATGTCCTAATTTTTGTGTTATTTTATTATGTTTAATTTTCTTTGAGTTAGTTTTAAAACAACTTTTGTTTTAATTTTTTTGGTGTTGATGAATAAGCTTGTTTGTATTGTTGGGATGACTGGTTCTGGTAAGAGTATTGTTAGCGATTATTTTGTTGGTAAGGGTTTTGGTTTTGTTCGTTTTGGACAATTAACTATTGATATAATAAAAGAAAAAGGTCTTGAGCCAATTGAATCAAACGAAAAAATGGTTAGAGAAAATGTTAGAAAAGAACATGGCATGGGGGCTTACGCTTTATTAAATATTCCAAAATTTGATGAATTATTAAAAAAAGGTAGTGTTGTTGGCGATGGTTTGTATAGTTGGTCCGAATACAAAATACTAAAAGAAAAATATGGCGAACAATTAATTATAATAGCTGTTTTTTCCCCTCCAAAAATTCGCTATGAAAGACTTGCTAACAGAAAATTAAAAGAAGTTGATTTAGCAATTCGTAATCGCCCTGCAACAATAGAACAAGCTAAAGCAAGGGATTATGCTGAAATAGAAAATATTGAGAAGGGTGGCCCAATAGCAATGGCAAATTATACTATTGTTAACACAAATTCAATTAATTTATTATTAAAAGAATTAGATAAAATTTTGGGTGAGATTAATGTCTAATTATAGGCCTGATAAAGACACTTATTATTGGAACATTGCGAAAGAAGTTTCTCAGAGAACAACTTGCATGAGTGTTAAGGGGGGAGCAATAATTGTGAGGGATGATCAAATAATTGCTACTGGTTATATTGGTGCTCCGCGAAACACAAATGATTGTTTTGAGAGAGGTAATTGTTTAAGACGAGAAATGGTTATTCCTTCTGGTCAAAGATATGAGATTTGTCGTTCAGTTCACGCTGAACAAAACGCAATAGTTAATGCTGCGCGAGCAGGGGTTTCAACGCTTGGCGGAACAATGTACTTGTATTTTGTTAAAAGAGTTGATAATAATGAGAAATTTGTTTTAGCTTATCCTTGTTTTATTTGTAAAAAATTAATTATTAATTCTGGTTTGAAAAAATTTATTGGTAATAATGAAGAAGGAAAATTAGTTTCTTATAATATTGATGATTGGGCAAAAGAATGGCGAGAACACGATATGCTTGAAGACACAATTCAATATAATTCAAAACACGATGAAAAGGGGATTAAATGAAAAAAGGAAAATTAATTGTTTTAGAAGGGACTGATAGCTCTGGCAAAACAACTCAATACAATAAACTAGTTGAACGCTTGGAAGCAGATGGAAAAGAAATTGTGAGGTATCATTTTCCAAAGCACGAGAATTTGTTTGGCAAAGTAGTTGATGATTATTTGATGGGAGAGTTTGGAAAAAAAGAAGACCTTGCTCCTGAATTTATTGCAATGCTTTACATGACTGATTTTTATAATTCAAAAAAAGAAATGGAAAATGTTCTTGCAAAAGGAAAACATATAGTTCTTTCTCGTTTTTTTTCTTCCACATTAACATATCAGGTAGCTCTTACTCCAAATGAAAGAAAAGACGAAGTTTGGAAATGGATTAATGAAGTTTGTTCTTTACTCCCACAACCAGACTTAACTCTTGTATTAACTGTTGCTCCAGAAATTTCTCAAAAATTACTTGACAATGTTGATAACGCAGAGTCTTATAAAAAAGGTGCAACAAAAGACCAACATGAAACAGATACAAAATTTCAAAAAAATGTTTTTTTAGAATATAAAAAAAATATTGATTCGCTTGGTTGGAAAGAAATTGAATGTGTGGAAAATAATTCATTATTACCAATAGAAAAAATTCATGAAAAGATTTATTTAGAAGTAAAAAAAATTATTGAATAATAATTTCAAAATTAAATTTTGTTATTAATTATAAAAGTAATTAGTGTTTAGTTTATTATTAAATTAAGTTTATTATTAAATTAAGTTTATTATTAAATTAATTAGTGTTTAGTTTGTTATTAAATTAGTTTATTTGGTGTGAAAATGTTTGAGAATTTGAAAAAAAGTGATTTTGAAATAGAACAATTAATTCTAAAAGAAAAAGAAAGACAAATGCAAGGAATAGAATTAATTCCTTCTGAAAACCTTGTTTCTAAATCAGTTTTAGAAGCACTTGGTTCTTACCCTGTTAACAAGTACGCTGAGGGTTACCCTGGTAAAAGATATTATGGTGGTAACGAGTTTATTGACCAAATAGAACAATTAGCAATTGACAGGTTAAAAAAATTGTTTTCAGCTGAATACGCTAATGTTCAATCTAACTCTGGGAGCCCAGCAAACATGGCCGCTTATTTTGCGTTAATGAGTCCAGGAGACACAGCCCTTGGTTTAAAATTAACTGAAGGAGGTCATTTAACTCATGGTCACAAAGTAAATTTTTCTGGGAAAACATATAACTTTCTGCAATACGGTGTTAACAAGGAAACAGAAATGCTTGATTATGATTTAATTAGAGAACAAGCACAAAAGGAAAGGCCAAAGCTAATTCTCTCTGGTTTTACTGCTTACCCAAGAAAAATTGATTTTAAAAAGTTTAGGGAAATTTGTGATGAGGTTGGAGCATTTTGCATGGCAGACATTTCTCATATTGGTGGTTTGTGTGCTACTGGTGTTCATGAAAATCCTGTTCCTTTTTTTGATGTTGTTACTACTACAACACACAAAACTCTTAGGGGTCCAAGGAGTGCAGTAATAATGTGTAAGAATGATTTTGCTGAAAAAATTGATAAAGCAGTTTTTCCTGGTTTGCAAGGTGGCCCACATGAGCATGTTATTGCGGCTAAAGCAGTTGCTTTTAAAGAGGCTTTGCAACCAGAATTCAAGAATTATTGTGAACAAATAGTTGCTAATGCTAAAAAACTTGCTATTACTCTACAAGATTTTGGTTACAGAATAGTTTCTAATGGTACTGATACTCATTTAATGCTTGTTGATGTTCGTTCTTCAGGTATTTCTGGGATAGATGCTGAAAAAGCTCTTGAGAAAGCAGGGATTTATTGTAATAAAAACACTATTCCTTTTGAGCAAGGTTCTCCTTGGGATCCTTCTGGTATAAGAATTGGGACACCAACTCTAACAACAAGGGGTATGAAAGAATCAGAAATGGTTCAAGTAGCTGAATTCATTCATTCAGCATTAAAAAACAAAGGTGATGATTCAAAATTAAAAGAATTAAAGTTAAAAGTAAAAGATTTTTGCAAGGATTTTAATTTTTATGATTAAAATTTTTTGGTTTTAATATTATAACAAAATTAATTTTTGTAATAATTCTAATTTTTTCAAACTTATTTTTTTGTAAGTAATTGTTTTCATTATTTTTTATTAAATTTTTTTAAATATTTATTTTGTAATATAAAATTATTTTAATTAATTTGTTTTTTTTAATATTTTTTTTATGCGTGTTTTCTTTGTCAAACAACCAAGTCTTTTTCCAAACTTTTATACTCTTTAAAATTTGCTTTCCAAATTAACTTTTTTCAGTTTCAACGATTTTTTTATTTTTTTTCTTACTTCGGCTTGCTTTTTGGTTAGGATTTTGTTTTATGTATATGTTTTGGTTAAGCTTTATAAACTCTCAAATTATTTTCTTTTTCACGATTAGTGGTTGTGTTAGAAAATGCCTAAATTTGTTATCAAGCGGGATGGTTCAAAAGTTACTTTTAGTGAGGAAAAAATTCGTGTTGCTATTTGGAAGGCAGTTAAGAGTGTTGGTGGTTCTGATGTTGAAAAAGCAAGTCATGTTGCTAGTGTTGTTATTGAGCGAATAAAAAATCGTTTCATGGAAGACGATGTTCCAACGGTAGAACAAATACAAGATATTGTTGAAGAAGTTCTAATTAAAGCAGGGCACGACAAAGTAGCAAAAGCTTACATTCTTTATCGTCACCAACACGAGTTAATGAGGGCTCGAGAGCAAATGCTTTCTGATTTTGATGTAATTGATGATTATGTTACTCAAGAGGATTGGCGTGTTAAAGAAAATTCTAACATGGCTTATTCTTTACAAGGTTTGAGAAATCACATTGCTTCAAACTTAGTTTCTAATTATTGGTTAATGAAAATTTATCCTCTTGAAATTGGTAACGCGCATAAGAATGGTGATTTGCATATTCATGATTTAAGTGAGTTAAGCGTTTATTGTGTTGGCTGGGATTTAAAACAATTATTAATGGAGGGTTTCAAAGGAGTAAGGGGAAAAATTAATTGTGCTCCAGCAAAACATTTTCGTTCGGCCTTAGGTCAAATAGTGAATTTTTTTTATACTCTTCAAGGTGAAGCAGCGGGCGCGCAAGCTTTCTCAAATTTTGATACCTTGTTAGCGCCTTTTATTAGGTTTGATAATTTAACACAAAAAGAAGTAAAGCAAGCTCTTCAAGAATTTATTTTTAATTGTAATGTTCCCACTAGAACTGGTTTTCAAACACCTTTTGAGAATATAACCCTTGATTTAAAGGTTCCAAATAACATGAAAAATGTTCCTGTTATTATTGGTGGGAAAGCAATGGAAGCAACTTACAGTGAATTCCAAGCTGAAATGGATTTGTTTAATGAAACACTAGCAGAAGTAATGACTGAAGGAGATAATGATGGTAGAATATTCACTTTCCCAATTCCAACTTATAATATTACAAAAGATTTTGATTGGAGTGATGGTAAATACGAAAAAATTTGGGAGATGACAGCAAAATATGGTATACCTTATTTCGCAAATTTTGTTAATAGTGACATGGATTCTGAAGATGCAAGGAGCATGTGTCTTGATTACAATGAAGAAATAATTGTGAAAATTGATGGGCAAATAAGAAGAGAATTAATTGGTGATTTAGTAGAGACTTTTGGTGGAAATGATTGGGTATCAAACAAGTATGATATCAAAGCACTTTCTCTTAAAAAAAATTATTCATTAGAATGGGTTCCAGTAAAAAACTTTTTAAAAACTCGTTTGAAAGGAAGTCGTAAAATAATTACTCAAGATGGTAAATCAATAAAAGTTTCTTTTAATCACCCTGTTTCTGTTTTAACAGAAAATGGTATTGAAGAAAAATTAGCTAAAGACATTTCTATTGGAGATTATATGATTAGTCTTAAATCTGCTTCAAATTATCTTGCTAAAGAAAAAGCAAAAATCGGTGGATTAATATTAGATGAAGATTTAGCTTTCTTTTTAGGATTTTTTACGGCTGATGGTAATTATTTGTTTGATAATAAAACAAAAAAAGTTAGTAGCTTACAATTTACTTTTAATGCAAGAGAACTAAAATCTCTTGAAAAAATAAAATCTATTGTTAAAAATAATTTTGGTTATAACTTAAAAGGAAAGAAAGATCCAAGATATAATTCATATTATGCGTATTTATATAAAAGTGAATTAGCTAATTTGTTTTATGATTCTGGTTTCAAAAAATATGGGCGTTTACCACAAGTATTGTTTAATTCTCCAAAAGAAATAATAAAATCTTTTTTAGAAGGTTTTTTTGAGGGGGATGGTTATAAAGCAAGACAAGAAATTCATATTAATGATAATTTGTTAATAAGAGATTTATCATTATTATATAATTTAATTGGTCAAACAAATTCAATTAAATTCAAAAATAATTCTCAAAGAATTTATTTACACCACAAAGAATCAGGAAAAAACATTATTGGCCAAACAGTTAATTGCTTTAATGAATTAGTCCCTGGGTTTTTAGCAAAATCTACTTATCTTGTTCCCGGACTTAATAAAAACAGAATGGTTGGTTTACAAACCCTTCAAAAATATTCTGCTATAACAAACGAGGTTGAAAAAATTTCTAATGGGGCATTTTATCCAGTTAGAGTAAAAGCAATTGAAGAAAATAATAACACACAAAATTTTTATGATGTTGAACTTGTTTCAAATCACAGGTTTGTTCATTCTCTTGGAACAATAACCCATAATTGTTGTAGGCTTAGGCTTGATAACAGAGAATTAAAGAAAAGAGGCGGGGGTTTATTTGGTAGTGCGCCAATGACAGGAAGTATTGGAGTAGTAACAATTAATTTGCCACGAATTGGTTATTTGTCAAAAACAGAAGAAGAGTTTTTTGAAAAATTGGGTTCAATGATGGACTTAGCAAAAGAATCTCTTGTTATTAAAAGAAAAATGCTTGAAGACTTAACTGAAAATGGGCTTTATCCTTACTCAAAATATTATTTGAGAGAAATGAAAAAATCAACTGGCCAGTATTGGAAGAATCATTTTTCTACAATTGGTTTGATTGGGATGAATGAATCAATAATGAATTTTATGAAAAAGAATATTTCTTCTGAAGAAGGAATAAATTTTGCAAAAAAAGTAATGGTTTTTATGCGGGATCGTTTATCAGATTACCAAGAAGAAACTGGCGATTTGTATAATTTAGAAGCAACTCCTGGTGAGGGCACATCAAGAAGATTAGCAAATATTGATAAGAAAAAATATCCTAGCATAATAGTTGCGAACGAAGCAAAAGCTAAGCAAGGACACCAAGTGTATTATACTAATTCATCACAATTGCCTGTTGGTTACACCCAAGATTTGTTTGAAGCTCTTGACAAACAAGATCCTTTGCAAACACTTTACACTGGTGGAACAGTATTCCATGTTTTTTTAGGCGAAAGACTCCCAAATCCAACTGCTGCAAAATTATTAATTAAAAAAATAACTAGTAATTACAAAATGCCTTATGTTTCTCTAACTCCAACATTTAGTATTTGCCCAATACACGGGTATATTACAGGGGAACACGAGTTTTGCCCGATTTGTGAAAAAGAGGATGACCCGCAAAAAATCACAAAACAAGGAGTGGTAAAATAATTTTAGAATATGTAAAAATAATTAATTTTATTTTTTTTAAATAAGAAAAATATTATTAAAATTAAAGTGTGAAAAAAATGGAGATGGTATTATGAAAACAAAATGTGAAGTGTATAGTAGGGTAGTTGGTTATATTAGGCCAGTAGAACAATGGAATGATGGAAAACAAGAAGAATTTGCTGATAGAAAAATGTTTTCTACTCAAAAAACACAAGAACAACAATCAAGAATTTAAGTGAGTGAAATGTTTATTGGTGGCCTAGAAAAAACAACTCTTGTTGATTTTCCAGGGAGAGTAGCTTGTATTGTTTTTCTTGTAAACTGTAATTTTCGTTGTCCTTATTGTTATAACAAAGAATTAACTGCGTACAAGTTTTTTAAAAAATCTAATAGGAAATTAATCCCTGAAGAAGATTTTTTTTCTTTTCTAAAAAAAAACAAGAAAATGCTTGATGGGGTTGTAATAACTGGTGGTGAACCGACTTGTTCGCCCGGGATAATTGATTTTGTTAAAAAAATTAAGGATTTTGGTTTTGAAATAAAATTTGATACTAATGGTAGCAGCCCACAAATTTTAGAACAATTAATTAATAAAAAATTGTTAGATTATATTGCAATGGATTTGAAAGCCCCGTTAAAAAAATATTCTCTAATAACTCGTAGCCAAATTCCTCAAAAAAATATTAAAGCTTCTTTAGACTTAATAATTAATTCAAATATTTCGCATGAATTTAGAACAACTCTTTACCCAAAACTTTCTATTAGTGATTTTGGTGAAATGGCTTTGTTAATTCCAAATGAGAAATGGTTTTTACAAGAAATGGATCCTGCTCACGCATATGAACCAAGTGTAAGAAAAATGAAGCCCATGAAAAAAAATAAAATAATGAAAATAATTGATAATTGTAAAGCAACAACAAAAATAGAGTTAAGACAATAATTTTGTTAAGATAACATTTTGTTTAGATTTATTTTAAAAAATAAATTATTTTTTTTATTTACAGAATGGGAAGAATAATTATTTCATTCACAATAGAAATCCAATAGGATTTCTACACGACCACAATTTCTTTAACATTGAATTCTGTTTGCCCAGAAAAAGAATTTTCTTTTGCATAACCAAATAGTTTGATTTTTTTTTCTTTTAATTTTTCATTTAGTTCTTCTATTATTTTTTCATTACTTTTTTCGCTCAATTCTTTTTCAAATCCTTCTTGTTTTAAAGAAATTGCTTCTAAAGCATTTTTTCCAAAAAAAATTGCGTTTATTTCTCCTGTATCATCTTCAACAATAATATTTATTACTGCTTTTTTTGTTTCATTTGTTTCCCCGCAGTTTTCACAAATTTTGTCAATTATTTTTTTACCACATTTTTCGCACGCATTAAAAAATAAAACTCCTTTTTTTATTTCTTTGATTTTTGTTTTTATTATAACATTTTCATTTTCTGTTAATTCATTAATATTTTTTTCTTTAATATTTTCTTTTAATATTTCAATTGTCTTTGGTAATTCTTTTTTTGAAATATTTATTGTTGTATTATAACCCAAATGTAATTCTATTCCATACATTCCTTGTTTTGTATAAGCGTTTTTTATTTCAATGGCTTCTCCATCTTCAATTTTTTGTAAGTCATTAGATTTTTCATTCCAAGCAGTGGCTCTCAAAATAGCTGTTTCATCGCCAAATTGAAAATTACAAACTTTTCCTTTTTTTTCAGTGTTAAATTCTTTGCAAGGAAATTTTCTTAATAATCTTCCAACAACATTTACATTATTTGATCCTGCACTCAAATCACCTATCTTGCAAAATGTTTCAAGTTGTTTTTCTATTATTTCAATTTCACCATTATACCCCAAACTTAATTGTTTTCTTTCATTGTAATTTGTTACAAAACCGTTTCCTATTCTTATTTTGCTTCCTGTTGTTAAATCATATTTGTTTATTTGCTCATTCCATAATGTTACTCTTATTACCCCTGTTTCATCTTCTAATAAAAAAGAAAGTATTTTACCGGTTTTACCATTTTTCTCAAATTCTTTTAAAGGGTAAATTGTTTTAATTGTGCCTTTTATTTCAAAGTCTTTCATGCCTTCTTGTAACTCATTAATTTTTATTTCTTTTAAATAATCTTTTTTTAAACCAAATTCTTTTTGTAGCATGAAAATAGCACCTTGTCTCGTTAGTAATCCTGAAAATTTGTTTACTTTTTCATTAACTAATTTTTCTATTTCTTGATTACTTTTACCTGTTTTTTTTGTAATATCTAATATGATTTCGTCAAGGTGTTCTTCCATATTTATTCAAGATAACAAAACCCTTTTTAACTAAAGTTTTTCATTTTTGTTTGTTTAACTATTTTAATTGTTTGCTTTAAACAATGCCTTTTTATATTTGTTTTTTCTATTGTTTGTTATGGTTAATGGTAAAGTTTACTCAAAATTATTAACTCAATTAAAAGAAGAGAGCGGAGCATTATTTTTGGTTATTGATCCACCTAACCAATCACCTTCTCAGGCAGCAAAAATATCCAAAATTGCTGAGGAAGCTGGTGCAAAAGCAATTGCTGTTGGCGGTTCTTTAGGTGCTCAAGGTAAATTATTGGATGACACTATTTTGGCAATAAAAGATGTGTGTTCTATTCCAACAATTCTTTTTCCAGGAAACATAGCTACTCTATCAAGCAATGCTGATGCAATTTATTTTATGTCAATGCTTAATAGTAATGATCCTTATTATATTTCAGGGGCACAAGTTGCATCATCTTTTCCAATAAAAAAAATAGGTTTAGAAGTTATCCCAACTTCATATATTATTGTTGAACCTGGCAGGGCAGTTGGTTTCATGGGTAGAGCACAATTAATCCCCAGAAACTTGAATTATCTTGCTGCTGCTAATGCTCTTGCTGGTGAATTCATGGGTTCTAAACTAGCTATTCTTGAGTCTGGTGGCGGAGCACCTTGTCCTGTTACAAAAGAAATGGTTTCTGTTACAAAACAAGCTATTTCTATTCCATTATTGATTGCTGGTGGCGTAAACAAACCAGAGTATGCTTTTGATTGTATTTCTGCTGGTGCCGATATCGTTCATGTTGGTTCTGCAATAGAAAAAACCGGTTCTGAAAAAGAAGCTGCTAACAAATTAAAAAAATTGTGTGTGGCAGTAAAAGATGGTGCAAAAGCAAAAAGATAATTTGTCAAATTTATTATTTCACAAAAAAAATTATTTTTTTAAAATATTCTATTTGTAGTAAATTAAACTTAGAACTTTTTTAATTCTATTTTTTTAATTATTTTTTTTATTTTTAATTAGTTATTGTTTTATTAATTAAGTTTATTTTTTTTGTTTTTTAATTAGTTATTATTTTATCAATTAAGTTTATTTTTTTTGTTTTTTTAGTTAGTTATTGTTTTATTAATTAAGTTTATTTTTTTTGTTTTTTTAGTTAATTATTGTTTTATTAATTAAGTTTATTTTTTTGTTTTTTAATTTCATTAACAGTCATTTTTATTGCTTCATCTATAGAGTATTTTTGTTTATAACCAATAGCATTTAATTTTTCAATACTATAATTTCTTTCTTTTGACAAGTGTCTTATATTTTCGCGATTTATTATTTTGATTCTAAATATTTTTCCTATTATTATTGCTACAAAACTTGGTAAGTGAATTATTTTCTCATTTTTTTCTAAATTCTTTTTTATTTTTTTGCAAAACTCTGTTAATGTTGGCTTTTCTTTGCCTGCAACCAAATAAATCTCGTTAGGAGAACCATTTTCTAAAACCGTTATTATGGCATTAACCAATTCTTTTACATAAATTATTTGGAATTTGTTTTTTCCATTGCAAGGTAATGGAATATTTTTTTCTAAAAGTTTAATCATTTTTTTCCAATAATCATTATTACCAAAAATCATTGCGCTCCTAATAATGTTAACTTGTATTTCTTCTTGTTTGTTTAAAATAATTTGTTCTCCCTCAAACTTGCTTTTTTCATAATCATTTTCCGGTTTTAGATCCGAATTTTCATCAATAATTCCTTTAGTAAAACCATATACTCCCGTACTTGATAAAAAAATAAATTTTTTCACGTGTGCATTAAGACTTTCCTCAATAATATTTTTTGTGCCCTCAACATTTATTTGCCATAATTTTTCATTAGAATTATCGATTATTCCTGCTAAGTGAATAACACAATCTACTCCAATCAAATATGTTCGCAAGTTTTTTTTGTCTAAAATATTTTGCCCTGTTTTGGAATCAAATTTTGTTATAACATATTTTTTTTTTAATTCATTAACCAATTCTTTTCCAACAAAACCTTCTGCTCCTGTAACAAGTATTTTCATATAATATTCTTGTTTTTTATTTATTTTAATTCTTTCTCTTAGGAATAAATGAATTATTTTATTATATTGTTGAAAAAACTAGTGTAAATAACTCTGGAACAAGAATTGCAATTATTGTTCCAATAAAAATAAATGGTCCAAACTTTGGCAAATTTCTTAAAACAAAAACACTTTTTATCTTGTGTTTTTTTAATAATTCAATTTCTTTTTTTCCTAAAAGCATTTTCCATTTCAACAATTTTTTTATTTTTTCGTTGTTTTGTTCGCCGAGAACCTCGTCATCTTCTAATTTATTGACACGTATTTTTTCTTCAAAAAATTCTTCTTTAATTCCTTTTTGTAATGAAAAATAAATTATCCCTAAACCTAATGGTAATGCAATTATCATTATGAAAAATGGTTGTATTATTCTAAGATTTAGCATTATTGTAAAATAAAAAATTATTATTAGTGATATTATTGTTGCATTAAATATTCCTTTTTTTTCTCTCTCAAATTTTACTCCTTTTTTAAAGTATTTTAGAGAATAATATGTTGAATAAAAAATCATTGAACTTATCGCTGCAAAAAAAAAGAGCGTTATTAAAAAATCAATTTTGTTAAATGGATTCAATAAAGCTATTCCAGTAAACATTTTTACGTCTCCGCCACCAATTTTGCCTAATTTGTAAAATACTAGTAGTAAAACAAAAATTATTATCCCGCTAAAAATGTTAAATAATTGGAGTTGGATTATGCTAGTTATTATTCCTATTATTATCATTGGAATAGTTATCCAATCATAAATGTACCCTGTTTTTGCATCGGTTATTCCGCCTAGGAGTGTTCCAATTAGTAGAATTACTTGTTGTATTATTGTTAACATAAAAAAACCTTTTATTTTTACTTTTATTTTATTAATTTTTTAATTCTAATTTTTTTTAATTATTTTTTTATATTATTATTTTTTGTTTTAAATAATTTCAATTTATTTTTTAATAATTTTTTTGCTTATTTAATTAATTATTTTTTGTTTATTCATTTTATTATTTTTTTGTTTATTTTGCTTTTTACTTATTTTTTTCTTTTTTTTGTTTTAAATAATTTCAATTATTTTTTGATATTTATTTGAATCTAAATTTTTTCTTTAATGCTTTTTTGCCTTGCATTTCTTGCATCATTTTTCCTAAATCATTTTCACCTAATTTTTTAACACTTTTTTCGTTCATTCCCTTGAATCTTTTAAACATTTTTTTCATTTTCTTAAATTGTTTTATTAGTTCTCTTATTTCTTCAATACTTGTTCCTGATCCTTTAGCAATTCTTTCTATTCTGCTTCTGTTTAAAAGTTCTGGTTCTAATCTTTCTTGTTCTGTCATTGAATCAATTATTATTTTGAATGACTCCATTTTTTCTTGGCCCATTTCCATTGCTTCTTTTGGTATTTTGTTTCCGAATCCAATTAGTTCTGCAATCTTGCTTAGTGAACCCATTTTTTTTGTTGCTTTTAATTGTTCGTAAAATATTTTGAAATTAATATTTCCTTTTAGCATTTCTTCTGGTGAAACATTTTCCATTTCAATTTCTTTTACTTTTTCTAATAATCCTTCTAGGTCACCATAACCCATTATTTTTGACAAGTATCTGTTAGCATTGAATTCTTCAAAATCATTTATTTTTTCTCCTGTTGAAATAAAGTAAACACTTGAGTTAGTTTCGTTGCAAGCAATTATTGCTCCTCCTCCCTTGCTTGAGCCATCCATTTTTGTTATTATTACTCCATTAATGCCTATTGCGTTATGGAATGCTTGTGCTTGTTTTTTTGCAAGATTACCAATATCTGCTCCAATAACAAGCCACTTTTGGTCTGCTTTAAATGCTTTATCAATTTCTTTTATTTCTTTTACTAGTTCATCATCTAATCCTGATCGCCCAGCAGTATCACATATTATTAAATCATTTTTTTCAAATTTTTTTAGTGCTTCATTAATTATTTTTGAAGGATTCTTTTCTTTTTTTATTCCAAAAAAATCTATTCCAGCTATTTTTGCATTGTTTTCTAGTTGTTCAAATGCTGCTGGCCTATAAGTGTCTGCTGCAATAACCCCTACTTTTTTCCCTCTTTTTTTGTACCATAAACCAAGTTTTCCTGCATTAGTAGTTTTTCCTGAACCAAATAAACCGCATAACAAAATTCTTTTTGGTTCTTCTGGAATTTCTTTTCCACCAAGTATTCTAACTAACTCGTCATAAATTACTTTTGTTATGTGTTCTCTTTGACTTAAATTGCCTTCTGGTTTTTCACTTGCTTTTTTCTCAATTTTTTTTGATAATTCTAGAACAGTGTTAATCTCGACATTAGAATTAATTAGTGCTCGTTGTATTTCTTTTATAGATTCTTTTACTATTTTTTCGTCAACAATTCCTGCACCAGAAATTTTGTCTATAGCACTTCTTAATTTTTCTCCAAGCATAATAAACTTATTTGTGGAAAAGTCTTTTAATTCTAAATTTTTGCGTTTTTTTGGTCAAATTTTTGTTTATGCATTACGTTTAAATATTCTTCTTTACTATTTTTGTTGAAGGTGGTTTAATTGATTGAAATAATTTTGATTGGTTTAGCAATTATTGTAATAGCATTTATTTTGTGGTTTGTTTTAACTTATAATTCGCTTATTTCTTCTGAAAAAAAAGTTGAGAATGCTTGGGCACAAATTGATGTTCAATTAAAGAGGCGAGCAGATTTAATTCCAAATCTTATTGAGACTGTTAAGGGTTATGCTAAATTTGAGGGAAAAGTTCTTACTGATGTCACAAAAGCAAGGACTTCTATTCTTTCGGCAAAAAGTCCAAGGGATGCTGCTAAGGGGGAGCAAATGCTTGAGGGTGCTTTAAAAAGTATTTTTGCTGTTGCTGAGGCTTATCCTTCTCTTAAAGCAAATGAGAATTTTAAGGCTTTGCAAGAAGAACTTTCTAGTACTGAAAACAAGGTTTCTTTTGCAAGACAATTCTATAATGACATGGTTATGCATTGGAATACAATAATTTTGCAGTTTCCAACAAAAATAGTTGCTGATGCTACTGGGCGAAATAAGAGTAAAGATTTTTTTGAAGCACAAGCTTCTGAAAGAAAAAATGTTAAAGTTGATTTCTCAGATTTGAGTAAATAATTTTTTTAATTATTTTATTCTCTTCTGAAATCTTTTATTTTTTTGGTGTTCAAATGGATTTTTATGCTCAGATTTCTCGTAACAAGAAAATGACTTTTGTTTTGTTTCTAATGTTTTTTTTGTTAATTGGTTTCCTCGCATTTATTTTTTCTCTGATTCTTGATTTTTATTATGGTTTTGGATTTATTTTGTTTTTCTCAATTTTTGGTGTTCTAACAATATTATTTTCAATAATATCTTACTATAATTCTGACAAAATTGTTACTTCTATTACTGGTGCTAAAGAAGCTCCAAAAGAACAATTCAAACAATTATATAATATTATTGAAGAGTTGTGTCTTGCTTCTGGTTTACCAATGCCACGCGTATTTGTTATTAATGATAACGCAATTAATGCGTTTGCTACTGGCAGGGACCCTCAACACGCGGTTGTTTGTTTTACAATTGGTTGTATACAAAAATTAAATAGGGAGCAATTACAAGGCGTTGCTGCTCATGAGTTAAGTCACATCAAAAATTATGATGTGCGAACAATGACTCTTGCAACAGTCTTGGTTGGAATAACAGTTCTATTATCGGACATGTTATTCAGAATGTTTTTGTTTGGTTCAATTAGTAATAGGGGTAGTTCAAAAAATTCTGGTGGCGGAATAATAATTATTGCTATAATAGTTTCAATAATACTTGCAATAGTAACACCTATTGTTGCTAAAATGATTACTTTTGCTATATCAAGGAAAAGAGAGTTTGTTGCTGATGCTAGTGCAGCAGAAATGACTAGGAACCCATTTGGTTTAGCTTCGGCTCTTGAAGTAATATCAAGTGATTCAAGTAAATTGGTTTCGGCTAACAAGGCAACAGCCCACTTATACATTTCTAATCCGTTAAAAGGCCAAAAAATATTTTTACAAAGTTTGTTTTCTACGCATCCTCCTATTGAAGACAGGATTAATGCGTTGAAAGGAATAATTGTTAAGTAAATTAACTTGGTTTTAATTAAAATAATCTTTTTTAATAACAAACCAGTATTAAGTTCCTTATTTTTTTTCAATTGTTTTAATTTATTGTGCTAATTATTTTTTTGGTAGTTTTAATTAGTTTATTTTTTTTAATTGTTTTGTTTTATTGTGCTAATTATTTTTTTGGTAGTTTTAATTAGTTTATTTTTTTAAGTAATTCTAATTATTTTATTTTTTTAAGTATTTTGTTTTATTTTTCTAATTATTTTTTTTAATTTTTTAAATAGTTTTTATTAATTTTAAATTGTTTTTATTTTTAATAAATTATATTATTCTGTTTAAAATAAATTCTGGCGTAAATTTTTCAAAGTCTTCGTATTCTTGTCCTGTTCCAACAAAAAGAATTGGTTTTTTTAGTTTGTATAATAATGATATAGTAGTGCCTCCTTTAGCATCAGTATCTATTTTTGTTAGAATAAATGCGTTTACGCCTATTTTTTCATCAAATTCTTTAGCCATTTCTAATAATCCTTGTCCAGTGTACGCTTCTCCAACATAAATTTTTAGGTTTGGTTTTACTACTCGTTCTAGTTTCTTTAATTCTTCCATTAAGTTCTTGTTTGTTTCTTGTCTCCCCGCTGTGTCAATTAGTATTACATCATTATTGTTTGCTTCAGCGCTTTTTATTGCATCAAAGGCTACTGCTGCAGGGTCAGCACCATATTGTTGTTTAATTATTTTTACACCAAGTTTTTCTGCGTGTTCACTCAACTGGTCTATCGCGCCACTCCTAAAAGTATCGCAAGCCGCCCAAACGCAATCAAAACCATTTTTTTGTAGTAAAAAAGTTATTTTTGCGATAGACGTTGTTTTTCCTGCTCCATTAGGACCCAACAAGATTATTTTGAATGGTTTGGAATTATTTTTTATTTCGTCTAACAAGTTTATTTGTTTTGTTTGCATCATTTCTTTTAGTATTTCTTTTATTATTTCTTTTAAGTATTCATTCAAGTTTTTTGAAGAAACCTTTTTTCCAATTAATCTTTTTTGTATTTGTTCTGTTATTTCTTTTGCTGTGTCTTGTTCTACATCACTCTCTATTAAACTTAATTCTAACTCGAATATTAATTCTTCTATTTCTTTTTCACTTATTTCAATTTGTTTTGAAAAAAAGCTTTTTATTTTGCTGGTTGCTCCAATATTTGCTTTTAGTTCTCTTTTGTCTTCTCCAACTTTTTTTACAACAAATTTTTTTTGGAGAAGATTTGTTTCTTTAATTATTTCGGTTTCTTCTTCGGTTTTTATTGGTTGTTTAGTAGGGGTTGTTTTTATTGTTTTTTCAAGTTTTTTTGTTTTTACTGGCTCGTCAATAATCATGTTTTTTGTTTCTTCGTCATTAATTATTTTTATTGATTTTTCTTGGGAAATATTTTTACTTTCTTTTGCTTGTTTTTTTTGAATTGTTTCTTCATTTTTTTTTACGAAAGGAGTTATTACTTTTTTTGTTTTTTTATCTTTAATTTCTTTTTTTCTGGTTTCTTCAATTTGATTTTGTTTTATATTTTTTTGAGAAATAGTTTTGCTTTCTTTTTCAGTCACGTTGTGCTTTAGTTTTTCACTGAAATTAGCAATCTTTTTTTTAAGAAACCCAAACATTTTATTTCACACTAATATTTTTACTTTTCTCGTGTTGTATTTGTTTTATTACATTAATTATTTCAACGAGTTTTTGTTCAGTGTTAATAATATCTGATTGAACTTTTTGTGCTTGTTGTTCTAAATTATTTTTTCTTTTTTCAATCCATTTTATTGCTTCTTCAATACTTGTTTCTTTGTAACCATTTTCTGAGAATGCTTGTTTGCATTTTTTATTGTTTTTTATTTCTGCTTCTATTAATATTCCTGAACCCAATTTTATTAAAACGTTTTTATCATTTTTTTGTATTTCTTTTAACCCTTCAATTGTTTCGTACGCTTCTTTTAAAGCTGTTTTCAAATTTTGTAAAAAATTTTGTTGGCTTCTAATTATTTCTTCGTGTTTTTGTGCTATTTGTATTAATTGTTGTTCGCTTATTTGTTGTGTCATTATTACTCAACCTCTTTTACTTCGTTAATAGTTATATTTCTTCTTATTATTCTTTGTTTCCCGCCAATTAATGAGAGTACTTTTTCTGTTGCGTTTTCTTTGTTTTCCGCATTAACCCGTTTTAAGAATTTTTTTTCCTCGCTTTTTTGTTTGTATGTTCCATTTACTTCAAATTTTTTCATTTATTATTCCTCCTGACTAAGTGCTTCTTCTATTCTTGACATTTCGTGCCCTGTTGTTTTTTCTCCAACCAATATTCCTTTGGAATTAGCTATTACGGAATTCCTAATGAATGCGTCTCCAGTGTTTGCTGTTGATGAACCACCCTTAATATTTATTGATTGTTGAACTATTTTTATTTCTTCGCTTGTTGCATTAGGATTTATTAGGAATGCTTTGTTTGTTATTACTATTGATGAACCAATTGCATCTGTTCTTGCAAGATTTGTTTGTAGTATTCCAAGTCCTGTTTTTTTTATTTGATCATAAACATTTTTGTTGAGTGTTTTTGATATTATTGCGTTATTATCATTTATTTCCATGAGATTTCCAAGCGCATTTTCTGTTTCAATAATTCTAATTTTAATTTCTTTTTCTATCTCGTTTATTTCTTTGTTTGTTATAAAACTTGGGACAATTATTTCTTTGTTATTCATTTTTGCGAAAACAGATATTAAAGCACTTTCATAGATGCTTGTCTTTAGTGTTTTTACATCAAGTGTTTCTTCAATCGTTTTAATTGTTTTTTCATCTGTTGAATGGGGTATTAAACACAAGTTATCATTTGTTATTGCAAACAAACCAATGTAATCTGATCCAAGTAATTTAATTCTTTTTAGATTCATAAAACTAATCTTTTTTTTGTTATTTCTTTGTATTTTCTTTTTTTATTGTCTTTGTTTCATCTTTTTTTATTACTTCTTCTTTTTTTTCTTCAAGTTTTTCCTTGATTGTTTTTTTATCATTTTTTTCTCTTGTCTCAAATTTTTCGTTTGGCATTAGTACTCTTATCATTTCCTTGTCATGAATTACTTTTATAGTTATTTTTCTTATACTCTTAAATAAACCATTTTGCCATAACTCTTCATTTACTTGGTTGCTTATTTTTATATTATCTTTTTTTGTTTCTTTTCTTACTGCTTGTTTCAAAATGTATAACGCTGATTTTGCTCTTTTTGTCATTGGTTTGTCAAACGCTTTTCTCAAATTAATTGTTATAATTTTTTCTTTAAATTCTTTTACCATTCAAATCATCTCCTAGTAATCCCTTCCACCTTTTTTGTGGTCGCCACTCTTAATTCTTTTTTTTGCTTGTTTTCTCTCGTGTTCTTTGAATCTATCGCCCAAATCAATGTTCTTCCAAGTCCTTTTTTGTCTTGAATTCCATAATCTTTCACCAGCTTTTTGCATTAACCATACTGGTGCACTTGTTAATCCTGAACCAATTTTTTTTCTCTCACTTATTTGAAAATCTTTGAATTCTTTGTCTTTGTTTCGGCTCATTTCTTATCACCTTTTTTAATATCCTTTTTTCTGTCAACGTTTTGTTCTCTTAAAGCTTCATTAACTTCTTTTGCTTGTTTTACATCTTTTTTTACTTTTTCTTTTTTCACATATTTTCCTTCTTTTAATCCGATTGTAACTATTTTTGCCATTTCGTTCAAAAGTTTTTTCCCTTTTCCAGTTAATTGTCTTCCTCTTGGCTTTGCTTTTTCTAAGTAACCCGCTTTTTCCAAGTTTTGTACTGCACTCCTAATAACTTTTCCACTTGCTTTTCTAAAATGCTCTGTTTTTACTCCTCTTCTTTTTCTCCCGCCATAATAACTTCTTAGTCTTGCTGTTCCTATAACATTCCATTTGTGAGTTCTGTATAGGATGCTTGCCATTCTAACATAAAACCAGTCGTCTCTTAGTGGTGCTCTTTCTTTGTGGACTCCACTCTTAACAAAACCAACAAAAGCTGGTTGTTCTAATTCGCTTTTTAATTTTGTTGTCGTTTCTTCTATCAAGTACTTCGTTGGTACATCATTTACTCCCATTAAATCACCTTTTTCAGTGCTATTATGCTCAATTTAATTTATAATAAATTAAAGAGCCATCAGCTAGAACAATTGCTTCAAAAAAAGCTTTTAAATGCTTGTTTTTTTAAGTTTTTATTCTTTTGTTTTAGTTTTTTTAATTAATTACAACTAAAATCAATTTCAGGCAAGGTTTCTTCAACAGGTAAGTAAACATATATTTCCATTACATCGGCAGGAGTCAATTGTTTTGCACACCCAGAACCATAATTGTTTGTTTCTTCTGAAAATCCATCTAGGTCCTCGTCATATTTCCAACTACTACAGAAGCCAATTTCCGCGTGATAATTAGTTTGTAACACTTCTTTAATTTTGTTAAGGGCTTGTTCTACGGTATAACACGAATAATCTTTTGTTAGAACATATCTGACAAAATATTCGTTATATTGTTCGCGATTAATTGTTTCAAAAGGGTTTGTTATAAGTATTTCATATTTATTTTGTGTTTGTTCATTTTGTATTGTTCCACTAATTTTTTTTGAATAATTTCCAATTATTCCATAAGGGTATTCTTGTATGTATATTATTGCTTCATCACTTTCTTCAAGAACATTAAATAAACCATTTGAATTATCGTTTGTTATTGTCAAATTGTCATTTTCTTTTTCATAGTATATTACAGGTGTTTCATTGCTTTGATGAAATTCATAATTAATCGTGCCCACTGTTATTCTGGTTCCATCAGGAGCGTCATTAAATATTTTTGGAATTGTATTCAAACTTTCATCTGGAGTAAAATACAAGTATTGTTTTTCATATTTTTCAACAATCATTTCTCTATAATCTTCAAGTACTGCCCCAAAAAGTTCTTCATTTAAATCAAATACTGTTTCGCAATCAGTTGGGTTCAAAATAATTTTTTCTCCTGATGTGATTTGAGTATTTTGAGTTGACCCGGAATTACAAGAAATACTATCAGATGAATATTTTGTACAAGTTTCTTCTTCGTATTCTAACAGTATTAGGTTTGGAGCGTCTGCCAATATTTCTCCAATTGTTTTTGTTTCTAATAATTCTACTAAATAAATTTGATTATTTATGGGTGTTTCAGGTTCTTCAGTTTCGTTATTGTTGATTATTCCTAATTGTTGGTCTTTTAATTGTTGTAGTGCATCTAATGTGCTTCCACTCTCTTCATTAATATTTGTTGTTCCTGTTAATGTTACTAGCGCAATTATTACTATTGCTACAACAAGTATTGATGCTCCAATAATTAGTAAGTATTCTATTGCTCCTTGTGCTTTTTGTTTTAAGTTTCTTTGCATATAGTTATTATTGATTAGTTATTTTTATTTCTTTCTAATGAACTATTTTTTGTTTATAGAGAAAATTTTTTTTCAAATCTACAATTACTGCATTTTATAATCAAAAATGGTTTTTGCTCTATTTTTTGAACATTCAAAGAATAACATTTTTTGCAAAAACTTTTTTTAAGTTCTTTGGGTATGCTAACATTTGTTTTTTCACCAATTCTTTTTGCTAACATTAAATATTTTTTAACAAATTTTTCTTTGTCGTCTATTTTGTTTTTTTGTATTTCGCTTGCTAGTTCAAATAATCTATAAATTCTTTCAAGAGCAATTTTTTGTTTTGGATTTATTTTTTTTGCTTTTATTTCTAAGGCTTCTTGTTTTTCTTTTTTCATATTAATTTTTTGTTTGGAATCAATTAAAAATAGAACTAGTTTGTTTGAAAGATTTCTGAAATTTTTCGAGTTTCAATATAACACATTATACTTGATTTTGCTAATTCATTTTTGAAAATAGTGTTTTGATTTGAAGCAGTTACAAAACCATTTATTTCTTTTTCTTTTAATAATTCAACAATTTCTAGATATGTTAGTGAATCAGTAAGTTGAATTGCTTCTTTGAATAATCCATTTTCATATATTAAAAAATAATTTGGGTTATATTCATTAAGGCTAACTTTTTCATCTAAATTAAGTGATTGTGCAGGAATCGCTAATTTTGAATTTGATATTTCTTCTGGTAAAAGTTGTAAACAGTCTGCTTCTAATACTTTTTTTTGGTCGGTGAATATGTTTATTCCTTTATCATTACTATCAAAACAATTAATTCCTCCTTCTTTTAGAGCATTTGTCATTCTCTCGCTTGGGTTTGATAGAACGATGTTTAAAACTCCTTTGCCTTTTAATACTTGTATTAATTCATTTAATTTTTCTGTTGAATTATTGATATCGTTTCTCCAAAACTCATTGATTTTTTGATTTGTAACAATTATAAAAAAATTAGTTGTTTCGTTTCTGTTGCTTATTGGCGCTAAAATGTGTGGGTAATTTGTTGCAACAGCGATTGTTTGTGAAAGATTTATTTGATTAATATCTTTACAATATTTTTCAACAAGTATTTTGTTTGTGTCATTATTTCCTAATTCGTTATTTATTATTATATTATTGTTTGTTGTGTTATAATCATTTATTGTATTGTCATCAGTAATTAACCCATTATTATTTTGGGTATTATTTAATAAGAAAAATGTTGTTGTAATAATGATTATAATTATGATAAGAATTATTGTTAAAAAAATAAATTTTTTATTATTTTTTGGAGAGAAATCAATATCTTCATCAACAAATAAATTTTGTGTCATATAAATCTATTAAATAAGCTTTTTTTTAAATAAATATGTTTGTTTTTTTAAAAAATTTTGTTTTTATTCAACAAAGTAAAGAGTATTTATTTTTTTATGTTCAATAATTAATTTTATTTTCTATATTTTTTTTATGCGCCCGCGGGGATTTGAACCCCGACGAAAAGCTATCATCAACAATATTTATTTTATATTGTTGTGGAAGGCTTCAATGCTACCATTACATCACGGACGCGAATTATTAAATTATTTTATACCTTTGGTATATCATTAGTTTGCTTTTAATAATTTGTTTAAGGGTTTTATTTTTAAACAAAACCTTGTTATGTATATTTTTTTTGTAATAAATTTTTAATTTTTTTAGTAAAAGGTTATTAACTTATTAGTTCTTTCTTTTATGAGTGATTATTATTTCTGGAAAATTTATTGTTTTTGATGGTTTGCCTGGTTCGGGTAAAGGAACTCAAATAAAAAAATCTTTTGAATATATTTTTGATAAAGACAAAAAGTTCGATAACATTCTTATTACTGATGAGCCTACTCAAGGCCCGTTTGGTTTAGAAATTAGAAAATTGTTTAAATTACAAAAAACAAGTGATGATTTTAAGGATGAGTTATTTGATTTGTTTGTTAGGGATAGGCAATGGCATATTGATAATATTATTAAACCATTAATTGAAAAAAATTTTGTTATTTTGTGTGATCGTTACAAATATTCTTCTATTGCTTATCAAACTGTTCAAGGGACTAGTTTTGAAAAAGTTTTTTCAAGTCACAAAAATTTTTTGGCGCCGGATTTAGCATTAATTTTTGATGTGGATCCTGATGTTTCACTTGATAGGATTAGTAATGCTAAAGATGATAAGAGAAAAGATTCTGACAAGTTCAGGGAAAAAGAGTTTGTGTCAAATTTGAGAAAGTATTTTTTGGACTTGCCCTCTAATCTTCCAAGCGAGAACATAAAAATAATTGATGCTAATTTATCTATTGAAAAAGTTTTTTTACAAGTTAAAATGGAATTAGACAAAATTATTTAATATGATAAAGCTTAAAAATAACTAACGTATTAGTCTTTTATGGATTATGATAAAATAATACATGCTACCTTTGAGTGGTTTTCTGTTTCAAAGGCAATGTGGTTTATTTTGTTTTTTTGGCTTTCTTTACCAGTATTGTTTTTAGTTCCAATTGCATTTGATGCTGGTTTTTTTTATGCGGGTTTTTCTTGGGCTCTTCAAGGGCTTTATGTAATAACTTATATTTCAGTTCTTCTTGGTTTGTTATTATTAACTTGTTTTGTTTTAAATAGTAAAAATTTTAATTCTAGGGAGGTTTCAATAACTCGTTTTGTTGATTCAATTTTTTTAATTTTTTGCGAGTTCTTTTTTATTTTTGTTTGGAACAAAAACAAGAATTTTAGATTTACTCAAATATTATTATTGTTAGGGTCAATTCTTCTTGGTTATTATAATATTTTTGTTGTTTCTATTTTTATTTATTATTCTTTGTTAGTTTTTGTTTTGCTTTATTTGCTTTTTGTATTTTATAATGCGCTTAGAATTTCTTTTTCTTTGACAATATTTTTTCACGATGATGTTTCAATAATAGGTGCGATTAATGAATCTTGGAGGT
This sequence comes from uncultured archaeon, assembly GCA_964619405.1. Lineage (GTDB taxonomy): Archaea > Iainarchaeota > Iainarchaeia > Iainarchaeales > JAAZKV01 > JABIDZ01. The sequence continues at coordinate 100,598 of CAZUCF010000001.1, read as the reverse complement.
TAACTTATAAAAAAGTTTGGCAAGTTTTTTTTGGTTATTTTTTTAGTATTGCAACAGTTTTAGTTGTTTTTATTGTTGTTTGCATGATTTTGGGCGCAATTGCAAACCTTCTTTTGTTGAATTATCTTACAATTGCTTTGTCATATAAAATGGCGGTTTCTCTTGCTGCTTTATTTGCTTTAGCACCAACTATTATTGGTTATTATTTTGGTTTTATTGAAATGTATTCTCAATTAACAAGGCATTTTGAATCTGAAAAAATTATTAAGCGTGTTCTTGCAAACCAAGTAACAAAAAGAAAAAAAATTGTTAAATCAAGTAATATTAAAAGTAAAAAGTCTGTTAAAAAAACAAAAGAGAAGCTTGTTAAAACAACAAAAAAAGTAGTTAAAAAGAAGAAATAAAATCAATATTAAAAAATTTAAAATTTTTTTGTTTATTGTTTTGTTTTAATGTTTTTTGTCTTTAAATTTTTTGATTAATTTAATTATTGTTTGTATTATTTTTTTTAGTTGTGTTGTTTGTATTATTTTTTTTAGTTATGTTATTCGTGTTAAATTCTTTTTTTTGAACAAGACTATAAACAACATAAAATATTATTGCGAGGCCAATGCTAATTGAAATAGTAAGCATGTTCCATTCAAACCATTGTTGTTGAACTATTTCTGTTGTGCAATCCAGACAACTGAGTTCGTCTAAGCCATCTAAAAAATTGGTTACCCAAATAATTATTGGAATAACAATGCTTATCATCAATTTTTTTTTGGTTGGCTTGAAATTCATGACAAATTATTAGTATTGCATTTTAAATAAGCTTTCTTTTAATTAGGTTTTTTATTAGTTTGTATGCGACTGCCGGGAATTGAACCCGGGCCTCGTCCTTGGCAAGGGCGAATCATAAACCATTAGACTACAATCGCTTTTTTTAAATGCCTTTGGCTTTTTGTATTATAATTATTTTTTGGAATGTTTTTAAAGTATTCTATTACACATACCTTTTTTTTGTTGCAAAAATGATTAATAATGTAAAAGCAATTATTGGTAGTATTGCAAATATAATCAGTTCTATTGGATTTAGTCTTAGTAGGGAATTGGCAGTGTCTGTTTCAATTTTTTGTATTATTATAGTTTCTTTTGTTGGTTCTTGTTGAATTATTTTTTGTTCGTTAACAATTATTATTGTTGAATATTTTTCTGTTGGAGTATCAATAACTAGATTATAATAATTTTTATTAAGAGGAAATTCTCGTTGTATTTCTTTTAATGTAAAAGGAGTTATTATTTCACTCCAAACAGAATCATTTTCATTAATATTAATTATTACTTCTTTTTCCGTGGAAAAAGTGTTTAATAGTTTTATATCAAATCTTATTTTATCATTTAATATTACTGGTACAACATCTTTTACTTTAACCGAACCATTATTTTCTTTTGGGCCACTCGTAATCTCAAAATTTGCTTGGTAAGGTTCTGATAAACTATAAATTAGTATGCTGCCTTTCACATCTGGCATATTATCCAAATTTAGGTTGGGATAAACTTTGAAACAAATAGTTCCTTTTTCTCTTGCTGCTAATTCAATTGATTTTGTTTTTTCGTCAAAAATTAATTCTCCAATAATCTCTTCTGTTCCTTGTAGTGATAATGGGATTGAACTCCCAGAAGATTTTATTTTTAGAGGAATTGTTAAAAATCCATCTGTGTTATTTTTTATTTCAATATTTAAATCATTCCATTTGTTTGTCTGAAATTTTTGTGTTAATGATTTTAATTGTGTGTTTAAAAAGTATTCTTTTGAATTAATTTCTACTTCTGGAATAGTTCTTGTTTGAAAATTAATGCTTGCGTTTGATGGAAAAATTGCTTTTGCTTGTGATAAGGTAACATCAGTAAACGAACCCATTTTTATGTGTGTTCCGTCAACAAAACCGGGTTCTCTGAAAGTTGGGTCTGATGGAATCCACCCGTGTTTTTCGTGGTATACTTCTAACCACGCGTGGTTTCCCCATTCTTGTCCATCAAAAGTTGGTCCAATTATTATTCTTGTGGGAATATTTTTTGCTCTTAGTATGGCAGCAGCTAAATTAGTAAATTCGTCACAAACGCCTTTTTTGGATAATAATGTATCAATAGCAGATTTTTGTAGTAAATAATATTTTTGAAATTCTTCATTACTTGCGTATTCAACGTAATCGTTTACCCAAAAAATAGTTTGATTCAATATTTCAATAAAACTATTGCGTGGAAACTTATTGTTTGCAACTGTTTGAATTTCAATTGAACTACTTTCAATTAAATTACTCCGCTCTGTAAAGATTTTTACACTTTCAGGGTACCTTCCAATATTAACATCTTCTATTTCATGAATTAATGATTTTGTTTTTATGTTAGCAGTTATTTTGTAATTAAATTCCCCATTTTCTTTTATAACAAATTTGACATATTTGTTTCCATATTCGTCTAAAACATATTCGGGGTGATAAATATTATTTTGCGTGTATAATATTTCTTGTACAGAATTAACTTTTTGGTAATTAGTTTCTTGAAAAGTTAGTGTTTGGAAAACAACTTCTTGGCCTTCTTTTAACCCAGTAATTTTTCCAATGCCGTGCATTTTTATTGTTAAATCAAGTTCGTTTATTGTTGTTGGATAAAATGTTTCTGAAAAAACAATATTTGTTAAAAAAATTAAAAAAATTGCTAAGATTATTTTATTCATATTATTGTATTGTATTTGTTCTTTTTATTGCTTTTCTTATAAAATAGTTTTTGTATTTTGCGGAATAATTTTTTTAGTGGGTCGAGACGGGTTTTTACGCCAGTATCGTCTAGCGAACTCTTGACTCATGCACTATTTTCAATGGTGCGTAGTGGTTTTTCAAATAGTATAATTCGTTTTTTTTTTTTTGATTTTTTTTAGTGGGCCGAGACGGATTCGAACCGTCGACTCTCACCTTGTAAGGGTGATGTCATAGCCGCTAGACCACCGGCCCAAACTTTTGAAAAAAGTTTGATCAAAATTGCTCGTTCTTTGAGCGAGTTCAACTTGTTTATTTTGATAATATGTTTTTATTAACATATTTTAACTAAAAAGATTGTTTAGCAGTTTCTTTTTAAACCTTAAGTTTTTCCTTGTTTTTTACAACAATTTTACTTTTTTTAAAAAACCTTTTTTTAAGAAGCTTTAAATATAAGTTTTTCTTTTATTTGTTAGGTGGTATTTTGAAAAAAATTGTTTTGTTTAAAATTGGTTCAAAGAATGCTCAGTTGCCAAAAATGATTGGAGCTTTTCTAATAGTCATTTCGGTGTTAATGCTTATTCAATCGGGGGCAGTAATGTTTGATTCGTGGTCAGCAGTAAAAGAATTCAATTATTGTGTTGATAAAGCATATAGTGTTGAGGGGGATGTTCAAGGGTTGGATGCTATTTTGTCAGAGTTAAAGTATCAGGATTGTAAGAACTCGTTGTACCAGATAACTGGTGCGCAAGTAGTTGGTGGTAAAACATATTTAACATCAAGACAATTTTGGACTGCTTTTGCTACTCCAGTAAGTGTTTTCTTTGTTTGGGCAATAATTTTCCTGTTTGCATTGTTTTTATTTAATTCGTCCTCAATAATTGTTCCAGTTGAACAAGTAGAAATTGAATTAAATAAGGATTCTAATAAAAAAATTCTTAAAAAGAAAAAATAAATAGGAATAAAAAATTCCTATTTTTTTTAAATTGTTATTATATTTATTTTTTCTGATTTTGCTATGCTTTTTCTTGCGCCAATAATATTTTCTACGTTCATTTTTTCTGCAGAATCAATAAGTCTTTTTGTTATTATTCCATCAATTAGTATTGTCTTTATTTTCTTTTTTTGTTTTTCTAATGCGTGAATAAGTTCTTTTACTGCAACATCTTTGATTTTTTTGTTTTTTTCATCATAGAATCTTGCGGTTGATTTACCCTTTATTTTTGCAAAATCTTTTTTTATTGATTCGAATTCTTTTGGATTTATTTGTTTTATTGTAACTGGTTTTTCTTGTATTATATTTTGCATTGTTGCTGGTTTTTGTGTTATAGATTGCATTGGTTTTATTATATTATCAATTTTTGCTGTTATTGTTTGTGGTTTTGATCTATAATTTCCTTTGAATGGATCAAAATATTCTTGTGTTCTTGGTTTCCAAGAGTTGAATCCGTTTCGCCTATTATCAAATCGTGGGTTTCTATTATTTGTGTTATTATTATAGTTTGAGTAATTATTTCTATTGTTGTAGTTATTGTTTTGGTATGAATTGTATGGTCTTGGTTCATAACTTTTTTGATTTGGATAATTACTTGTTTTTCCTTTTAAAAAATCATTGATTGTTAGTTTTCTTTTTAATGATTGTAGTATTTCTTTTTGTGTTAGTTCTTCAACTTCTTTTCCATCAGGTGCTCTTGCAACAAAATTAATGTCTGTTAGGGATGCTAATTTTTTTGCGTTTAGTTCTCCGCCCCTGTCACCATCAACAAGCATTGTTGTTGTTTTTTGTTTGCACAAATCTATTAAGGATTTTTCAATATTGCTTCCGTTCATTGCTACAGCATTTTTTATTCCATAGCTTAATAGTTTCAAAACGTCTGCTCTCCCTTCAACAATTATTATTTCTTCGCTTGTTTGTGCTTCTGGTCCTGCTGGTAAGCCATTCAAACTAATTATTTTTGCTGTTCTTATTTGACTTTTTATATTGTCAGCGATTTCTGTTGTTTCTATTCCCTCAAATTTTTGCATTCTTGTTAGCAATTGTTTTGCTCTGTCAGTAATAATATCTCTTTTTTCTTTTCTTGTATCATTTATTTTTAATATTTTTACTGTTGTATTACAAGGCCCAACTTTTTCAACTGTTTCTATTGTTGCCGCAAGAATACTTGTTTTTACTTGGTCTAATGAACTAGGAATTATTATTTCTCCAGTAGTTTTTCCTTTTTGCTTGTTTACAGTTATTTCTATTCTTCCTAATTTTCCAGCTTGTTGTAATTCTTTTAGATCCATGTCTTCGCCTAGTAAGCCTTCGCTTTGGCCGAATATTGCTCCTATGATGTCTGGTTTCTCAACTATTCCATCGACTTCATAAACTGCTTTTATTTCGTATTTTATAGCACTTAAATATGTTTTTGCCATTTTTTCACTCCCTATTTTTAATTTTTTTAGAATTAGGCTTTAAATTTCTTGAATATTTCTTCTTTTTTAGAATAAATTTCAATAATTTTGTTTTTTTGTTTTAACCCTGAAACTATTTTGACTTCGCTTTTAAAAAACTTTTTTAATATTTTTATAATTTCCTTATTCGCTTTATTTTTTTCAGGTTTGTTTTTAACATCAATTAATAATGTTTCTCCGTCATTACCAAGATAAATTCTGGTAACTGGTTTTCCGGTAAAAACCTTTAATTTTACAACCGTTTTCATTTAAATTCCTAATTCTTAAAGATTTTCTTGTTATGTAGGGATTTTAAACTTACCTTTTTGAGAACAAAATTGTCTTTTTGAAGAAATAAGGTTATCATATTATTATTAAACTTGTTTTGTATTATTTCATTTATGGCTCATTATAATAAAGGTGCAAATGCTGAGCGAGAGTTAATAAAAATTCTTGATTCAAAGGGGTTTGCTGTTTTGCGTGTTGCAGGTTCTGGTGTTAACCCTTTGCCTTGTCCTGATATTGTTGCTCTTTTAAACGGCAAAATACTGGCTTTTGAGTGTAAGGCAAGAAAAGGCAATTATTTACCAATTGTTAAAGAACAGTTAGATGAAGAAATTGGTTGGGCTGAGAAAGCTGGTGCTGAATTCGTTGTCGCTTGGAAGATTCCAAATAAGGGCTGGCTTTTCCTTAAACATGATGTTTTTCACCTTGCTGGAAAAAATTATATGCTCTCATTAGATGAAGCCAAAAAGCATTCAATTGATTTGAATGTTATTATTGGTCAACAATCAATTCTTTGAACTCTATTTAATATCATTTTTATCAAATTCGTTTGTTTTATAATCCTTTTTTTCTTATTATTATTATGCGTTTTAACAATGAAGAATTATTAATGGAATTCAATTTGCGTTTAGAGAAAGAAAAGTCTTTGAAAAACAAGATTAATATTAGAAAAATTATTGAGTTAATAGAATCCTTGAACTAATTTTTTTGTTAAGTAAGGCAATTCTAATTTTTTATTTGATTATAACATTTTATTTAGTATGTTAATTTTATTTTATGTTAATTAATTTTTTTATTTAGTGTTAATTTATTTTTTTATTTAGTGTTAATTTATTTTTTTATTTAGTGTTAATTTATTTTTTTATAAAATATATTAATTTTAATATTTTATTTATTATTTTTATGCCAAATTAGTTATTTTTTTGTATTATTTTTGTTTTTAAACTAATTCGTTTTTTTGGTATCTTTCAAGCAAGAATCTTGCTGATTTGATTGTGTCTGGTAAAGCTCCTTTTTTTAATAAGTTTTGTTTTATTGCTAGTTCTTCCAAAAATTCTTCTTCGTCACTAACTTTTTTTATTCTAAAATATTGTATCATTTTGTCTAAACCGATTTCTTGTATTATTTTGTAAGCGGTTCCTTCAAGGTCTTTTAACTGGTTAATATTTTTTGAGTTAACTAAAAACAAATCTGTTTCTTCTTTTTTTCTTGGTATTATTCCTGGGCTATCAAGCAAATAAATTCCATCACTTATTTTTATTCTTTGCAAGCCTCTTGTTAAACCAGCTTTTTTTGATGTTGCGACCCTGCCCTTTCCTTTTCCAGCAATTGAATTTATTAAAGTGCTTTTGCCAGTGTTAGGGTAACCAATAATTCCTATTGTTAATGAGTTGCCTTTTTTTGCCATGCCTATTTCTTTTCTTATTAAGTTTATTCCTGTTTTATTTTTTGCTGAAACAAATATGGTTCTAAATCTTGTTTTGTTAAATAATTTTTCTTTATCATTCTCTATTTTTTCTTTTTCTACTAAATCAGATTTGTTTATTATAATTATTAATTTTTTTCCTTTTTTTAGAATTTTTTTTTCGAGTTCAAAATTTCGTGTTTTTTCAGGATACCGTGCATCAATTATTTCGAATATTAGATTGCTTGCATCAATTATATTATTAACATGTTTGAGAAATCCTTTGAACATTTTTTCACCATTTAATATTTTTTTGTATTATAATAATTTTAAATGAGAGAAATATTTGCTACTTTTTGATTCCTCTGTTGGCCCGCAAGCAAAAGCAGTTTTGCTTCCACTTTCTATTTGGGTTTTTCCTGCGTCAGTTATTAATGCGCAAGGCAATTCTTTTTTTGTTTTTTGAAATAAGTTTAATAGTTCTTCTGTTGAATTTACTTTTAAAACAATTTTTTTCATTCCTTGGTTTTTCCATTCTTGGATTGTTTCTGGTTTTACTTTTTCTAATACTGCTATGGCTGCATGGCATCCTTGTGCAATCATTTTGCCTTTGCCCATTCCTAAAGAATTATTTATTATTATATATTGTGCGAGTTCCATAATTTATGTTTGGTCCTTTTTCCTTTTAAACCAATTCGTTATAATCTTTCTCGTAAAAATGCTATTCTTTTTGCTATTTTCTTAAAATTAGTTTCTATTGTATTTAAACTTGTTTTTATGTCTCTAGATAATTTTGGATTTTCTGCTATTAGCAAATTTAAATAATCTGCTTCTTTGTATAAAAATGTTTTAAAATTTTCTAAGTGTTCTAAGAGGGCTTTTTGTGCTTGCCAACTTTGTGCACCATATTCTTTTTGAATTCTTTTTAATTTTTCTCTACTTTCGTCAAGTTTTTGCTCGGCTTTTTTTACTTTAATTTCTTGTGGTTTTTTTTGTTCTTTTTTGGGCATTAATAATCTGTGTTTACTCCAAAAATAATTAAAATCTGATTCTGCTTGTTTAATTTCTTCCATTATTTTTTCTTTGTTTGCTCCTTCTTTATTAATTTTTTCTTGTAGCATTTTCCATTTTAACTCAGTATAATTTGCTGCTTCTTTGAAAAATTGTATCATTACTCTTCTCCCATAAGGGTTTTCTTCTGTTTGATTTCTTTTTATATTTCTCATTTGTTTTCCAAGTATGTTTAGCTTTGCTTCAACTTCAAGAAACATTTTTTTAGTGTTAGTTGGTTTTGGGTTTAAATAAGCTGACATATATTTTCCAATAACTAGTCCTTTTGGCGAAGCACTTATTACAAAAGGTTTTTTCTCACTTATTCTTATTGATTTTGCTTTTTTGTTTGGTAAAGGCATAATAATACTTATTTTTCAGAGTTTTTAATTTCTTGCTTTTTTTCATAATCTTTTATTGCTTCTCTTAGTGCTTCGTCGCCCAAAACCGAGCAATGAATTTTTATTTGGGGCAAGCCCTTCAATCTTTCTGTAATATCTTTTCCAGTTATTTTTAAAGCATCTTTTATTTTCATTCCACCATTTTCTGTAATCATTAATGATAGCATGCTTGTTGATGCTATTGCGCTTGCGCAATTATGAATTGATATTCCTTTTATTTTGTATGTGTTTGGGGTTTCAATAAGACTCAAATCCACTATTTTTCCATTATAATCAGTTTCAATTATTTTTGATATTGGTATTAAAAAAGCATTTTCTTTTTTACTAAATTTTATTCTTGAATATTTTGTATTTTTTCTGAAAACCAAATTTATTTCGCCTTTATTTTTGTAAGTTTTTCCTTTTATTACAAATTTTCGTGGTTCTCTATAATGTAATGGTGCAAAAATTTTGTTTCTGGCCAACATCATTTGGAGTTGATTTGCTATGATTTCGTTTGAAGTTGATATGAAAAATTGGGGTTCCCAATTTTTATTTTGTTGTGTTGTCCAACCATCTCCATTTACATATGAATTAATTATTTTTAGTTGTTTTTGTTTTGGTAACACGAGAACGGTTTCTGAAAATTTTTTGTTTCCAGATTCACCACCGTGTTTTCTAAGTATTGCTGCTATTTTTGGTTCATTTATTTGTATGCAATAAACATTTTCAGTATTTCTTTTATAAGTTATTGTTTTCCATTTGTTTTTTTTACATATTGTTTCAATTTCTTTAATGTATTTTTGTTCGCCTAAACCAAAATAAAATATTACTCTGTTTTTTGAAGGTATTCCACCATCTGACACATAATATCCTAAGAGAGTGCATAATTCTTTAGTTAATTCGTTTGAATCTTTTGTGAATTTTGAAATTCCAAATAAAACAAAATCGCTTTTTCTTAATTCACTTGCTGAATAAATTTGAGATTCTGCAAAATCAATTTTTTTTTGAGATACTTCTGACCAATGGGTTCCTTTTAATCTATTTATCATTGAAACTTGATTTCTTTTTATTATTTGAATTGGATGATTAGGGGTAACTGTAAAATTATAAAATTTGGATGTTGACAAAAAAATAGTTATTAATTTTCCAGAATAGTCTTTTTCTTTTTTTGTTTCAACAAGGTTTTTTTTCCCATTGCCATCTATGATAACATTTCCGGGTTTTATATTTTTTGCTGCTTTATATGTATAATCACTCATTAAAACTTTTTCTTGTGGGTGAATAGAACCAAATGTTCTCCATTTACATTTTTTTATTATTCCTTTTTCTATTTTTATCCATAATTCCATTATGTCTCCACATTTCATGTTCCCTACTTTACCATAACCATTATAATTTTTTATTTCTCCTTCATTTTTTAAAACATTTTTTGGTTTCAAGAAATGCTCTTTTACTGTTGCTGAATAAAACCAGTCTTGTCCTTCAAATTTCATTTGTTCAACTCCTTTTCCCAAACAGGACTCATTTTTCTCAGTTTTTTTATTATTTTTTTTAATTCTGTTATTGTGTAATCAACATCTTTTTTTGTAGTGGTTTTTCCTAAACTAAATCTTATACTCCCGTGACTTAATTCGTGTGGGAGGCCTATTGCCATTAGCACGTGGCTTGGTTCTAGTGATTGTGATGAGCACGCTGATCCTGTTGAAACCATTATTCTTTTCTCGTTCAACATTAATAATATTGATTCTCCTTCTACGCCATAAAATGAAATGTTTACATTGTTTGGTAACCTTTTTTTTGAACCATTTAATTTTGTTTTATTTATTTCTTTTAGTATTCGTTTAATCATATAATCTCTTAGTTTTTCAAGTCTTTTTGTTTCATTTTTTTTTTCTTTTTCTGCTATTTCTAGTGCTTTTGCTATAGCAATTATTCCTGTTACATTTTCCGTTCCTGCTCTTAAACCAAACTCGTGTTTTCCACCATGAATTATTGGTTCTATTTCAACTTTTTTTTTCTTGTATAATAAACCTGTTCCTTTGAAACCATATAATTTGCTTCCATTTATTGTCATTAAATCTATTCCTAATTCTTTTACATTTAGGTTCAAGTATTCTGCTCCTTGACAGGCATCAGTGTGAAATAAAATATTTTTATTTTTGCATATTTCTGATATTTTTTTTATTGGTTGTATTGTTCCTATTTCATTGTTAGCATACATTATGCTAACTAATAAAGTATCATTCCTAATTTTTTTTTCTAATTCACCTAATTTTATTAAACCGTTTTCATCAACATTAATGTAAGTTACTTCAAAACCAAGTTTTTCTAACCAGTGCATGCTTTCTAGTACAGCGTCATGTTCTGTTTTTTGTGTTATAAAATGTCCTTTTCTTCCTTTTAACAATTCTCTGAAAGCAATTCCTTTTATTGCTAAATTAATGCTTTCTGTTCCTGATCCAGTAAATATTATTTCTTCTTTTTCACAACCCAATATTCTTGCAATTGTTTCTCTTGATTTATTTATTGCTTTTTTTGCTTCAAATCCTTTTGAATGAAATGAACTTGGATTTCCAAATTCTTTTAAAAAATATTTTTGTGTTTCTTTTAACACTTCTTTTCTTGTTTGTGTTGTCGCACTATTGTCAAGGTAAATTATTTTTTTACTCATTTTTCTCACCACAGTATTCTTTAACGTGTTCTTCTATTAATTCTAAAATGTTTTTGTTTGAATTTTTAGTAAATATTTTGCTTTTAATAAAATAGTATCTTTCTTTTCCTTTTTTTTCAAATCCTACAAAATTACATTTTCTTAGTTGTTGTAATGCGTGGCTTATTGTGCTTTGTTCTTTTCCTTGTTCTTCGCATAATTCTAAAACCGTTTTTGGTTTTTCTCTTAGAGATTTTATTATATTTATTCTTATTTCGTTTCCAAGAATGTTTAAGCATTTGTGTGGATAACTCAAAGACATATGAATATAATTTCATGTAATGTTTTTAAATGTTTTCAATTTTGAAATAATTAAATTCATTAAGTCAATTTGAAAATTAGTTTTACTTTTTTTAATTAATTTTTTTATTCTTCGCCTGTTACTTCATTTTCTGTTGTATTCTCGTCTTTTATGTCATTTGTTTTTGTTTCACTAGGCATTATTATTCCTTTGTATGTTATCTTTTTTGTTACCCCGTCTTCACCCCATAAGTATGCCATATCAACTGTTTGATCTCTATTAATTGTTATAATATATTTGTTAGGGTTTCCTGTTTTTAATGTGAAAAGCTTTGAATACTCTATTTCAGCAAAATCATTATTGAATCTTATTAGTTTGAAAACATATTCGTTGTTTCCATTGCCTATTATTTTATCGAATTTCTCGTTTTCTTCAACATCAAACACTTCTTCAGTTATTTCTTTTTTAAATGGGGGTTTCCATTGTGCTTTTATGCTTTTAATATCAAATCTTGCTTTCATGCTATCACTAAAATAAGAAAGCCTGTTTTGTTTAAAAATTTGTCGCATGCCCGGCACAATTCTTAGTAAAGAATTTTAAATGAATGAATTCTAATCTCTTTATGTATTTTAACGCTTTTCTTGATGATGCTTGTTCGACTATTAACAAAAACCAGTTGAATAACGAACAAGTTGTTTCTAAATTAATTAATTTAAAAAAAATAGTTTCTCCGAATTTTTTAGAAAATTTTGTTGTAAATATTGATGAAAAAAAGTTTTCTGGAAAAATTGCTGGTGTTGATTCTGGATTTGTTTCAAAAAGAATTAATTTTGCTAATTTGATTTTAATAAAAATGGGTGGAGTAATTTTTTCTTACAAAGATTCAATTCTTGAGCAAGCTGATTATTTTCCTTCGCCTGTTTTGTTGCCTGAGCCATTATTATTGAAAAGCTTTTTGGAAAAAGATGAGGAATCCCAAAGTGTTTCACTTGAAAGATTAAGAAAAGAAGTTAGACTTTCAATTGATATTATTATTAAGTTTAAACCAAATTATTTGTTCATTGATGGCTCTATTGTTCCACAATACCAAGATAAACCGAGAAATGATTCTGTTTTAAATTCAGATTATTTATCAATAATTGATTTGTTTCAAGAATTATATTTGGTTGCAGAAAAAAATGATTGTATTTTGATTTCAACAATTGAGGATTCTAGGGGAAAAAGATTTATTCAAATATTGGAAGAGTGTGTTGAATCACAGAAATTTGTTGACAATAATTCTTTGAAAAATATGTCTGATTCATTATTATTAGATTATTTTTTGTTTAAAAAAGAAAGGACTTTTTGTTTTCCTTATACTAATGATTCAAATTTGCACCCTATTCTAAAAGATTATAAAAAAGAGTGGGCTGAAAAAATATTTGTTTTTTATATGAAGGCAAGCGAATTTGATTTTCCACTAAGAATTGAATTTATTTCAAAAAAAAATATTGTTGACAAAGCAAACAAAATTGCTTCAATTGTTTACATGCTTTCATCAATCCACAAAGAATATTCTTATCCCTCAATATTAATAGAAGCTGATTTAAGAGCGCGTTTAAAAGATGATGATATTTCAATAATCTATAATAAAATGATTGACAAATTAGGCCCCAAAATAAAATTAAGGAGAAATTCTCGGCCATTTAAGTAATTGATTTTGATTGGTGTGTTTATGATTAAATTAATTATTTTTGATTTGTGGAGAACATTAATTCCTGCGACAATTGATTTTTCTCACTTATTTTCTTTGATTAATAAAAGTGATTTTTCAAGAGAGGAATTCATTGAAAAATATGAACAATCAGTTCAAGTAAAAAAGTATTCTTCAATTAGTAAATTAAAAAAAGATTTTTTTATTGCTTTTAATGGTATTGACAAAGATATTCTTGAAAAAAATTTTTACGAGATTTATCTTAATAGAATTGATAAAATAAATTTTTTTCCTGATGTTGAAAAAAATTTGGTTAAATTAAAAAAAGATTATTTTTTAGCGCTCCTTAGTAATACTGAGAGTTTGCCTGCAAAAAATATTGAGAAACAATTAAATTTGAAAAATTATTTTGATTTTTTGGGTTATAGTTTTGAATTAAAACACTTGAAACCTGAAAAAGAGGCTTTTGAATTTGTTTTGAAAAAATTCAAGGTTAATCCTAGTGAAACAGTAATGGTTGGCGATTCTTTAAGAGCAGATATTCTTGGAGCAAAAAATGTTGGTATTCACACCATTTTAATAAATCGTGATAATATTATTCTTGATAATGCTAATGAGAAACCAGATTTTGAAATAAAATCTTTTAATGAGTTAGAAAAAGTTTTGGGGGAATTAAAATGAGAAAAAGAATTAATATTAGGGATGTTAATGGTGTAGAAAAAGAGAGTTTGCAGTTAGCAAGAAAAATTGCGCGAGAAAAAAAAGCTCGTGCTGATTCTGCAAGGGTTTTGAAGAAGACTGCTCACATTGGAGAATATTTGAAAAGAAAAAAAGCAATTCTTGCTTTTCGCCAAAAAATGTTGTTAAATAAAAATGGTGGAAAAAAATGAGTGTGCATTTAGATAATGTTCAATTAGGAACAATTGTTTCAACAATTGAAGGGCCCTCGCCAAATAGAATTGATTTTGTAGTGAATAATGGGGTTGTTCACAAGGGAATGTTTGTTGAACTAAATTATTCTGAGGGTACAATGATTTGTATGGTTGAGGAATTGATTAAAACAAATCGTTATTTTGAGCGGCCTGATTCAGTTAAAACAATGGGTTCTGAACTAGAAAAAAATTTTCCTGTTGCGGATTGGGAGTTTTTGATTGCGAAAGCAAAGCCACTTGGTGTTTTTAATGATTCTTTTATGCAACGCTCAACTTTTCCTCCTTCTCCTGGAACAAAAGTTTTTGTTGCAACTAATGATCACATAAAACAATTTCTTGGTTTAGAAGAAAATGGTTTGTATTTAGGCAAAATACAATTCCATGATGTTTTATTAAAACTAAATATGTCAAAATTATTGCAAAAACACTTGGCTGTGTTAGCAATGTCGGGTGCTGGAAAATCTTTTTTGATGTCAGTAATATTAGAAGAACTTCAAAAGCGTTCTGATGAGCAAGGAAAAATTGCGGTTATTGTTTTTGATACTCATGGTGAATACACTTCTTTTGGTGAACCTGTTTCAAATTCTAATTATAAGGATTTTTCTTCTAGTACTAGGGTGATTAATGCTTCTCAAATAAAAATTGCTACTTCAAATATTTCTCATCAAATGCTTTCTTCACTAGTTCCTTCAATTACTCCTGTTCAAAAGAGAGAATTGTCAAGAATAATTTCAAAACTAAGAGATGAAATGAAGTCAGGAGTAGGGCCTTTTGATTTAAACAATATTAAAGCCGAATTTTCTAAATTAGATTCAAAAACATCTGTGCCATTAACTTTTATGGTTGATGAATTATTATCTTTAAACATTTTTGGAAAAATTGATGAGCCATCAGTATTTGATTTTGCGAAAACGGGTCAATTAACAATTATTGATTTGAATGGAATTATTTCAGAGAGAAAAAAACAGTTAATTGTTTCTTATTTTTCTCAAAAATTATTTAATTTGCGGAGAACAAAAAAAATTTGTCCTTTTGCAATTCTTGTTGAAGAAGCCCATAATTTCATTCCAGAGTCAACCTCTGCTGAACATGCTCTAGCAAAACCAATTTTGAGAACTATTGCAAGAGAAGGTAGAAAATTTGGTGCATCGCTTATTGTTGTTTCGCAAAGGCCAAAAAGACTTGATACAACTACTCTCGCAAATTGTAATACTAACATAATTTTGAGGATATCTAATCCTTATGATTTAGATCATATTAAACAATCAAGTGAGGGTTTGGATTCTAATAGTATTTCAATGATTTCTTCTTTGAGGGTTGGAGAAGCTATTATTGTTGGGGAAGCAGTTTCTGCTCCTACTTTTTTTAAAGTGAGATTAAGAGAGTCAGCTCCAAGCAAGCATGAGATGTCTTTGGAAGAAGCAGCAAAAATGTTTTGTGCTGATGACAAAAAAAATGTTGATGAAATAAGTAATTTTTTGTAATTCTTTTTTTGTATTAGTTGTTTGTAATTATTAGTTGCAATAATTGATTGTTTTAATCATATTATTTTTTTTATTTTTTACTTTGATAGGTCGGCATGAAACACCCAATTTGTTTTTAAATAAACAAAAAACCATCTTTTCATGCGCCCACACAAGTACTTGTTTAAAGTAGAGTATGTTGAAGAAAAATGCGAGATTATTTGTTATTTTAAAGATTCTTCTTCTCAAATAGCCAAAAGATTTTCTTTCAAACCATATTTTATTTTAGATAATTCAATTAATATTGAAGATATAAAAAAATTACTTGTTTTTTTTGATTTTAAGAATTTTAACATTTGTGATTATGGTTCCAATAAAATTGTGTCTTCAAATTCTTTTAATAATTTAAAAAAAATTAGTCAAGTTATTGCATTTTGTTCTGGTAAAAAATATTTGGTTTTAGAGCCCGAAAGAGTTTTCTTAATTGAAAAAGATTGGTCTTATTTTGATTCATTTTGTTTTGAGTATAATATTCCACAAAAAGTTTTTGTTGAAAAAGATTTTTCTTTTTTTTTAATTCCAAATATAGATTTTGCTGAAGCATTAAATATTAATAAAAAGAATTTAATTAGTTTGATTTCACAAAGCGCTCTTTCTAATTTGTTAAAATTACCTATTGGCGAGTTGCCCGAAAACATTGATGAGCAAACAGAATCATTATTAGAAAATATTTATTTTTCAAATGGTGTTCCAATTACTTGGAAAAAAGAAAACAAGGTTTTTTCACATATTGATTTTGCGCCTTATGGTTTATTTGAAGATTTTTCAGAAATTGATTTTTCTTTTGTTTGGTTACAAACAATGACAAACAATTTTTTTAATATTGGTAAAGATGTTATAAATTGTGATTGTTGTAAGCCTGTTAAAATAGATGATAAAAATATTTTGCCGAGTTCATTAATAGAAATAATTCCTTTAGAAAAAGATTTTTTTTATATTTCAACTTCGGGTTCTTTTTCAAATTTATTTAATATTAATAATCCTAATAAAAAAATAAGGCGTTTGAAAAAAAATGAATTTGGCTTAAAAAATTTTCCTGTTGGTCCACTGAATTCAAATAACAAATATTTAGTTCCTTTGGTTGATGCAATAAAATTGCTGGATGAAAAAAAAGTAGTTTTGTCAAAAAATCATTCTTTACTTTGGTCTTGTACAAAAAAAGAATCTTTTTTTTCAAGTGAAATTAAAAAGTTAAACGAGTTTATTTTTTCTATTGAAAATGAATTAAAAAAATATTCTTCAAATCTTTTATTTGAAAATAGTTTTGATTATTTTTTTGCTTCGAGTTTACTTTCTTTTTCAAAAAATATTTTTTTGAATATTCCGTTTCATTTAACAAAACCGTTTTCAAAATTCTCTTCAATAGATTTAGCTCAAACAATTGTTGCTGTGCAGGAAAGTGTTTTGTTTAAATTTAAAGAGTTTTCTGAGCAAGAGGGTGCTAGAATTATTTATTCTACTAACAAAAATGTTTTTTTGAGAAGCAAGTACTCGCTTTCTTTAACAAGAAATTTTGCAAAAAAACTTAAATTACCTCAGCCCGTTGTTTCAGGGTTTTCAAAAAAGCATTGTTTTCGATAAAATTAATAAAAAAAGCTACTTTTTTAAAGCTTCTTGTTGAGAATTAGTTATATTGGTGAGTCAATGGTTAGGTTAACAAGATTTGAATTAACAAGGGTTCTTAGTGCAAGATCTTTGCAATTGTCATTAGGGGCACCTCCTTTAGTTAAAGGAACAAAAGAACTTTCAATGCTTGAAGTGGCTGAAAAAGAGCTTGGTGAAAATATTTTGCCAATGAGTGTTCTTAGAAAGTATCCAAATGGTTTGATAAAAAGAGTTGAGTTATTTTAGGTGTTTTTATGGGTAAATCAGTTTCAAAGGGTTTAAAGTACAAAGGCGAAGTTCTATTGAAAGAAATGCCTGATAAATTTGGTAGTGATTTTGATAAAAATAAAAGTGAGTTAAAACAATTGGAATTAGGTCTTTCAAAAACTAATCGAAATGTGTTATCTGGTTACATTATAAGATTATCTTCTAAGAAAGAGTGATTTTTTAATTCTTTTTTAAAAAACTAATAATTTAATGGCAACACTTCTATTTTTGTTGCTTCATCTAGATCTTTGTTTCTTTGTAATTCATAAAGGGTGCTTGTTGCTGCTTTCTCCATTTCTTTTTCATGTGTAATAACAAATATTTGTTCAACTAATTCTGGAAGAGAATTATTTAACATTTCACTTAATCGTGTTATAGCATTTTTATCAAGATTGTGTGTTGGTTCATCCAAAATAAATATACTTAATTGTTTTGTGAGTACTAATGCGAAAGCAATTCTAATGCAAATTGCCGCAGCACTTCGTTCTCCCCCACTTAGTATTCCTTCTACTCTAGTCCAATTACCATTTCTAGTCATTACTTGTAAATCATAACCATTTTCAACAACACAAAGTTTGGCGTCAACAAAATCTTTATATGGGTATAAAACACCCCAAATTTGTGTCATTGCTTCATTAATTGTTTCTAACAAAGTTTCTCTTAATTCATTTTGTGTTGCAATTAAACAATTTTCAAAAATACTTAGTTTTTTTGTTGTTTCATCAAATTTTCCGTATTTTTTTTCAATTAAATCTATATTTAACTTTATTTTTGTTATTCTTTCAATATTTTCTTCCAAACTTTTTATTAGCTTGTCAATGCCTAAAATCTTTTCATCAACATTGTTTAATAATGATTTTTCTTCAAAATAATTTTTTTTTGCTTTTTCAAAATCGTTTTTATTAAATTTTAGTTCTTCAATTTTTTTTTGTTTTTCTGGAATCTGTTTTTTTAATAATTCAATTTCTTTTTTATACTGTTCAATTTCTTGAGCTTCTTTTTTGCTTCGTTCTAACAAAAAAATTTTTTCTTTTGTTTTATCAAATTTTGTTTTATTTTGTTCTATTTCTTTTTTGTGTTTGTTTATTATTTCAATATTTATTTGTTCTTCTTTTTTAATATCATTAATATTTTTTTCAATTTCTTTTAATGAGTTTCTTCCATTAAAAATAATTTTTTCTTTTTGTTCTTCAGTTAATTCTCGTAAACATTTGGGGCATTTTCCGCTTATTTTTTTTATTTCATTTTCTTCGTTTTCAAACTGTTTCAATCTATAATTTAATACTTTTAATTCTTCGTTTTGTTTTTTTTGTTTTTCTTCAAAAATGCTTTTTTGATTTTCGTTTTCTTTTATGGCTTTTTCTAATTCAGAAAATGATTTTTTTTGGCATTCTAATTCAATATTAATTTTTATTAAATCAATTTTTTCTTTTTCCTCTAATTTTTCAATTAGTGTTTCTAACTTTGAAGAATTCTTTGTTATTTCATCTCTTGTTTGATTAAAAACAATTTCTTTTTTTTCAAGTTCTCCTATTTTTGCTTTTCCTTCAATTGTTTTTTTTGCAAGAACTTCTTTTTGTTGTTTCAAATCATTAATATCATTTTTTTCTTTTTGTATTCGTTCAAGTATTTTATTTTCTTCATAATTTTTTACAATTTCTTTTTGTTGTTCAATAAATTCTTTTTGTTGTTTGTTTTCTCTTGTAAATTGATTTTTCAAGCTAATTGCGTTTTTTCTTGCAATTTCATATTTTTCTAATTCTAATAATTCATCAAATTTTCTTTTTCTTTCACTCGGAGTCAATTTGAGAAAAAAATCGATTTCATTTTGTTCTGAATATGCGGCTCTACTAAATAATTCATAATTTAATCCAAGAAGTTTCTCAATTTTTTCGTTAACATCTTTTTGTTTTGGGCCGGCAATTAACATATTTCCTTCAAATAATTTTGCTTCGTTTGTTCCGTTGTTTTTTATTATTCTTTGAACAGTATATTCTTTTTCATTATTTGTAAAAGTTAATTTTGTTTCAGTTTCAATACAAGGGTTTGGTTTGTTCATTATTATTTCGTTGAGTGATACTTGTTTGCTTTTTAATGATGGAAAGTTTCCAAATAAAGAATAACTTAGCGCATTCATTATTGAACTTTTTCCTGAACCCATCACACCTATTATTACGTTTGTTCCTTTTCCAAACTCAAAAATGGATTGTTTGTGTGTTCGCCAATTTTTTAATTCCAGTGTTTTTATCATAAATAATTTTAACTTAAAAAAGAATAAAAGGCAATGCCAAAATTCGCTTTTTATTAAGTATTATTTTTATGAATTATTTGGTTAACAATTCATGTAAAGTTTTATTATTTTAATATTTTGTTAATGTTTAGTTTTTAAGAAATTAGTGTTACACCATCTACTTCTAATTGATTAATCCCATCAATTTTTGATATTTCTTCTTCGAGTTTGGGCATTAATCCATCAGTTTTATCTGGTACAATATATCCGACTCTTATAACTTCGATTCCAAAACCAATTGGTTCTCTTTTCAAATCTTGAAATTTTACTTGGTCTATTTCAATACTTTTTAAAGCTACTGTAACAGCATCCATTTTTTCAGGGTCCGAAAAAACCTTGAAAATGACCATTGCTTTTCCCATTTCTAAGGCCCCACAAAACCGCATTCTTTACAAGTATATTCTTTTGATGTCATTTTACAAGAGTTACACCTAATTATTGTTTCTTTTCCACAACTCGGGCATTTGAACTCTGTTTTGTCATCTGTAACTATTTTGTTACAACTAGTACATTTTTTCATAAATTCACCTTTTTTAATCAATATCTTATTTTTTGTTAATTTTAAGTTCTCTGATAATTTATTTTTTAATTGATAACCTTTATAAAAGAAATCTTTAATGGTTGTTTTAATTAATATTAAAAACTTCTTTAACACAATTATATTATGGGCTCGTGTGGCAATGGATAACCGGCAAGACTTCGGCATTATTGTAGCGATCTTGAGATGGGGGTTCGATTCCCTCCGGGCCCGTTTTATCAAAGTGAATTACTTAATTTTTTGATTTAGTTTTTGTATTTAATTGTATACTTATATTTGTTAAATTAAATAGTTTTTATTTTATCTTCTTCTTTCTTTTTGCAATGTTCTTGGGTTAAGTCTCTTCATTTTTTTTAGTGCTTTGTTAACATTAGTGTTAGCTGGTACTCTTATTACCGCGCCGGGCCTTGCCAGTCCCATTTTTGGAATTCTTAAACCTGTTTTTTTAATAGCCATGTTAAATTTTACTTTCCTTTTTGGGATTTTTGTGACTCTTGAAATTTGTTTTTTTCTTTTACTTATAGCACTTCCTTGTCCAGCATATCTTGGCATTAAATCACCGAAATAATTTATTTTTTTTTATTTATTAATGTTTTGTTTGAAAACTTTTATTAGAATATTTCTTTTCCTTTCAAGTATTTTGTAAAAAACTTTGCAAATTCTCCCTTGTATTCTTTAAGCATTTCTTTTTCGAAAACAACTTTCCCTGTTTTCAACATTTTTTTCACATCTTTTTTTTCGTCTTTACTATATTTTTTCACAAATTCTTTAAGTATTTCACTTGCCTTGTTTTGTTTTCTCTCAATTTCTATTATAATGCGTTCATTCTCAATCCTTGGTCCGCTAAGAATCTTTTTCTTTTCTAAAAACTTTTTAACATTTTCTTCGTCACTTGCTTTTGGTCCAATTATTTTTTTTGATTTTTGCAATTCTAATGATTCTAATTCAAATATGAACCACACTTCTTTTTCATTACTCCATAATCTTTGTCTTAAAACAACAAAATCATTTTCTTGTAATGTGTTTGATATTTTTTTTAGGGTTCTTCTTAATTGCCCCCAAATCAAATCCTTTAATCCTTTTTGAGGAAAAATTGTTTTTAATGCAATCAACTCTTTTTTCTCCAACATTTTTTTTACTTTTTGTTTTGGCCAAGCCCTTACTTTTTTTCGGAAAAAAAATTTTTTGTTAGGTTTTTGCAAAAACAATTTGCTCGCATAAATCATTTTCTCAAATTGTTCTGTTGTTAATGCTGATGCAACATTTCTTTTTGGGTCAACAGGATCAATTATTGTTAATGGTGTATCAAATTTTTCTTCTTCGCTATTAAATTTTATTATTATTCCTTTTTGCCATTTTGAAATTTCTTTCAAAGCTTTTTGAAAACTACCATATTTTAGTATTATTAATTCTATTCCGTATCCTGGCAAAGCACAATTCTTTAAATCTGCGCCATAAGCATCAATTCCTTTTAGGAATTGTTTGAGTAATCTTACTTCATTTTTTTGTTTTTTAGAAAATCTTTCTAATAAGTATTTGTTATGGAATGGCGTTCTGTCAACAGCACTTTTTTTTTCGGAACCACTTTTAACAATGTATCCTGGGACTATTTCAATGTCAAACCCTTTTATTATTCCTCTTATGTATGGGTGTTGTGAGTACGCTTTTTCCCATTTGTTTCCTTTAAAAACTTTTTTTCCTATTTTTAATCCTTCTTTTTCTAATTCTTGGTCACTTAATTGTTTATCAAACATTATAAATAAATCTAAATCTCTGTCATTTCTCAAGTGAGTGTTTCTCGCACTACTTCCGCACCATTCCAAATATGATTGTTTTCCGTTAATTTTAGAAACTTTTTGTTTTATTTCCTCAAAAATTTTTTTTTCTTCGATTAATTCTTCTTTGGTTGGAGTAATTTTTTTTAATATTTTTTTACAAATTTTTGTAATAATTTCCTTGTTTTTGTTTTTATTAATATTTTTTTTATTGTTGTTCATAATAAGCTTATTATACTACTTTTTATATAAATCATTTGCATGAAGTTTAATGAGATTCGTTTGGGTAAAATGCATGAATCTGAACTTGGCGTATTCTACAAGGGTCTTGCGCATAATTATTATGATTTAAAAGAAGTGTATTTTTCTGAAAAAGAGCAAAAATTTGCTTTTTTTTTAGAAGATATTATTAAAAGGAAGGCATCTTTTTCTGAAATAAATGATTTTGGTGTTTCAGAAGATTTTTTGTCTAATTTTAGGGAAAATATTATTTCGGTTATTGATTTAAATGGTTTGTTGGAAAAGATTTCTTCTTTGAAATTATTTGTTTCGCTTGTGGAATCATTAATTTATTTGATTAAAGATATTGATTTTATTTCAAACAAATCTATTTTTGCTGAAACTGTTTTTCATAATGCGATTGGTTTGAAACAATTATCTTTTTTTTTTATTGAAAAAGGTTTTGAAGAATTAATGATTAATGCTTTAAACGAGGTTTTTGTTTTTCATAAAGAATTTGGCGTGTGTAAGACTAATCTTGTTCTTGATGAAAAAAGTTTTAATAATTTGGTTCAAAAAATAGCTTTTAGTGTTGGGAAAGAATTTAATTATAATAATCCTTTGCTTGATGCTCATTTGCCTGATGGTAGCAGGATAAATGCAACAATGAATAATATTTCTCCAAAAGGGGTTTCTCTTACAATTAGAAAGTTTTCTCATAATCCGCTTTCAATTATTGATTTGATAAAAAATAATACTATTAATGTTGATGCTGCTGCTTTCTTGTGGGTAATGGTTGATGGGTTTGGGGTTAACCCAAAAAACATTCTTATTGTTGGTGGAACAGCAACAGGAAAAACTGCTTTTCTCTCTGTTCTATCAAATTTTATTAGATTAAATGAAAGGATTATTTCAATAGAAGATACTCTTGAACTAAATTTTCTTAATAGGGAGAACTGGGTTGCTTTAGAAGCAATTCATTCAAAAGATAATGAAATTTCAATGAATTATTTATTAAAAAATTCTTTGAGAATGAGGCCTGACAGAATAATTGTTGGTGAAGTAAGGGGTAGTGAAGCATTAACACTTTTTACTGCAATGAATAATGGGCATTCTGGTTGTCTTGGAACTATTCATGCTAACAATGCTAGAGAAACCGTTGATAAGTTATGTGAAAAACCATTTGATGTTCCTAAATCATTATTGTCTTTGGTTGATTTAATTGTTGTTTTGCAAAAAAATTTTTCTAAAGAAGGGGTTATTAGAAAAGTTTCGCAAATTTCAGAGGTCTCAAGAATGGATGATAAGATTTTGTTAGCAAATGTTTTTGAATTAAATAATTCTTCTTTAACTAGGACAAATATTCCAAGTCATGTTATTGAAAAATTTGCCGAGCAAAATTCAATTGAAAAAAATGTTTTGAAAAAGGAAATTGAAACTAGACAATTGATTTTGTCTTGGATGGTTGAAAATGATTTTTCAAAACCTGAAGAAATTCTTGAAGTTATTCAAAGTTATTATTTTTCACCAGAAAAAGTTTTGTCAACAATATTAGGTAAAAACTAATTAAAATTTAGTTTTTTATTATTTTTAATTTATAAATAAATTAATTTTTGAAATGTTATTTTAGTTTAATTTTTTGTTATATTCTATAAATTGTTTATTTTTTTGCAAGTTTAGTTTAATTTTTTGTTTTCAATATTCAGTTTATTGTTTATTTATTTTCTATTTTTTGTTTTATTGTTTGCATATTTTTAGTTTAATCACTTTATTTTTTTTATTTCTTTTGTAAAATTTTTTAATGTTGCTTGGTTTTTCTCAAACTTTTTGTTGCATTTTTTTAGAATGTATTTCAAATATTCATCGCTAATAACAATTTTTCCTTCTTTTATTGGTATGTTGATACTATGTGTTCCAACTATTTCAATTAAGAATTTCCCTTCTTTGGCAACTTTGATTCCAAATCGTTTAACACCAACTTTTTCACAAATTGCTAATATTTTTTTTGAGTTTTCCAAATCTTTTGCTCCAATATGTAATATTATTGGTTCTTGTTTTAACCATAATACTTCTCCGTTGAAAAGATCAACTCCTTTTTTTACTTCGTTGTAATTTACTTTTCTATGCCATTTTCTGTGAAAAGCGCTTTCTTTTTTTCTTTCTTTTTGATCCAAACTTACTAAAACTATTCTTCCCGCGCAACAACTACTAGTAAAAAAGTTTTTTGTTTTTGCTATGTGTTTGCACAATGGAATAAATTCGAGATCCATTTTTCCTTCTTTTATTGCTTTTTCAAATGTTTTTTTATGATGTTCTTTTATCATTTGAAAAATAGTTTCTTTTTTATCCATAAAATAACCTTTTTATTTTGTTCCTTTCAACAATTTTTTGGTTATAATGTTTAAAAAGGCTTTATTTTTAATATTATTTTTATTCTTGATTAGTAATGCTTTTGCAATAAGGCTTGTTGAGCCAATTTCTAAAGATTTAATTGATAATTCTTTCGTTGGTTCAATTGTTCCTGGTCAAACCCTCGAATTAATTGTTTCAAAAGAACTTGGATTTTTTGATTCTTTGAAGATAACTTCTGAATTACCAGATTTTTTTTCAGTATCGGTAAAGGATTATTTAGAGTCATTCAAAATAATAATTGTTTCTAATGAACGAACACCAAAAACAAATTATAATTTTTCTTTTACGTTGCAAGGAATATCTTCTTCAGAATCAGTAAATGTTTTTTTCTCAGTTGAGGATTCTTTGCTTGATTCAACATTACTTAATTATTCATCAAATGTTTTTGTTAACGATTCTGCAGAGTATAGTTTTCTCTTAATAAATAATTCTGATGCGGATGCTGTTTTTAAAATTGAAGTTGGATTACCTTGGTATTGGCTTGGTGAAAATTATTTTGGGAAAAAATATTATAAAGAAATAATAGTTCCTAAGCAAAGTAAGATTATTGAAAAAATAATTGTTTTTCCAAGAATTCACGGTGAACATCATTTTTTAACTAAAATAATAATGCAAAGTGATTATTATTCAAAGAGTTTTACGCTTTCTTCAAAAACATCTCAAACAATAACTTATAAATTGGAATCATCTTTGAATGGTTTTCCGTTTTTCTCAATATCTATTCTTCCAAGTTATTTTCTAACTGGTGTTTTAACATCAATTTTTAATTAATTTTTGATTATTTTTATGGATTCTTTTAAAAATAGAGTTGCTTTTGCAAAACAAATAATATTTGACATTGAAAATAATAAAATAAATTCTTTGCGCGATATTGAGTTAGTGCAGTTTGATTATTGTAAAAAATTTTCTTTGACCGAAGTTCCAACAAGGCCATTCATTCTTTCTTTTGTAAAAAAACCTTCTAAAAAAATTTTGGGATTACTTTCAATAAAACCTACGAGAAGTCTTTCGGGTGTTCAAGTAATAGCTGTAATGCTCCCTCCTTTTAAATGCCCTGGAAAGTGTGTTTATTGTCCGTCTTCTTTTGAAAATAAAAAAGCGCCTCAATCATACACTGGTTTTGAGCCTTCAACTCTTAGAGCACAAAGATTTGATTATGATTCTTACAAAATTGTTTCAAATAGAATTAATCAATTAGATGCTACTGGTAATAATGCTAAGAAAATAGAATTAATTTTTCAAGGTAGTTCTTTTACTGCTCTCCCAAAAAAGAGTCAGGAAAAAATTGTTAAATCAAGCATTGATGCGGTTACCAAAAAAGATTCAAGTTCTTTTTTGTTGTCAAAAAAATTTGCTGAGATTTCTTCAAGACGAATAGTTGGAATAACTTTTGAAACAAGGCCTGATTTGTGTTCTAAAAAAGATGTTGAACAAATGCTTTTTCTTGGTGGCACAAGGGTTGAATTGGGTGTTCAAAATCCTGATAACAAAATTTATAAAAAAATTAATCGGGGGCATGATGTTAATTCTGTTATTAATTCAACAAGATTATTGAAGGACTCTGGTTTTAAGGTTCTTTATCATTTAATGCCTGGTTTGCCTGGGAGCAATTATTCTATTGATTTAAAAAATTTTAGAAAAATTTTTTCTAATTCTGATTTTAAACCTGATATGGTAAAATTTTATCCTTGTCTTGTCATTAAAGGAACAAAACTTTTTAGTGATTGGGAGAAAGGAAATTTTGTTCCAATGAGTGAAGAAAAAACAATTAAATTGTTAACAAAACTAAAATCAGAGTTGCCTCCTTGGGTAAGGGTAATGCGTGTTAATAGGGATATTCCAAGTAATATTATTAGTGGGGGGATAAAAAAGACTAATTTAAGACAATTAATTGAAAAACAATTAGTTAAAGAAGGAAAAAAGTGTAATTGTATTAGGTGTAGGGAAATAGGATTATTTTCAAGGCAAAACAAAATAGTTGATAAAAATCCTAAACTAAAAACTATTTTTTATAATTCTTCTAAAGGTAAAGAAGTTTTTATTTCTATGGAGTCAAAAGAATGTTTGTATGGTTTTGCTCGTTTAAGAAAACCTTTTGAACCATTTGTAAAACAAATAAATGATAATACTGCTATAATAAGAGAATTGCATGTTTATGGGAAAACACTTGGTGTTGGTGAGAAAGATGTTGATTCAACACAACACCTTGGTTATGGCAAAACTCTTATTGAAGAAGCAGAGCGAATAGCGAAAGAAGAGTTTGATTCAAAAAAAATGGTTATTATTTCTGGGTTAGGAGTAAAAGAGTATTATAGAAAAAACTTTTGTTATGAGAATGATGGAACATATGTTTCAAAAAAATTAGTGAATTAAAAATAATTAAATTATTCATTAATTATAAATAACAAAAAATAATTATCAAATTCAATTTAAACCAACAAAAACAAAAAGAGATTAAAATTTGTTTTATTTTAATTGAGAAATGTTTAATAATTTGGAAAGCATTAATCATTTATGTTTGAATTTTTTCTATTTTTTTTAATAATAATTTTAGTAATAATTATTTTCTTGCTTTTTTTAAAAGTTTTTTCTTTAAAAGAGGAAGTGGCTTCAATCCAATACTTGAAGCGTTCTCAAAGTGTTAAGTATGGTCAATTAACCGAACAATGGATACCTTTTTCTAATAAATATCCGTATGATTCACAAAATTTTCGTTTTATTGGGAAACCAATTGACGGGGTTTCTTTTGAAAATGACAAAATTGTTTTTATTGAATTCAAGTCAAACAAGTCGCAATTAAGCGAGATTCAAAAAAAGATTAAAAAACTAGTTGAAGAAAAAAAAATTGAGTGGTTTGAACTGAAAGCTGATTAGTTAATTAAAAATTTATTTTTTAATTATTGTTTAATTATTTTTGCTTTTTATTTTTTTATTTGTTGTTTAGTTTTTTTTGTTGCTTAATTATTTTTTTACTTTTTTAATTATTTATTAGTTAATTGAAAGTTGTTTCATTATTTAATTGATTGTTATTTAGTATCGTAGTGTTGCGACTATCCCGCCCATATTGTAAATTGTTTTTTCTTGAGGGTTTTTTGATGAAATGATATTTATTTCGCTTCCAAATTTTTCTGCTAAATCCATTATTTTTTCTGTTTCTTCTCTTTTTTGCATTAAATAACTCTCACTAACAATTAATTTTTCTATTCTACCGTTTTTTATTTCTTCATTAATTTTTTCTATTCCATATTCCGCCTTGTTTTTTGATAATTTTGTTAAAAATTCTTCTATTATCTTGCTTTCTTTTGTTAATTGTAATTCTTTTTCAATATTTGATAGTTTTCCAGAACTAATTAATTCTCTTAAACCAGTTTCTCCGATAGAATTAATTGTTTCTATTATTATTGTTCCTAAAAAAACTTTTTTTTCTTCAATAAATTTTTTCAAATTATCTTTTGTGAATCCAGGCCCAACCAAAAACAATTTTTTTGGTTTTATTGAAATAATTTTTTCAAGTATTTCTTCAAAGAAAGTGTTTTTTTGTTCTTCAAACATTTTTCCTTGTTTGTTTGATTTTATTAATGCTTTTTTCTTTATTGAAAATTGGTTTATAAATGCTAATTCAGCTATTTCATCATCTAATATTATGGTTAGTATTTCTGTTGTAGTTGTTTCCTCTGCTTTCTTTAATCTTTCTATATGCCATTTTTTTATTTGTTTTTTAATAATTTTTAATTTTTCGTTTGTTTTTATGTCGAGGCTTTGGTGAGCATGTATTTCAATGAATTCTTTTGGGCTTCCTGAAAGTATCACCCCGCTTATTTTTAAGTTTTCGCTAAATTCTTGAAAATGTGCGTCTTGTACTTCTAATTCTACAAAAATGTTTTGTCTAATTGTTTTTTCTCCTTCTTTGCTTGGTTTTATTTTTCTATCTGTTTTTCCAATGATAATATCGTTTTTCTCAATTATTTTTTCTAAGTGCCATAAATCATCAATTATTTCAGGAACAACTATGATTTGATTAAACTTTTTATCAATTTTAATGATTTTCATAAAAGTATTGTTTTGAGAAGGGTTTTAAATAAATTCGTAATGGGAATTAGTTTGAATGACAAGCAATGAAAGTGTTTCAATTGTTGAAGCCATAATAAAAGATTCAAATAATAATATTTTGTTGCTCAAAAGAAGTAATAAAAACACTTTTTTTAAGGGTAAGTGGCAGTTAGCTGGTGGCAAAGTTGAGTTTGGTGAAAATATTGATGTTGCTGTGAATAGAGAGATTTTTGAGGAAACTGGTTGTAATTGTGTTAAATCAAATTTAGAAAAAGTTTTTTCTTTTTATGAAGAATTTAATGGTTTTAAGGGAACACTTTTTTTAATGGTTTTTAATTGTGAGATAAAAGGTTCTTTGAAAACATCTGTTGATCATTCAAAACACGGTTTTTTTTCAATTGATGAAATAAAAAAAATGGATTTAACACCAATATCAAAAAAAGCTATTTTTGGTTAAGTTAGTTATAATATTTTTTTGATTTTTTTTGTTCATTGTCTAATACTGAATCAAATTTATTTATTCTTGGCCGCTTTGTTTGGTTGTCTCTTCGCACAGTAATATCAAGGTATTCTAATAGTTTGTTCATCCCGTCTTCAACCCCAAAAGGACCCATTGCAATACCTTTTCTTGTTGGCTCTCCTTCAAAAACCATTATTTTGTCACTCACATAATCAATAAATGTGAGATCATGGTCAATTATTATTGCAGAGCACTTGTTTAGTGCAATATGATTTCTAATAACTTTTCCAATGTTTAATCTTTGTTCTATATCTAAGTAAGCAGACGGTTCGTCTAACAAGTACAAGTCAGCTTTTTTTGATAAACACAATGCAACAGACACTCTTTGTAGTTCTCCACCCGATAACAATTTAGCTTGTTTTTCAAATAATTCTTCAATCTCAAGATTTTTTATTAAAGTGTTTTTTATTTTTTCTAATTCATTATCATCAAATAATTCTCGAACAGTTTTTTCACCAGTGTACGAAACATATTGGGGTTTGTAAGAAATTTTTACTTTTTTCTCTAAATTTGTATTATCTGGTTTTATTTCTTGAGCGAGTATTTTCATAAAAGTTGTTTTTCCTATTCCATTAGGCCCAACTATTCCAACAACATCGTTCTCATTAATTGATTTTGCTTCTACATTTAATTTGAATGAACCAAGTGTTTTTTCTAGTGTCGGCCATTCAATCATCTTTTCTTTTTTTTGTGAGTTCTCGTTTTTAAAATTTGAAAAGAAATCTATTTTGTATTCTCTGAACCTAAAATTCTCTTCTTTTGAGTAACCTTCAAGGTAATCATTTATTCCTTCTCTAGTTGTTTTGATTTGTGAAACCAATCCGTATACTCTTGGTTTTCCATAGATTAAATGTACAAAATCACTTAAATAATCTAATAATATTAAGTCGTGTTCTACTACCATTACTGATTTTTTTTCAGAAATTTTTCTGATGAATTTTGCTACTCTTAGTCTTTCTCTAATATCAAGGAAGGATGTTGGCTCATCAAAAAAATATAGTTCGGCATCTTTTAGTCCTGTTGCAGCAATAGCTATTTTTTGGAATTCTCCTCCTGATAAATCTTCAGCGTTTCTATTTAGTATTTGTTTTAAATCTAAATCATTTATTACTTCTTCTAAATTATTTGTTTCATCAACTTTTTTTAATAAGTCAATTACTTTTCCTTTTGCATTTATTACTTCAATATTTTGTGGTTTTAATGCAATCCTGTTTTTTCCTGAATAAACTTTTTCAAAAAAAGATTGGGCTTCTTTGCCTTTAAAATATTCAAGAACTTTTTCTTGGTTATTATTTTCTTCGTTTAAATTTGGTATAAGATTTCCTGAAAGTATTTTTAGAATTGTTGTTTTTCCAATACCATTTCTTCCTATTAAACCAATAGTGTTTTCTTCTTTTGGAATGGGTAAGCCATGTAATCTGAACATGTTTTTTCCGTAAGAGTGTATTGGGTTGTCAAGATTAAATGCTATGTTTAGAATACTTATTGCTTTGAAAGGACACCTGTTTTGACAAATCTCGCAACCAATGCATAGTTCTTCTGATATTTGCGGTTTCTCATTTTTTTCAAAGGTAATACATTCTTTACCATTCCTATTTAATGGGCAAACTTTTTGGCACAAGTACATCCCGCATTTCTCAAAATTGCATTTTTCGTAGTCAATAACAGCAATTCTTTTTTTTGTTTCCATAAATTAGTTTTCCAAGAAAAGGTATAAATAACCTCACTTGTACCTTTTGAGAATAATATTTTTGTTTAAATCTATTGAAAAAAATGTTTTGTTAATATTTATGTCATTGTGACAATTTATTTTCCCAATTAGTGAATTTATGTCATTAAAAATAAAATCTTCTTGTTCACACTTATTCATTTCATCAAAAATTTCTTGTTTTAAATTATTTGCTTTTAAATTAACACAATTTTGTATTTCATTATTAGGTTTTTGCCAATTACAATCTTGTATTGCTTGATTCAAAACAATTTCATAATTAGTTATTTTTATTTTAGAGTCAATTATTATTTGCGAGTAATCTATTCTTTCTTCTTGGTAATAATTGCTACTAAGCATTATTATTGTTACAAAAAAAATGCTTATCCCGACAAGCACTGTTGCAAAACCTTTTTTATTCATTTTATTCCCTCGCAAAAAGTTTTTTCCTCAAATTCTTTTTGATTATTATAAATTATTATTTTGGAACAAAAATTAATATTCAAATTTGAATCATTCGCGGTTGATTTAGAATAATCATTAAAATAAAATGCGTTGATTGTATTAATTTTTGAGTTTGTTGTTAAAAAGTTTGTATTATAATTATAATCAAAATAAGTCCATATGATGGTAATAGTTGAAATCAATAATATTATTGTTATTAATGCTTCAATAGAAAAAAGAAAGCCTTTCATTTTTCCACCATTAAAATAATTTTTTTCTTTTCAAAAATACAATTTCCATTTAAGCAATCTTCTAAATCTTTAAGTTCTATTATATTATTACAAAAAAGAACTTCGTTTTCAATTGCAATAATTGTTTCTTTTTGATTAATTTCATCAAACACTTTTGTTCCATTTATTTCTAATGAGATGTTTTTGTCTTGCAAACCAATGCTTGCTTTCAATTCACCAATATTTTTTGAATTTAAAACGGTTTCATTTATTGTAAATGGTAAACTAATATAATTTTCAGTTTTACAAGAATAAATTCCATTAGTTAGTGCGATAAAAGCTGAATTGCTGTTTTGTATTAGAATATCTGAATTAATTTCTTCTTTTATTAAATATGTTCTAGTTTCAAAAGCATTTATTGTTGTTCCAATAAATATTATCATAATTATTGTTGCTAGCAAAAAATCAAGTGAAAAAATTTGACCTTTATTCATTTGTGATCACCAAAAATTGTTCTTCTTGTTTAATTGTTTTATTGTTTGTTGGAATATTTGTTTCAATTGTTCGTTTGTATTCACTAATATTTAAAATAAGTTTTTCATTATTGGTTGTTAACTCTGGAATAGTTTTTTTCCCTTTAAAAATAACAACATCTAAATTTTTTCTTATTTCATAATTAAAATCAATTAATAATTCACTTGTTGTTATTAATGACGAGTAATCATTTGCAATTATTTTTAATTTATTATCTAATATGATTAGTTCATTGTTTTGTTTTATTTCGTTAATTATCATTGTTGTTGTGCTAATAAATATTACTAATGCTAGTATTGTTAGTAACAAATCTAAACTTACTTGTCCTTTCATGTAATAATTCAACTCTTTTTTTCTTTTTAACTTTGTCTAATCAATTATTTTCACTTCTATCTTGTTGGTTTTTTCATTATAAAACCCTATTCTGGTTTCAAATTTATTTAACCCTATTATTATATTAATTTTGAATCTTTTAAAGAATTTTTTGTCTGCATTGCTTGGCAAAATACTGCTATTTGGGTGTGAGTGAGCGCTACCTATTATTGTTGCATCGCTTGGGAAAGCATTCATGTTTATGCTGGTTGATGATTCATCACTTTGATTGGGTAAAAAAATTATTTCTATTATTTCTTGTTTTTGTGTATTGCTTCCTAAAAAGCATAGGAATTCATCAGGTAAATAATTTTTTGATGATTGGATTATATCTTCTAACAAACTTTTTTTTATGTGCCACATAATTATATTAATTGGTAAAGGTAGAAAAATAGGACTGGTATTATCAAAAATGCTAGGCAATTACTTCTTTTTGTTTTAGTGTTTATTGTTATTAATCCTAATGCTGTTGAAAAAATTAATGCTATTAAACCAATTAACCCGTTAAAGAATAAAACAAGTATTGTAATAAGTATAATAATTATTTTTTCGATGATTTTGTTTTGTTGTAGTTTTATAAATTTTGAATTATTACTGTTTTTGGACATTTTTTTTGAAATAATTATTGTTATGATTCCTGCTATTCCTGAAGAAATTAGTATGGTAGCGCAACCAATCAAAATAGTTTGTTCTGTAATAAGAATTCTTTCTTTTAAAAAAATCATTGCACCGTTCCTTGTTTTTGATAAAAATAATAATACTGGGAAAGAAAAAATAAAATTACTAGTGTTTATACTTCCTAATAAAACCAAATAATTTTTCGTTCTTATTTTTTGTCTGAACAATCTAATTATGGCGGCAGCTAAATTATTTCCTATTCCTGGCACAAAAGCAACTATTGCTCCTCCGATAATTCCTGTTAAAGCGTCTTTTATTTTATCGTTGTGTATTTCAAATTCAGTTTCCTGTTTTTGTGAAATTTGTTTTTTTATTGTGGAATTAATTAATGTTGAAATACCAAAATAACCACTTATTAATGGGAAAATTTGGTCTTTGAATAATATTCCTTGTGTTGTAGCAACAATTATTACAAAAATAGCAATTAATTTTTTTTGTTTAGTGTTTTCAGTGAGTATTAGTGTTATTATTGAAAAAATTAATATCATTGGAATTATTATTTCAAAATTTGTGGAATAAAATTCAATGCTTTTGATGAAAAACGGAAACACAAGTATTGAAATTATTGTTGCTATTATTCCTCCAAAAACAGTTAGCATTATTGCTTCGTGTGCTTTTCCTTGCATGAACATTTTGTGTCCAGGCAATATTCCTTCAAAAGAGTTTTCGCTTGCCGCTCCAATAAATATTGTTGGTATGAAGTCAACAAAGCTTTGTGTTGTTATCATGCTCAAAACAAAAACTGTTGCATTGTTTCCAAAGAGTGGTGTTAGGAAAACTATTAGTGTTATATTGTTTGTGTGTATGCCAGGAATTAATCCTGCGGTTGTGCCAGCTATTATTCCAAGTAACAAGTAAGTAATCATTTTGTTACCCTTTGAGCAAAAATCTCAATTTCGTTATTGTAAATAGTGGTTTCTCCGAATACTTCTACAATATCATTTTTTTTTAACTCAATTTTTTTTGGGTAAAAAACTTTTATTTTTTCTTCGTTTTGGAGAATAAAAATTAATGGCTCATTATTTATTATGTATTCTACTTTTCCAATTAGTTTTCCTTTTGTTCCAATATTTGAAATCATTTCACTTATTGTTTTTTCTGGGAATTCTTCTTCGTAACAAAAAACAAAAAAAATTAAACCAATTATTGATATGATGATACAAATTTGGGTAATATTTCTTTCATTCATAATTTTTTTATATAATTAAGTTTAAAAAAACCAAAGCACTTTTTCGTTAATTGTCGTCTTTTTTATATTGAAGTTTTGTTAAATAAATTAAATTATATAGTTAGTTTTTGATTAAATTTAAATGTATTAGATTTGTTTTTTTATAGTATATTACTTATTTTTTTATTCTGTATTAATTTTTATTCTGCATTAATTTTTATTTTAGTGTTTTTGAAATTTGTCATTTTGTTAACCTTGTCTTCAATTAATGTAAGATTTATGTCGTTAGAATTTATTATAATTGGAATTGTTTTTATGTAAAAAGTGGGTGTATCTTCTTGTACGAAATAAATTTGTTCTAATATTATTTCTTCATTTTTTACATTTGTTTGTAACAAGAACTCGTTTCTTATTAACAAGTAAGCATTAGTAGTGTCATTTGTTTGTATGAATAAATTAGTCATGGTTATTGCTATTATGACAACTAGTAGAATAAGTAATAATACTTCAAAAGATACTTGGCCTCTCAAAAATTCACCCATTATTTATTTTTATTTTATTTTTTTCAATTTTTTCTATTGCTATTTTTTTTATTCCGTATCCAAATAGGTCTTCTTCACAGTTAATTGTAAATCCTTCAAGTATTTCAAAACGTTTTTCACAAATATTTTGTGGGCAAAGTAAGATAGTTGGGTTGTTTCCTGTTTTGTTTATTTCAATTTGGTAACTAAAACCATTTTCTTGACAAATTATTTTAGAATTGTTTGGAATAAATAATGTAATAGTTTCTTTTGAATTTGTTCCTAGTAAAGCTATTTTATTTGTTGTGTTAACTATTTGTTGTGTTGCGTAATTTGTTTTAGAAATGTTTTCAATATCTTCAATTACTCCTTGCGCGTTTTCTATTAATGGTTTTGTTACACTAAAAATGTAAACAATTACTATTAATATTATAAAAATAAATTCTATGGTTGCTTGTCCTCGCATTTTTTCACCTTATATGAATAACACTATCTGGATTATAAAATCTCCTAAAATCAAGCACAAAATATATCCTAATAATATTGTTGGGACAAAAGGGATTGAATCTTTTACAAGAAGTGTTTTTGATATTAATCCTTTTTTGGATAACTTTTTTAATGTATTAATTTCTTCAATTGTCAGGCCCCTTGCTTTCATCGAAGAAATAATTTCTTTTTCGCTTGAAACTATTTCTTTGTTTTTCATTTTTCGTATTAGTTCTTTAAGACTTAATTGTTTTTTTTCAATAACTTTTTTGCCTTTCCACATCAATGTTTTGCTTGGAATCATGCCTTCTTCTAAATCATTAATAAATATTTTTTTTGAGAGTAATGGTTTCATTAAAAATAATATTCTTATCAAACCATATAATCCAACAAAAAGTATTATTAGTATTATCAAGTATTCAATCATTGTCAAATAATTTATTATTAATCCAATTAATGCAAAAATAATAGTTAAATATTTTTTTCTTTGTTTTAAAAAATTCCATATTATTAGTGCTGTAAAAATAATTATCAAATTCAAAAAATTGTTTGTTGTAATTATTGTTGTAATAACATATGCTCCTGAAATAAATATTGAGGTGTGTGTCGCGAGTATTGTTTTTTGTTTTAATTCCAAAAATATTTTTTTTCTTTCTTTTTTGTTTTTCAATAATTTGTGTATTATTACTATTATTCCGTATGGTAGAAAAGCAAGTAAAGAATAAATGAATAAACTTATTGGCATTATTGGGTAACTAATATTTGTTAAAAAACCAACTTTGATTAATGCTGGGGTGAAAGGATTTAATGTGCCTAATGCCATGAATAATTTTACATCTCCTCCAGCAAAAACACCTAGTTTCCATAGTGTCCAACCAAAAAAGAATCCAAAACACAACCCAAAAATAGAATAAATTATGGGGAAAATATTTTGCATGTATATTGATTGAATTGAATATATTAATAGTCCTGTTATAATTAAACCAAAATTTAGTTTGTTTGGAACAATTCTTTCTGTTAAATCAGTGTATGTTGCGCCAAGCAAACCAATCAAAGAAATTATTATTGCTGTGAGAAAAAACATCTTTATCTATTAAATAAGGTTTTTCCAATTTAAAAAAATATCTTATTTGATTTTGAACCAATATAAAAAAATTAATTAATCTTTTTAATAATATGAAGTCGTATTATTTGTTTGATAGTTTTTAATTTTTGTTGTTTGTTTTGTAGTTTTTAATTTTTATTATTTGTTTGATATTTTTTTAGTTTTGCTTTTTTGTGATTTTTATTTTGATTGCTTTTTTATTGTAAAAGATTTTCTATTACTCTTGTTCGTTCATTCAAAAAATCGGTTTGCGCTTTTAATGCTAGTTGTCTTAATGTTTCTAATATTAAGGCTGTTCCTATTGTTAATATTATTCCAAATACTGCTGTTAACAAATACTCGAAAGCAACTTGTGCTTTTTCTTCTTCAAAAAGATTTTTTTTATTCAATTTAACCACAAGTCCATTTTGAGCGTAAAATACTTTGGGGTTTTGCACAACATAAGTCATTAGTTGCTCCGCCTCTATTGGTTTCTCCTAAATAACAACCGCAATCCAATGTGTTTGAATCAAGTGTTACGCACAAATATTGGTAAGTGTTTTCCCCACCAGTGTCTGAACCAGTTGCAATTGCTTGTGAAATAAAAATTATTACTATTGCTACTAGTAGTACTGCTGCTCCAATAATCAATAAGTATTCTATTGCGGTTTGTCCTCTATTATTGCTCTTGTTATTATTCATAAGAAATAGTATTAATTAAGTGATATTTAATTGTTGCTGAAAATTAGATTTAATTTGGGTTAGGTCCAAATTCATTGCATTTTTCACTGGTTTCTACTTCACAATTAATTCCGTTCCAACTGTAACCTTGTTGAATGCATTCTTTTTGACATTCTAGTATTAGTGTTGTGTCTCTTATTGTATCAGCATCTGTTTTTTCTAGGCCCCCTGTTGTTACGCCTACCATTGATATTGATACTATTGCTACTACTAGTATTGCTGCTCCAATAATCAATAAGTATTCTATTGCACCTTGTGCTTTTTTTTCTGAAAAATATTTTTTTGTCATTTTAATCATTTAATTAATTATTTTAAACTTATTATTCTTTTCTATTATTCATTCATTATTCTTAGTATTGGGTAATTGTTGTCTCTTTCTAACCAAATATTATCAAAGTCCCATGGTTCATTTCCATTGGTGTAAATTAAATGTTCTTTTGGGTAAAAATTTGTTTTGTTTGTTTCATTATAACTGAACACAATAGTTGTGTTGTTTCCGATTGCTTGTGTTGTTGTTCCTGTCCACCAACCTGAATTGGTTATTGTTAATGATGTTGTTGAATAAATGTTTCCTATTATTCCCCCAATATCTTCAGTACCTGTAATCAAACCAATATTATATGAATTATCTATTTTGTTTGTTTGATTAATTGTTTGGCCGGTTATTCCTCCTATTTGGCTTGTTCCATTGATATCTCCTGCATTTAAAGAGTTTTTTATTTCTGAATAATAATCGTAACCAATTATTCCGCCAACATTAGTTTGCCCATTTATGCTTCCAATATTTATTACATTTGTGTATTTTGTTGTGGCTCCTTGTGAAAAGCCTATTATTCCGCCAATAGAGTTTGCACCAGATATTTTGTTATTATTAAAAGAATTGTTTATTTTACTGCGTACGACCGATCCTATTATTCCACCTACTCTGTCTTGTGCATTTATTTTTCCATAATTTTTTGTGTTATTTATGTCAGAGTTATTTGCGTAACCAATTATTCCGCCAACATAATTTTTTCCTGAAATGTTTCCTTCAAAACTTGCATTATTTATTATTGAATAATTTGTGCTACCAATTATTCCACCTATAAATTCTTTTCCAATTATGTTTGCGTCTTCTATAATCAAATTTTTTATTTCTGAATTAGATATGCTTCCAAATAATCCAGTGTAATTGTGTTGTGGTTTGTTTGAATACAAATTTTTTATTGTATTATTATTTCCGTTAAAATTTCCTGTGAATAAATTTGTTTCAATCCAAATTCCTTTGCAAGTATTTTCACAAACACTTTTCCAGTCATTACAATTTGTAGTAGTATTGCTTGTTATGCAATAATTTGTTTTTCCAATAGGATCCCAACCTTCTCCAAATATAAAATCATTTTTGTTTTCAGGATTAATATAATTATTATTGTTTTCAAAGTCTAGGTCATTCATTAAAACAAAATTTGAGTTTAAATAGTATCTTATTGTGTTTAAGTGTTCTACTTTTGTTATTTGGTATGGGTTGTTTATTGTTCCATCGCCATTTGGGAACTGGGGTAAGCGTTCTATTTCATTCATTGTTTTTAGTATTGGGTAATTGTTGTCTCTTTCTAACCAAGTGTTTTCAAAATCCCAGATTGGTGATTGAGCTGTGTAAATTAGGTGTTCTTTTGGGTAAAAATTTGTTTTATTTATTTCATTATAAGTTAGTTCATAATCAGGGTGTGTTCCGATTGATTGTGTTGTTGTTCCCGTCCACCAACCAGAATTGGTTATTCCAATTGTTGAATTTAATTTACCGGCAAAACCACCTGCATTAGTGTTGCCATTAATTGTTCCAATGTTGTATGTGTTTTTTATATTATTAGTATATAATGAGTTTGATTGGCCCATTATTCCTCCAATGTTTTCTGTTCCATTGATATCTCCTGAATTTAAAGAATTTTGAATATTGGGTGCTCTTCCAGCTATTCCTCCAACATTTATTGTTCCATTAATTTGGCCAATATTTATTACATTGGTAATTAATCCACCAGAATGGTTCCCGGTTATTCCTCCGACATTTGTTGTTCCGTTTATTTCTTGAGTATTAAATGCATTGTTTATTGAAGTGTTTTTTACATTCCCGGTTATTCCTCCTACATTTTCTTGTGCATTTATTTTTCCAAAATTTTTTGTATTATCAATATTTGAGCTACTTATATTTCCTGTTATTCCGCCCACATTATTTTTTCCTGAAATAATTCCTTTAAAACTTACATTATTGATTTTTGCGAGGTTTGCATCGCCTATTATTCCACCTGTGTTATCTCTTCCAATTATGTTTGCGTCTTCTATAATCAAATTTTTTATTTCAGAATTTTTAATGCTTCCAAATAATCCTGTGTAATCGTGTAATGGTTTGTTTGAATACAAATTATTTATTTTTTTGTAATTTCCGTTAAAATTTCCTGTGAATAAATTTTCTTCAAACCATATTCCATTGCATGTGAATTCACAAGTTGTTTGATTATTTTTACAAATTGTGTTGGTGCTGCTTGTTTCACAATAAGTTTTTTTTCCTATTGAGCTCCATCCTTCGTTTGTTATAAAATAATTTTTGTTTTCTGAGTTGTTGTAATCATTGTCATTTTCAAAATCAAGGTCATTCATTAGAATGAAATTTTTGTCTGGGTAGTATCTTATTGTGTTTAAGTGTTCTATTTTTGTTATTTGGTATGGGTTGTTTATTGTTCCGTCTCCGCCAGCGAATTGTACTGGTGGTAGTTCTTGTTGTGGGGGTGTTGGTGTTTCTGATTCATTTATTATTCTTAGTATTGGGTAATTGTTGTCTCTTTCTAACCAAATATTATCAAAGTCCCATGGTTCATTTCCATTGGTGTAAATTAAATGTTCTGTTGGGTAAAAATTTGTTTTATTTATTTCATTATAAGTTAGTTCATAATCAGGGTGTGTTCCGATTGATTGTGTTGTTGTTCCCGTCCACCAACCAGAATTGGTTATTCCAATTGTTGAATTTAATTTACCGGCAAAACCACCTGCATTAGTGTTGCCATTAATTGTTCCAATGTTGTATGTGTTTTTTATATTATTAGTATATAATGAGTTTGATTGGCCCATTATTCCTCCAATGTTTTCTGTTCCATTGATATCTCCTGAATTTAAAGAATTTTGAATATTGGGTGCTCTTCCAGCTATTCCTCCAACATCCGTTATTCCATTTATGCTTCCAATGTTTTGTGTGTTTGTTATTATTGTGTGTTGATCTGATTGTCCTATTATTCCTCCAACAACTTCTTGTGCGTTTATATTACTAGTATTTTTTAAAATATTTATTTGTGAATTGTTTGCGCTTCCAATTATTCCGCCAACATAATTTTTTCCTGAAATAATTCCTTCAAAACTAATATTATTAATTATTGAGTTGTTTGCGTAACCTATTATTCCTCCTGTGTAATCTCTTCCAATTATGTTTGCGTCTTCTATAATCAAATTTTTTATTTGTGAATTGTTAGTGCTTCCAAATAATCCTATGTAATTATGCAGTGGTTTGTTTGAATACAAATTTTTTATTGTGTGATTATTTCCGTTAAAGTTTCCAGTGAATATGTTTCCATCAATATAATTTCCATCACAAGAATTTTCACAAGTGGTCTTACTACTATTATACTTACAATAAAGATTTACAATATTTGTAATACAATAATTTGTTATTCCTATTGATTTCCATCCTTCATTTGTTATAAAATAGTTTTTGTATATTGGGTTATTGTAATTAGAATTGTTTTCAAAATCAAGATCATTCATTAGAATGAAATTTTTGTCTGGGTAGTATCTTATTGTGTTTAAGTGTTCTATTTTTGTTATTTGGTATGGGTTGTTTATTGTTCCGTCTCCGCCAGAAAATAGTAATGGTGGTGGTTCAATTGGTTGTTCTGGTTCAACGATTCCTTCTTGGATTGTAAAATATTTTTGTGTTCCTTGGAACAAAGCATTGTTTGAGTCTTCGCACTCAATATTCCAAGAATGATTTCCTATTGGAAAATCATTAGCATCTTTTTCAAAAATATTCATTTTGTTTTTGCTAATACTAAAATTAATTTCTTCTTCTTTTTCATTTACTATTAATTTGCACGAGTTTATTTCAATTGGGCTTTGTGGCGCGTAAGCAAAAATTATTTTTCCTGTTAAATATGTTGTATTATTGGGATAGTATAACGAAATTTTGTTTTCGGTTACTTTTACTTCTTCTTCAAGGTTTATTGTCTCGTCAATTGTTTGTGTTGCGGTTAGCATTATTGACTTAGAAAAAAAAGCTATTATTGTAACAATAATAATTACGCCTGCTATTATTAGCAAGTACTCTATTGCTGTTTGCGCTAAATTTTCTTCATTTTGCATTTTTATCACAATAATTATATTACTTATTGTGTTTTTTGTTATTTTTAAATTACTCTGTTTTAGTATCAAAAAAATAGTTTTTGAAAAGGCGTTAAGGCCTTTTCAAACAAATCTTTAATTAAGTTTAGTTAACTGCTATTGCGTTATAGTCGTAACATTTGATTGGCCAGTTAGTTGGTTGTGCTATTGAATAACACAAATTATCATTATAATTCCAGTCTCCGCCAATTGTTCCGCATGATGCAATACAACTTTGTAATAGTTGTGCTGCTTGAGCCTCTTCTCCTGTTGTATCATCTGTTGCTGCTCCTGTAACACTAACTAGTGCTATTATTACTACTGCTACAACAAGTATTGCTGCTCCAATGATTAATAAGTATTCAATTGCTCCTTGTCCTTTTTTATCCATTTCATTTCCCTCCGTTCAATTTAATAAAAATTACCTATTCTATTAAAGTTTTTATTATTTTTAAACCTATTCTTTAACAAGTTTTTTTTTTGGTTTAATAGTTTTAAAGTTTTTTTTTAATCAACCCAAAAGAAATCTTCAACGTTTACGTTGGAGTTTGAGATTTCTTTTCCGTTGACGGAAAAGTGAATACTTCTGCTGTAAACCAGCAGAAGCCCCACACTTTAGTGTGGGGAGGTTCACTTTGAACTAGTTTTTTCCTTGTTCTTGTATTGCTTGTGTTGTTGATTGTGCTGTTGCCTTAATGTACATTGCGACTGTTGTAACAACTATTATTGCCCCAATTATTATTAGCAAGTACTCTAAACTCACTTGTGCTTTTTCTTCCATTAAAATACACCTAGTAACATTAAACTTATTACATAACTTGTAAGATAATAGGTTAAGAAAACTATTATTAGTAAGAGGGGAATGTAAATAATACTTTTTCCAAATTTTCCTTCTCTTATTATAGCCATCATTACTCCTGAAGCAATGACCTCTATTATTAGATAAGCTTGTATTAGAATGAAAACAAAGTTTGTTGCAGTGTTTCCAGTTATTGCTTGTCCTGCGAGTAATTGTGTTACAGTTATTCTTCCAAACAAATTCATTATTGCTGTTATTTCCCCAAAGATTAGCGGTGTTATAAAACCGCTTGCAGCAATCATGAACATGAATTGCATTGTTGTGTTCGCTTTTCTTTCTTCTTTTAATCTGTATGATTCTCTAACA
Organism: uncultured archaeon; assembly: GCA_964619405.1. Taxonomy (GTDB): domain Archaea; phylum Iainarchaeota; class Iainarchaeia; order Iainarchaeales; family JAAZKV01; genus JABIDZ01. The sequence goes on along the minus strand of CAZUCF010000001.1, from coordinate 57,997 downwards.
TCGTCTGCAATGTCCTCTAAAATATTTGCTAGACTAGCACCAGTTTTTATTGAGTCTAATAATATTGTTATAGTTCTTTTTATTAGTCTTGAATCAATTCTTTCTGCGAAGCCCCTTAATGATGTGTCAATGTTTTCTCCTTCTTCTAATCTTATTAAAGCGATTTGCATTTCGTCTGATAATCTACCATAACCAGAGTTAACTACTTCTCTTAAAGCGCTTTCGTAAGTGTCTCCTGCTTTTAAAGTATCAGCCATTTGTTTTAGAGCGTCACTAAAATTGTATTCTATTGTATCAATGATTGATTCTTTTTTCATGTAAGGGTAACCAAGCATTAGTACTAGTGTTGCTGTTGTAAAAGCAATGGGTAATAAAGTCATTTCTTGTAGTATGAAAAAATTTAGTATTATTGAAACAATTGCTACTAGTATTGTTGTTCCTATTGCTAGGCTAACCCAAACAATTGCGTTATAAGGTAACTTAGAAAATTTTACCCAATCATTGTATTTTGTAATCAAATCCATAAAATCACATTTTTGGTTGCATGTTGTAAACCATAAAAATCATTAACAAAAAAATTATTGGCATTCCTATTATGTAAATCAAAAACATTATTTCGGGTGTTAGTGGAATGTTTTTGAATAAATCTTCTCCTGTTGCTGCTAACGGGGAATTTCTTATTGAACCAAGAATCATTATTGCTACTGGTAAAACAATTCCAATGAAAATAAATATTACTGAAAAAAAATTCATTTTTTGGGAAAAAATTCCTATCCTGTTTTTCATTTCGGTTGAAACATCTTCTGCTATGTCATTCATGGTATCTGAAAGGTTCCCACCAATACGCATTGCTCTTAGTATGTGGTTAATAGCTTTTCTTAATGGTAAACTTTGTGTTCTTAAGGCAGTGTGTTTTAATGCTGTTGATGTATCAGAGCCTTCTTCTATCTCATTTATTGTCCTTGAAAATTCTTCGCTTAGGACACCGTAATCATTTATTGCTATTGCTTGTATTGTTTTGTACAAGCCTATTCCTGCTTTGAGTTCTGTTGACATGTGTCTTAAAGCAAATGGTAGTTCAACAGAAATTTTTGCGCCCCTAGTTTTTGCAAACTTTTTTGGTAAATATAATATTATTATTGTTGAAAATAACCATGCTACAAAACCAGCACTTATTGGAACAATAATTGTGAATAACAAATCTTGTGATATTACGCCTATAAAAAAAATTATTATTATTGTTAGTAATGCTACTACAAAGCCACTTGCGCTAGCTAATGCTAAATATTGGTTTGCTGAGTAACGCATGTTTGCTGAGTAAAGATAGTAACCTATTTCCTCACTCAAAGGAAATTCTTTCAAAATATTTTTTATTGGTTTAAGTATTTTTTTTAATTTAACATAAATGTTTCCTAATTGTTTTACCAAATTTGAGCCAAATTGTTCTAAGTCCTCTTCATTTTCCAAATCAATTTTTGAGTAAGAATTATCAGCAATTATTCCTCTTAATTCTTTTAAACTGTTATCAACATCTTCAATTTCAATTCCTTCTTGCCTATATTTTTTTTTCATTGTTTCTACTATTTGGTTTACTTCTTCTTCATTAATTTTTAAGTCACTCATATTTTTTCACCTAGATTTCTTTTGTTAATGAAGTCATGTGCTTTCTTACTAACATCTTTTAATTCTCTCAAATTTTTTTCAGCAAGATTTTCTATGAATTGTTGTCTTAGTTTTAACTCAGCATCCAAATTATCTTTTGACAAACCAGTAAAAGTTCTTAATTGTTTTAAGTACATGCTATCAATCATTGTTCTTTCCAAATAATCTTTTACAGCATCTCTTTGAAACAATGTTTGTGTTTTTGGTTTTCCTTCTAGGCCCCCATATACTTCTGCTATTTCACTTATTCTTCTAATAGTTCCTTTTTTTCTGTCGTGGTACCTGTGTTCAACTATTATCATGTCTAATCCTGAGAGCATTATGTTTGGTACATTCATTGGCGGGCTAGTCACTCTTACTATTGTTTCTTCTGGAGAATTCGCGTGTACTGTTCCAAGGCAATTACTTATTATTACTCCGTTAGCAATGTAATTATGGTTGTCTTCAACAGTTAAATCATAAACAAAACCATCGTAATTATATTCGCTTATTGAAATTATTTTTTCAAACCTAATATCTGATTTTGTTAATATTTCTAATTGTTTTTTTGTTTTACCATTGGTTTGTTTACAAATTTTTTCTAACATTTCTCTTGTTGGTGCTCTTGTCCCTATTTCGTGTGATAATGAAACACTTGGTGTATTATTACCAATTAAAAAAGATAATTCTTTTTGTGTTAAATTATTTTCTGTTCTCAAATCCCTTAAAACATTTTGCATGTTTGGAAACAAATCTAAAGAGTTTTTTGATTTTTTAATTAATTCTTTTAATGCTTCTTTTTTTGCTGAATGCTTGTAACCAATTTTTTGAGAGTATTTTTCTAAATTGTCTTTTCCATAAATTGATATTCTGTAATATGGTCCAATATTTCCTTTACCATCTTTTTCTTGAATGTTTGTTGAGGATTGTATTCCGAATCTTTGTAATATTAAAGGTAGTTTTTTTGCTAAATCAAAATTTGATGTAGAAAATTGTATGCTGTTTGAATGCAAGTTAACATGTGATTCGCAATCAAATAACCCTTTTATTAATTCACTTAAATCTTTTTCGTTTCCTTGCATGATTTCTTTTCCTAGTACAAATGTTTTTGTTTTATTTCCAATTGGTATTTCATAATTTATGTTTAGGTTTCGCACTGCTTTTTTATCATAAAATGAACTATAATATGCATTTTTTAATTTTCTTTTAATTTTATTTTTTGTTATTTGTTTTGCTTCTTCTTCAAAAGCATTTATTAGAGAAATTTCTTTGTTTGTAAATTCAATACTTTCTTGTCCTATGTGCCCATCACCATAAACTAATCCTAAATAATATGGGCACTCAATACTTTCTTCAGATTTCATTTTTATTGTTGTTGGTGTGGCAATATAATCCCCAATTAAAACATTTTCTGCATTTATTTCACTTATTCCATTGCAAATTTTGTAAATTGGATGATCTTTAGTTAGGATTAATTCTTTTCCAGAACGCAATTTTATTTTTAACAATTTTTTTTCATTCTTTTTTCTCCAAATCCTATTTATTTTTTTGTCTTCTATTTTTAATGTTTCTTTGTTTAAACTTGGAACAAATAATTCGTCGTTAATTTCAACAAATTCGTAATCATTTTCTTTTATTGGTTTATCAAAATATTTTTCACATAGTTTTTGTGCTTCAATTAATTCTCCGTTTGATAATTGTATTAAGCTTTCACCAATTATTGCTCCATCATGCCCCGTGTTGATAGCAGTGAATAATGTGAATGCTTCTTCGTGTCTTACTTCTCCAACAATTATTCTGTCTGGTCGCATTCTCAAAGAATTTTTTGTTAGAATATCCATTTTTAGTTCGCCTGTTCCTTCTAATCCAGGTGGCCTTGCTTCTAATCTAATCCAGTGTTTTAAGGGTAGGTTTAATTCTGCCGTGTCTTCTATTGTTACTATTCTTTCTCTTTCTGGTATGAATGATGCTAGCACATTCAAAAGAGTTGTTTTTCCTGAGCCAGTACCACCACTAATCAGCATGTTTGCTGGTTTTACTCCTAGTCCATCAACGCACATCCATAGGAACGCTGCTGCCTCACTATTCAAAGTATTCATTCTTACTAAATCTATTATTGAGTAAGGGTCTTCCCTAAATTTTCTTATTGTTAGTGTTCCACCACTAATACTTGCTGGTGGTATTGTAGCATTTATTCTGCTACCATCAGATAATCTCGCGTCAAGTAGTGGTGCTGACACATCTACTCTTCGTCCAACTTCTCTTGCGATTTTGTTTACTAAATCCTCAATTTCTTGTTCTGAAAAAAATTCTATATTAGTTTGCATCATTTCATATTCTCTGTGGAAAACAAAAACAGGTTTTTTGGAGCCAACAATCATTATTTCTTCTAAATTATCGTCTTTTATTAAATCATCAATTAAACCGTACCCAACCATTTCTCTTACTACCGCGTCAGCATAAAATGATACTCTTGTTGGTGGAATGTTTAATGATGGGTTATTTTTTATTATGTCAAGAACTTTTTGCTTGTAAATTATTCTTCTTTCATCATTATTTCTTATTCTGAATGGTGCAATACTAATTAGTCTTGTTGTTGCTTCTTTTATAGTATTAATTATTTTTCTTTCAGCTGATGTTGGTCTTAATGTTGGTACAAAATAATATTTCATTGCTTTGCCTGGAACTTCGTAAATAGTTGTTTTTCCATATTTTTTTAACTCAATTTTTTTTTGTGATTCTAACTCTTTTTCTACTTCTGTTTTTTCTTTTTTGTCGTTTGGTTCAATTTTTTGTTCTAGTTCGTTTTGCGAAAGTTTTTCCTCAAATTTTTTTAAATCCTCTTTTTTAACATCTTTAGCAACTTCTTCTTCACTAATTTTTTGTGTGTTTTCCTTAATCACTTCTTTATTATTAGAATCTTTTTTTGCCTCGTTTAATAAGTCTTCCAAGTAATCAGTAACCATGTTAAAAAATATGTTTTTTGTTTATTTTAATGTTTTGTTATGTTTTTTATTTGAATTATTATTAGTTTCTTTCAATAATTTGTTTAACTTATTATTATTTTTTTTCAATAATTTTTTTTAACTTGTTATTATTTTTTTTCAATAATTTCTTTCTTTATTTTTTCTATGAATTCATTTACTTTTAAAACGAATTGTTCGCCTTTCCTATTTCTTATTGAAATGCTTTGGCTTTCAATTTCTTTTGCCCCGATTACTCCTATGTAAGGGCATTTAATTTTTTGTGCGTCCCTTATTCTATACCCTAGTGATTCATTCCTATTATCTAATTTGCTTCTAATTCCTTCTTCTAATAATTGTTGGTTAATTTTTTGTGCTTCTTCCGAAAATTTGTCTGACACTGGAATAATAATTAATTGTTCTGGTGCTAACCAAGTTGGGAAACTCCCACCACACTTTTCTATTATCATTGCCATTGTTCTCTCGTAACAACCTATTGATGACCTGTGTATTATATACGGCCTCTTTTTTTTGCCGTCTTTGTCAATGTAAGTCATGTCAAATCTTTCTGGTAAAGCAAAGTCTATTTGTACTGTTATAATAGTATCTTCTTTTCCGTAAACATTTTTTGCTTGTAAATCTAATTTTGGCCCATAGAATGCTGCTTCGCCTTCTGCTTCTTCATAATTTATTTTCAAGTGATCCAAAATTTTTTTCATTTCTTTTTGTGAGTGTTCCCAAGCTTCTTTGTTATCAATATATTTTCCTTTTTTGTTTTCAGGATCCCATTTTGAAAACCTATAAGTAATGTCTTCTTTTATCCCAAGTGTTTCCATTACGTAATCTATTAAGTGTATGACTTCTTTGAACTCGTTTTCTAATTGTTCGGGTGTAACAATAACATGTCCTTCTGATAAAGTGAATTGTCTTACTCTTGTCAAACCATGCATTTCTCCTGAACTCTCATTCCTAAATAATACTGATGTTTCAGCGAACTTGATTGGTAAATCCTTGTATGACTTTAAACCATTCTTGTAAATCAAGAATTGGTATGGGCAAGTCATTGGTCGTAATGCAAGAACTTCTTTATCATTTTCGTTTCCCATTATGAACATTCCGTCTTTGTAATGTTCCCAGTGCCCAGATACTTTATACAAATCTGATTTAGCCATGTATGGTGTTCTAGTATAAACATATCCTCTTTTTTCTTCTTCGTCTTCAATGAATCTTGTTAGTATTTGAAATATTTTTGCTCCTCTTGGCATCAATAATGGTAATCCTTGTCCTACTAACTCGTGTGTCATGAAAAGATTTAATTCTCTACCAATTTTGTTGTGGTCATTGTTCTCAGACTTTTCTTTGTCTTTTAAAAATTCGTCTAATTCTTCTTTTGTTTTAAAAGAAATTCCGTATACTCTTATTAGTTGTTTGTTTTTTTCATCGCCCTTCCAATAAGCACTAGAAATTTTCATTAGTTTGAATGCTTTTATTTCACCAATATTTTTTATGTGCGGGCCCTTGCACATATCCATAAATTTTCCATTGCTAAACACACTAATTTTTTTCTCGCCTTCTTTTTCTAAATCATTAATCATTTCTATTTTGTAAGAATTGTTTTTGAAAAGTTTTTTTGCTTCAATTATTGAAACAAATTTTTGTTCAAGGTTATCTTGTCTATCAATTATTTTTTGCATTTCTTCTTCAATTTTTTTTAAATCCTCTTCTTTTACTCCTTTTTCTAATTCAAAATCATAGTGGAATCCTTGTTCTATTGGTGGGCCAATAGCTATTTTTGTTTTGGGGTACAAATTGGTTATTGCTTCTGCAAAAACGTGTGCTGTGCTATGCCATAATGCTTCAAGGTTTTCTTTACTCATAATTACCACCAATTACAAGAATTTTATTATTTGAAAAGGCTTTAAAATCAATGTTGTTAAAACTAAAATGAAAAATTAGTTGTATTAGTTTGCTACTTAGTGGCTAAATCACTGTTTTTGTGTTTCATAAATAACTATTGTTTTTAATATATTTAAAAAATACTTGTTTTTTGATGTATTATTTTGAATAGTATTATTTTCTATTTTTTGTAATTTTAATAATCATAAAATTAAATTTGAATAGTTATTTGTAGTTTTATCTTTTTAGTTAAATTTTTTTAATTTATTTTAATTTTTGTGAATTATTTTAATTAGTTTGAATTTTTTTATTTTTTTAAGTGATTTTTATAATTAAGTTTTTTTATTTTGTTTTTAATCAGTTTTAATTTTTGCAATTATTAAATTATTTTTATTATTACGCTTTTTACTTTTAATTTTATTTTTTTTTAATTTTATTATAATATTTGTGTTAATTAGTTTTTTTAATTTTGAATTTTCAAAGAATTATTTTTTTATTTTATTAGAATTATTTTTTTTATCTTGTTGCCCTATTACATTTTTCTTTTCCACACAATGACATAAATTCTTTGCAATATATTGTTCCATTACACTCTTTTTTGTGTTTACAATTCTCCCAAGTAGTGTTTCCTGTTGAGGTATTACTTTTTTGTATAATATTTGCTATTATATTATTGTGTCTTTCATCTATTTTTTGTGTGCAACCATTATTTGTTTTTGGAAAACTATAATTCTCATTTTTCTTAATATAATTTTTTTCAAAATTATTATAATTTTTGTTTTGTGTTATTGGTTTAGAAAAAGTGCTTTTGTTTTGTTCTTGTATTTTTTCTAATTGTTTTTGTGGAATGTTTTGGCCATCACTAATATCAATAATGTTTTCGCTTGAATGATTTTCTTGGTTTCTCATTTTTTCCATTAACGCGTTAGTTTTTCTTGCTTCATCAACAAAACTTTTCAAAGGCATAGCTAACTTGTTTACTAAAACAAATAAAAAGGTACTCCTCAATTCATTTAAATACTATTAAAAAGTTTAATACCTTTATTTTAATTATGGTTAATGAGACTTTCAATATTGACAAGAACAAAAATTCAAGTGAGTGGTTTACTGAGATAATAAAGTCTGCTGAACTTGCTGATCTAAGGTATGGTGTTAAAGGGTGCCTTGTTTTTCAACCTTGGAGCGTTGAATCAATGGAGAAAATGTTTTTTTATCTTGAAAAAAATTTGAAAAAAAGGGGGCACAAGAAGTACTGGTTTCCAACATTAATTCCTGAAAAAAATTTTAATCTTGAAAGTGATCATGTTGAGGGTTTTAATCCTGAAGTGTTTTGGGTTGAAAGAGCAGGCAACACTGTTTTTGAAGAAAAACTTGCTTTGCGTCCAACAAGCGAAACAGCTTTTTACTCAATGTTTTCAATGTGGATTCGTTCTTACAAAGACCTTCCTTTCAAAACATATCAAAGAGCAAATATTTTTCGTTATGACACAAAAATGACTAGGCCTTTTCTTAGGAGTAGAGAATTTCATTGGATAGAAACGCATTGCGCTTTCAGAACAAGTGAAGATGCTTACGAAAACGTTTTAGGTGACATGCAAACAACAAAGGATGTTGTGTTTGACATTTTTGGTGTCCCAACAATGGTTTTTAAGAGGCCACAATGGGACAAGTTTCCTGGTGCAGTTGATACTTTTGGTGCTGATGCAATAACTCCTTCTGGCAAAGTAATTCAACAACCAAGTACTCACATGCTAGGACAAAATTTTTCAAAACCATTTAATGTTACTTTTACTAATGAACAAGGAGAAAAAGAATTTGCTTTTCTTACTTGTTACGGGCCTTGCGTTTCAAGAATATTTGCGTCTGTTATTCTTACTCACGGTGACAACAAGGGTTTAAGATTCCCTTTTGAGATTGCACCATTACAAGTAATAATTATTCCAATTCTTTTTGAAAAAGAACCCCTTGTTTTGAAAGAAGCCGAAAAAATAAAATCTTTGCTTGAACAAGAAAATATTTCTGTTGAAATAGATTCCTCAGAAAAAAGGCCTGGTGAAAAATTTTATTTTTGGGAGATGAAAGGTGTTCCACTGAGAATAGAAATTGGGCCAAAAGATATTGCTAAAAAAAATGTTGCTATTTGCCGAAGAGATAATTCAAAAAAAGAGTTTGTGAAAATTTCTGATATAATTAATTCTGTTAAAAAAATTGGTTTAGATTTAAGTAATAATTTGAAGAAAGAGGCTAATAATTCTTTTGAAAAAATAGTTAGTGATTGCAAAAATATTAGTGAAATAAAAAAGGTTGTTGGAAAGGGGATTGCCAGAGTAAATTTTTGTTCTTGTGATTTTGACGGAGAAAAATGTGCTGAAATAATTGAAAAAGAAACTGGTGGAGAAATAAGGGGAACAAGAATTGATGTAAAAGAAAAACCAAGTGGTAATTGTGTTGTTTGCGGGAAAAAAGCTAGTGAAGTAATTTACATTGCTACATCTTACTAATATTTTATTATTAATCAGTTCGTTATTGAGCTGTTCATTAGTTGGTAAAAATGATTTCTCCCGAGTTATGTGTTAAGTGTAAGGGTAAGTTGCTTTGTGGTTTAAAAAAATGTCCTATTTTAGAAAAAAATTTTTCTTCAAGCCGAATAATTTCTAAAATAAAAGATAATTCTTTTGTTGGTGCTACGCCACCAGGGTTTTTTGTTTCATGGCAAAATTATCCCAAAGTAGCTGTTGCGCCCTTATCCGCTTTGCCTGAAGAGGTTTCTTCAATTTCTGATAAACCTGAAGAATGGTTTGGTTTGTCACAAGAAAAAATAATTTCTTTTAGAGAATCATTACTTCGTTCATACAAAACAATGCCTGTGTCTCTTGCCTCAAACCCTAATTATGAATTATTAGATTTTCAAGAACTTGCTATGTCAGAATCATTAATTGATTTAAATGTTTCATTAAAAAAAACTCCTAAGAATGAAACAAAATTTGATTCTTTTGCAGCACCAATGGGGCCATCTGCTGAATTAGATAAATTGTCTTTTAATGAGAATACAAAAATTCCTAAAAAAGTTGATTACTTTTTTTCTGATGTTGATGCAAAATCAAATACTGCTTTGATTGATTTATTCAAAGACGGTTTTTCTGTTTCTTTTCTTGCAAAAATTCTTTCGTCTGGAGCGCTGGGTGTTAAAAAAGATAGGAAGATTGTTCCTACGAGATGGGCATTAGTAGCAACGACTGATAATATTGGTAAAAATATTTTAGAAAAAATAAAAGAATTTTCATTGATTGATTCAATACAGGTTTTTGAAGAAAATTATCTTGATAATCACTTTATTGTTCTTTTATTGCCAAAGGCATGGGCATTTGAACAATTGGAGACATGGGTTCCTGGAAGTATTTGGAATATTGGTTCAAAATTTGAAGAAGTTAAAATATTTCATGATTATGAATTCTTTGATGGACGAAAAAATTATGCTAATGAAGTTACTGGTGCATATTATACTGTGCGATTATCTGTTTTAGAATATTTACTTTCAAAAAAGCAACAAGCAATGGTGATTGTTTTTAGAGAAATTGGAGAAGGGTATAAATTGCCACTTGGTTCATGGGTGTGTGGCGAAACGACAAAAGCAGCCCTACAAAAACAACCAAAAATATTTTCTACAATTGATTTAGCTTTAAAGTATATTGGAAAGCAATTCAGAATTCCAATTAACAAGTGGAAGAAAAAAAGTGTTGTTTTGGATTATTATAACAAACAAAAAACTTTATTTGATTTTTGACCAAAGAAGACAACAACTATTTGGTTGTCGAATTCGCTTAACTTTGTTTTGAGCTTCCAATGTGATAAGATGTTCTCTAAGTGTGCTTCCGCTGATATTTAGTTTGAGTCGCAGTTCCTTAGAATTTATATTGCCCTTGGTAAGTAAAGTTATTATCCTTTCTTTGGTTTCTCCAGTGGGTCGTGTTTTCCAATCTCGAGTTTGTCGTCTTACAATCTCCTCGAGTAAGTGTTCTTTGTGAGCAAGTCCACAAGTAGGAAATTTCTTTGATAACAATTGAATATCTTGAAGTAAAAGTTGAGCATTTTTCGTAGAAATTCTTGTTCTATAAGTCTTGCTTTTTTTGTAAATTTTTATATCAATTTTTGAAGTATTATACCCTAACTTTTCAGCAATTTCTTTAATATCTTGCAAAAGTAATTTGTTTCCTGAGTAAATTTCAATACTTTCACCTATGTGTCCTTCATCAACAATGAATGCATTTAGACCAGCAAGCAGGAATTCTTTGGGCAATTTCTTAATGGTTTTATTTATTCTTGACTTGTTCCAATAACAACTTCCAAGATTTAAATATTCTTTTAGAAATTCGCTAAGAACTTTTGGGATAGCAATTTTTGATTTTTCAGAAATAACAATATTAAATTTGCCAAAACAGTTAAGCAATTTTTGTTTGAAATTATTTAGTCCTTCTTGATTTACTTGTCGGTAATGTGATTGTTGTCCTTTTTTCGCAAGATAGCCGTCTCCGAAAAGATGAAAGGCAATTGATACAAGCTCAGGGGTTAAATAAAGTGGAAATTTTGCTTTCACAGAAGTTCCTCTTCCGATTGAACAAATATCTAATACATTTTGTTCTATTTTTTTCAAGTTTATGTTGTTTTTTTTAGCTATTTCAATGATTGCCCATAAAGACATTCTTCTGGTTTTTTTACTTGTTTTTTCAATTCCATAAAACCAGTGTGATAATGAACCAACACCAATTTTCGTTTTTACATTATAAAAGCCACTCTTGTTATTCAAATATTCGACAGCTTTTTTCCATGTGTTGCAAGAATCAATAAAGTTTTTGATAAATTGTTGTCGGAATTTATTTTCAAGCATAATAGTAGTGTTTTTTGGAAAATTAATTAAATGAATTTCAGTATATTTACTCATAATAAAACTGTTTTTCGAAGCTTTATAATCACTTTGGAAGTATCATGCCGGTGGTCCCATTGTAGACTACTAATAAAATTTTTAAGAATCCACAAATTCTTTTCGTCCAAGAACTTTGGGCGCTATTTTGGCTCTTTTATTACTGAAATATTTTCTTCCTTTTTTGGAAGTTGAATTTCATCAACTATTTATGTTGCATCTATGAAAAATCTTTTCTAATAAATCATTTCAAAAATCAAACAAGATTGAGTCAATGGTTTTAATTCATATTTTTTCTAACATTGTTCCAATTAGATTCAGTAGCCCATGATAAATAACTTACGAAAGTTCTTCCCATTCTTTCTTGGCCAGAAACTAACCTATACTATTAGATATTGTTCTCTCAATTTCTTTTAATTTTGTTTTATTTCCTGCAAAATTATATTTTGCCCAAAGTTCAACTTTATCAAGAATAATTCTCCAATGTTTTCTTGGAATTTCACATTCAATCATTATAAGTTTGGCACTTTCCCTTGAAGTTTTTATAAAAGAATTTTTTTGTTCAGCATTTTCAAGACCCTGTGCTATTCTTCTTATTCGGTAATATGATTTTCTTTTGAATCTTGCATTCAAATTTCTTGCTTTGTTTTCTAATTTAATTGTTCTTTCAATTTGTTTTGAACTCGTTCTTTGAGCAATTGTTTTTGCTTTTGTTTGAGTCAAAAAAAGATTTTGAATTCTCATTAAATCACTTAAATTTTAAGTACTGTGCAATTAAAGCTTCTAATTGTATTCTTTCATTTGCCCCTTCAACCATTCTAAAATCATATTCTCCAATAATATTAACTAATTCAATTTTTGTTTTATTTGAAATTTTGTCTTCACTAAGACTCATTGTTTCCCTGTATAATTGTTTTATTATGTCTTCACCACTCATGCCATGCTCGTACATTAATTGATCCAATTTTTTTCTCGCATCCAAAAATTTTCCGTCTAATGCAAACAAAATCATTTCTTGTATTTGTTCTGGTCTTGCTCTCGATGAAACACTATAAACTGTTTCTTCATCAATACTATCTTTTATGCTTGAGCTTGCTTGTAGAACATTAATAGCTTTTCTCAAATCGCCTTGGGCAACATAATTTATTGCTTCTAAAGCTTCATCACTTATCTTTAGTTTTTCAATATTAGAAATATTTTTTATTTGTTTTTTGATTTCTTCTCCATTTAATGGTTTAAATCTGTAAACAACACACCTGCTTTGTAATGGTTCAATTATTTTTGAAGAATAATTACATGACAAAATAAATCTACACGTTTTAGTATATTTTTCCATTGTTCTTCTTAATGCTTGTTGGGCATCACTTGTCAGAGCATCACACTCATCTAAAAAAATTATTTTGAATCCCGAGTCAAAAGCAAGTGTTCTAGCAAAATCTTTTATAGTGTTTCTAACAACATCAATTCCTCTGTCGTCACTCGCATTTAATTCTAAAAAATTTTGTTCAAAACTATCATTGAATAATTCTTTTGCTAGAGCAATGCTTGAAGAAGTTTTTCCTGTTCCTGCTGGACCAGAAAATAGTAGGTTAGGAATACTTTTTTTTATAATATAGCTAGCGAATCTTTTAGTTAAATCATCATGTCCCACAATATCTTTTATTTTTTTTGGACGGTATTTTTCAACCCATGGTAAATTATTGTCATCCATAAATATTTTTTTGCGAGTAAAGGTTAAAATAGGATTTGTTAAGTAAGTTAAATTAGGTTCAATTTGGTTTTATTAGCAATGCTTAAAAGCCTTTTATCCTTATTTTTTTTAAAGGTGTGATGATGAAGAAATTAGATAATAAACAATTTTTGTTAATGACTATTATTTGGTTTTTTATAGCTTATTTTTTAATGTGGTTTCTTGGTGGGGCTTGTTTGAGTATTTTTGTTGCTCCGAGTCAAGTTAGTTCAACTTGTATTTCTAGTAACACTTTAAGTAGTTTAGTTGGTGTCCCAATAATAGGTTTGTTTATTCCTTTTAATAATTGGGTTTCTTTGTTCTATTGGTTTGCCCCAATAGCAGGTTTCTTTTTTGCTTTTTTTGCAATAAAATGGTGGAACAATTATTTTGAAACAAAAGAAGCTTTTAGTATTTTTTTTCCAATAATATTAATTGTGTTTTTGCTTTTAGGAAATTATTTAACTATTTCTTGGTATTATGCTGATGCTGTTTCACAACCAAGGCAAGGCGTTCAATACGGGTTATATTTTTGTTTTGATAATAGTTCTCAAAGTTGTAATGAAACCGCTCAAAAATTGAATGAAGAGTACATAGCGCAATTTCAAACAACAGGTGGTAATACAGTAAAACAATTAATTTCAATTGATTATTGGTCAATGTTAAGAAAAAACATTTTCCTAACTTTTATTTTTGGTGCTATTGCTGGTTGGATTCCTTTTTTTGTAAAAAATGTTTTGGACAAAAAATCAAAGTAATTTTTTGTTAAAAGCGTTAATTTATATTTATTTTTTATAGTCCAATTTTATATGAAATATTTTATTGAGGGGTATGGCTGTTCTTTGAATATGAGTGAAACCGAGCAAATAGCTGGTTTTTTAAAAAAAAATAATTTTGTTGAAACAAAAAATATTAAAAATGCGGATTTTATTATTATTAACACTTGTTCTGTTAAAATGGTTACTGAGCAAAGAATGTTTTCAAGAATAAATTTTTTCTTGGAAAATAAAAAAAGTGCTTCAAAAATTATTGTTTGTGGTTGCTTGGCAAAAACAAATAATTCTCAAATAAAAAAAATTTCTAAAGAACTAATTGTCCTTGATACTAAGTTAGAATCTATTTCAAAAGCATTAAACTTGAAGCAAGAATCTTTTTCTCCAAAAATTATTCCTGAAAAATCGCACAAGTTAATATCAATTATTCCTATTAGTATTGGTTGTGTTGGTAATTGTGCTTATTGTGCTACTAGAATTGCGAGGGGCGCGTTAAAATCATATTCTATTAAAGAAATAAATTCTTCTTTCAAAAAAGCGTTGAAATCATCAAAAGAAATTTGGATTACTTCACAAGATTTGGGTTGTTATGGTTTTGATATTGGTGTTACTTTGCCAGATTTGTTAAAAGAATTATTGAAAAACAAAGGCGATTTTAGAATTAGGTTGGGGATGATGAATCCAAGGCATTTTAAAAAAATAAGAAAAGATCTTATTCCATTATTTAATGATAAAAGGTTATACAAGTTTTTGCATTTGCCTGTTCAAAGTGGTTCTAATAAAATTTTAAAGAAAATGAATAGGCAATATTTAGTAAAAGATTTTGTTGATGCTGTAAAATATTCAAGAAAAATACACAATATGCGAATTTCAACTGATATTATTGTTGGTTTTCCTGGTGAAAACAAAAAAGATTTTGATGAAACATTAAATTTAATTAAAAAAATAAAACCTAATACTGTGAACATTTCAAGGTTTGGGAAAAGATTTGGAACAATTGCTTTTAAAATGCCTTTACAATTATCAGAAGAAGAAAAAAAATTTAGGAGCAAAATTCTAACTGAAACAGTTCAAAAAATTTTTGCTGAAGAAAATAAAAAACTTGTTGGTAAAGAATTTGATGTATTAGTTTCTGATATTGCTAAAAGAAATGGTTTTGTTGCAAGAACTGATAATTATTCTCCAGTTTTAGTTAAAAAAGATTTTGGTAAGTTCGCAAGAGTTTTAATAACAGATTCTTTTCCCAATTTTTTTAAAGGGAAAATTTTGAAAAACCAAAGATAACCTTTTTTTAAACCTTTTTTATTTAAATGTGTGTATGATTAGATTGATTTTAAGTAAATCTATTGAAGAATATCGTAATAATCTAAAAGTAATGTTTAGTTACGGTGTCTTGTTTATTTTTATTATATTATTTCTTTTTTTTAAACAGTTTTTTTTTGTTTCGGGAACAGTTCATTTAATTTATAATGAATCAATTTTAACTATTTTTAGTTTATTATTAGGTCTAATATTTTTATATTTTTTGTCTTTTTTTGTTTCTCTAACAGTTTATTCAACCAAGAGAGATGTTCAAAAAGTTAGTTTTGATATTTATTGGAATATTCTTTTGAAAAAAGCTTCAGTTCAAATATTTGTGTTTTATTTTTTTCTTTCACTTATTATTTATATTTTATTGTTGCTTGGCTTATATTTCAATATGGTACTTTTAATGGCTTTAATAGCTTTAATACTTTCTTCTTTGTTAATGTATGTTCCACAAAGCATTGTTTTAGATGAAGCTTCAATTATTTCATCTATTTTTGAAAGCATTTCTTTTTGGAGAAACAATTTTGTTATTGGTTTAACGATTATTTTTATTGGTACAGTTTTTATTTTTTTAATAATATTAATTGAATTTTTGTTTGAATTTTTTTTGTTGCCAGGTACAATTATTTCTTTCTTTTTTGTTTTAATTTTTCTTGTTCCTTTCATTGAACAATTAAAATCTTATTCTTTTATGTTAAGAGCTAATTTGATTAAGCAATCAGAAGTTCTTAGTGCTCAAATGAAACCAAAAAAAGTTATTAAAATAAATGCTACTCGTTTGAGAGAAAAATCAAAAGAAGGTAAAATCTAATTATTATTTATTTTAATTCTCCTTGAAAATAAATTTGTTTAACTTTTTTATCAATTAATTCATTTAATTCTTTTATTGTTGTTGCTTTTCCTGTAAAACAACATTTTTTTGAATTCAAGCATTCTTCAAAACCCAATGGTTCGTGTGAAAAAATTTCTTTTCCTGAAACATAACTAAATCTTTCTTTTGCTTCTTTGCTTGCTAATCCAAAAAGCAGCAAGTCTTCATCTTTTGTAAAACTCTTATATATTTTATTAGTAAATTCTTTGCTTTTTTTGTCAGTAATTTTTTCTGCAGTAGTGAAAAGATTTGTTAAACCTATTCCTGTTTTCATTTCACTGATTTTAAAATTTTTTAAATATTGTTTTGAGCAAAGCTCTTTTTGTTTTATTTCTTTTAACTTTTTTATTTCGTCGAGCAAGTTTTCTAATTCTGTTAAAAAACTGTCTTCATCATCATAATCAATTTTATCTAAATTAATATTTACAAAAAAATCAATGCCTTGGCTCGTTGAGAAAAGATTATTGTTTAAAGCAAAATATTCTTCATTTAAATTATTCAGTATTAAAAAGCTTTTTTCTTTTTGCTCAATTAATTTCAAACAATATTTTGAATCAATTTGAATAACATTATTTTGATTAATATTATTTTGTTGTTCTAATAAAAGATTTGATAATTCAACAGCTTTTAATTTATATTCTGAAAATTCATCGAATATGGTTGGTGTAAAAAATTCTAAAGAATTTACAAACCCTTTTTCAGGAATGCTTAATAATTCTTTTATTAATTTAGATGCTTTTTTTGTTTGGAAATCTTTTTTTAGGAATGGCGCGGTAACAAAAGTTAATCCGAAAAGATTTGGTGGGCAATAAAAATATTGTCTATTTTGTATTAAATTTTTTATATTACCAATGATTGTTTTTTCAATAGTATCTTTTTTTTCGCTTATAAATGAATATGCGTATGCTCTTGTAGAAAATCCTTTTATATCTTCTAAAAATATTTCTCCTTTGAAATGTTTTTCTCTAATTTTTTTTGGTATTACATTCATCAAATTATATTCTCTTGTTTGTTCGTTTGCATATGGAAAAATATTTATTTTTTGTTTTATTTCATATACTGGTTCTCCCAATCTAGTATATTCATTTCTTATTTTTTCAAATCCATAACTTATTAGTTTCGTATTAACTAATTCTCGTATCAAAGCAGTGGTTATATATTCTATTTTTGAATCTTTTATCTGGTTTTCAACTTCCATAGTAATTTTTTCAGCAACTGTTCTTGAAATAGTTGTTTCTTTTAATAAGGATTTTATTATATTGCCTCTATCAAAATGCTCAATTGTTTCTTTTGTTGTATAAACCTTCATTTTGCTAAATGTTTCATAAGTTTGCCCTGCTTCGGGCTCCATTTTTTTTAATCTTTCTAAAGCAATTTTTCTTAATTTGGACTCGCTTTTTACATTCAATTCAGCTAATTCTTTTATTATTTTTGTAATAGTCCATTGGGATGCATTTGATTCCTGCATTTCTTTTGCTATTATTTGTATTTTTTCTTCAATTAGTTCCATACTTCAATTGTTATTCGAAACAATTAAATCTTAACCTTTTCAAAAAAAATATTTGAAAAACAAATTTTATAAATGTTTTCGGTTTAATATTCTAAGTGATGTTTTTGTTTTTTGAACTTGTGGGGGGTTTTTAGTTTGAGTATTGTTTTAGATAAAATTGATTATATTATTCTTGATGCTTTATTGACTGATGGTAGGGCTAGTTTTTCAGCAATAGCACGAGAAACAAAACTAACTGATGTTGCTATTAAAAAAAGAGTTGAGTCTTTAAAGCGTAGAAATATTATTTCAGGTATTAGTGTTGATTTAAATTATAGGTCATTAGGTTATGAGAATCCTATTTTTGTTCAAATAAGGAGTGAATTATCAAAAAACAAGGATATAATAAAAAAATTAGGTAATATGGATTTCATTTTAGAATTATACCAAGTTTTAGGCGAGTATAATTTGATTGCAAAAATAATTGTTCCTAGTTTAGAGACTGCTGAAAAATTTATTTCACAATTAGGTTTGATTGATGGTGTTATTGATTTGAAAACAATGGTTGTTTTAAGTGAAATAAAAAAATCATCAACCTTGCCAAGCAAAACATTACAAAATAAAATATAATTTTTTTAAAAGTAAATAATCGCTTTTTTCAAAATTTAAATTTTAGGGTTGTGTTTTTAATTCTTTTTTAACTCAAGCAGTTTAATGCAGCTAATTATTTCAGAAAAAGCCATTGCTGGTGAAAGAATTGCTTCTTTGCTTGCTGATGGAAAAGTTTCTCAAAAAAATGTTCTCGGGACAAAAGTTTTTGATTTTGAATGGCAAGGAAAGGAAACAAGGGTGCTTCCATTACGCGGGCACATTAGTGATGTTGAGTTTCCAAAAGACTATTCTAATTGGATGGCAGTCCCATTAGAAAAATTAATTTCTGCTCCAATAATTTATTCCAAAAAAGAATTTAGGATAATTGATTGTATAATTGATTCTGCTTTAGATTGCGAAAAAATAATTATTGCAACAGATGCTGATAGAGAAGGAGAATCAATAGGGTTAGAAGCAATTAAATATGCTCAAAAATCAAATAAAAAAATTAAGGTCGAAAGAGCTTATTTTTCAGCAATAGCAAAAGAAGATATTGAAAAATCTTTTTCTAATTTAGAAAAATTTGATTACAATTTTGCTTTTTCAGCTGATTCAAGAAGAGAAATTGATTTAATTTGGGGTGCTGTTCTAACAAGATTTCTTTCGATTGCTTCTGGGCAATTAGGAAAAAATTTTTTGAGTGTTGGTAGAGTACAAACACCTACACTAGCGTTAATTGTGGATAGGGAAAAAGAAAGAAAGGCTTTTCAATCAAAAAAATATTGGGAGATTATTGTTGAATGTGAAAAAGGAGAAAAGTTTTCTGCTTCTCACAAGGAAGGAAAATTTTGGGAAAAAGAAAAAGCAGATAAAATTATTTCCAAAAATATTAGTGAATTAATTGTAAAAAAAATTGATGAAAAACAAACAACATTAAAGAGGCCGGTTCCTTTTAATACAACAGAATTTTTGAGGGCTGCTGCTAATACTGGTTTTTCTGCTGGGAAAGCAATGGATATTGCTGAATCATTATACCAAAGAGGTTTTACTTCTTATCCAAGAACAGATAATAAAGCGTACCCTGCTTCTTTAAATCTTAAAGAAATTGTTAACAAGCTTGCTTCTATTAGTGAATTTGTTGACGATGTTCAAAAAGTTTTGTCACAAGAAAAAATTGTTCCCAGTAAGGGGAAAGAAACAAAAGATCATCCCCCAATTTATCCTGTTCAAGCAGTTAAAAAATCTTCGTTGAATAAAGATGATTGGAAGATTTATGAATTGATTTGTAGGCGGTTTCTTGCAACTTTGTACAAAGATGCTGTAACTTCAAATGTCTCGGTTTTGATGGAAGGAAAGGATGAGGAATTTGTTGCTCGTGGTCAAACAATTATTGAGCCTGGTTGGAAAGCAATTTATTTTTATAGTAAATTAAATGAAGTTATTTTACCATTGATGCGTGTTAATGATAAAATAAATGTTTTGAAAATTGATTTGTTCGCAAAAGAAACACAGCCTCCTGCTCATTATAGTCAAGCATCTTTAATAAAATTAATGGAAACGCATAATCTTGGCACAAAATCAACGCGGCCAAACATAATTCAAAAACTTTATTCGAGGAAATACATTATTGGCAATAAAAGTATTGAAGCTAGTGATATTGCTTTTGCGGTTATTGATTCACTAGAAAATAATTGTAGTATTGTTACAAAACCAGAGATGACTTCTCAACTAGAAAAAGAAATGGATGAGATTGCGGCTGGAAAAAAAGATATGAGAGAAGTTGTTAGTGATTCTTCAAACAGATTAAAGCAAATTCTGGAAACTTTGCAAAAACAAAAAGAAAATATTCGATTAGATATAAGAAAAGCAATTCACTCAACAAACATTATTGGTCCTTGTAATAAATGCAAGGAAGGAAATTTGGTAATAAGAAAAGGTAAAACAGGTAAAAGGTTTGTTGGTTGTTCTAATTATCCTAATTGTAATAATTCTTATCCACTGCCACAGAAAGGTGTTATAACAACAACTAATGAATTGTGTGTTGAATGTAATGAACCAGTTATAAAAGTAAAGAATGGTAGATTTGAATACAAGATGTGTCTTAACATGGTTTGTAAGACAAAAGAATCTTGGAAAAATTTTAAGAAAAAAGAACCACTTGAAAAAAACAAAGAATAATTTTGAATACTTTTTAAAAACAAGAACGAAATTTTTTATAATTAATAATTAATTTGAAACCAAAAAATAAATTGCCACAAAAAAATTCTGGAAAGAAATAATTGTTAAATAGTTTTTTCTTAAAATAAAATTAGTTTACCTTGAATAAAAACTGTGAGCTTAAAATTAGTTAGCCTGGTGAGCCAGCCCACAATTCCCATTCAATATCTCAAAAATTTTTTCAATCCCCTTAGTTATCCCCTCCTACAATTACAATATTCTAATATAGTGTTCTCGCATTAATAAGGATTAATACTTTGTTCATGTAACAAAAATAACATTTAAAATCCTTTTGATATTACTTTGAGTTAGTAAGTAGTCATTTTGGCTATATTCGGTGTTTGGTGATTGGTTTGGCTCAAAAAATGAGGGTTGATGATGAGATTCGTTTGAATATTGTTAAAGCACTTTTGGATAAAGGTTCTACACAACCAAATTTGCGTAGAATAAAGGCAAAAACCAAATATCATTTAGCTACAATTAAGAGTTCAATTGATTTTTTGCAAAACGAAAAAGTTATTGTTGGTTACGGGCCAAAAATAGCTTTTTGGAAATTAGAGTACAAGTTGGAAGCAATTGAATTACTACAACTAGATTTTTCTAAACCGGATTTAATTGAAGCTTATTTAAAAATTGTTGAGAGTGATCCGCATGTTTATCATTTAGGTTCAATAATGGGTTCTGGTAATTTTAATGTTATGAGTTCTCAATTTTATAAGGATGTTGAGTCTTATCACAAAAATTTGCAAGAAAGATATGTAAAAAAACTGCCAAATTATTATGATGTTGTTAAAGATAGGCAAGTCTTTTATTTAACTGAACCTACTTTCAAAAGGGGTTCAAGAACAGATTCAATAGTAAAAATACTTAGAGAGAAAGCAGCATTGGATTAATTTGAATTTTTTAAACAAATAATTTTTTAAAAAATATAATTAGTTTTTATTTTGTTTAAAATTGTTTTTTATGTATTGTTTTTCTTGTTATTAAGTTTTGAATAAGTGTTTTTTATGGAAATAGAAATTGATTTAAGTAAATCATTGGAAGAAAATGCAACAATGTATTTTGAGAAAGCAAAGTTAATGCGTAAAAAAGCTCTTGGTATAAACAAAGCCATTGAATTTCAGAAAAAAAAATTGGAAAAAGTTTCTCCAAAAAAAGAATCAATTCAAAGAAAGAAAAAGTGGTTTGAAAAATTGAGGTGGTTTATTTCAAGTGACAATTTCTTGATAGTTGGTGGAAAAAATGCTAAAATGAATGAAGAAATTGTGAAGAATTATATGAAAAAAGAAGATGTTTATTTTCACGCAGAAGTTTTTGGTGCACCCCATTGCATAATAAAAACAAAAGATGAGAAAACAAATAAAATTCGTTTTGTTCCAGAAACAACCATGGTTGAAACAGCACAGTTTGCGGTAACTTTTTCAAGAGCATTTGAATCAGGGCAATCAACTGCTGATGCTTATTCAGTAAAACCAGAGCAAGTTTCAAAAAGAGCGCCAACAGGCACAAGTCTTTCTGTTGGTGCATTCATGATTTATGGTGAAAGAAATTGGTTCAAAAAAACTTCTTTGAGCATTGCTATTGGTTTAAACCAAAAAGAAAATGTGTTAATGGCTGGCCCTTTAAGTGCAGTTAAAAAAAATTGTGTTCATATAATTGAATTAAAACAAGGTGAAATAGAAAAAAATGTTTTTGCTAAACAATTACAAAAAAAATTTGAAGAAAAAAATTTGTTTTTTTCTAACGATGAAATATTATCCTTATTACCTAATGGAAAATTTGGTTTGGTTTAATTTATTTAATTAAAAAATTATTAATTATTTTTAAGTAATGCAAAAGTCAATGTAAAATTTGTAAAATAATTAATTCAAACAATTTTTTATTTGTATTTTAGTTAATTTGATTAATTTTTTATTTATGGATTTATTTTTTTATAAATTAGTTAATTTGATTAATTAATTATATTGAAAGTATTTTGTATTTTAATTAATTCAATTAATTGTTCGTGTTAATCTTTTTAGTGGCTTATATTTACTTGTTTTTATAATAATTGATTACATTTTTAATCCTTTTTAAGTGCTCTTTATTTGAGAGAGTGTTTTTATGGAATCCAAAGAAATTATTTTACAGGTTCAGGATCCTGACCCAACTCACGTTGGTAGAAACATTGTTACTCTTGACAAGCAAACCAAAAACACATTGAATATTACTTCTGGTGACATAATAGAAATTGAGGGAACAAAAAAGACTGCTGCGATAGTTTGGCCTGCTAGAGCAGAAGATGATGGTAAAGAAATTATTAGAATGGATTCGTTTATCAGGCACAACGCTGGTGTTGGTTTGGGTGAGCGAGTAAAAATTAGAAAGGGTTTGCCAAAAGAAGCTAAGCGGGTTGTTTTGGCCCCAATTGAAGAGGTTAGGATAATTGCTTCTGGTTATGAGCGAATATTAAAAAAATCTTTTTTGGGTAGGCCATTAACTGTTGGTGATAATGTTTGGGTTAGTGTTTTTGGTTCTGGTTTTATTTACCGTGTTATTGATACTCAACCAAGAGCAATAATAAAAGTTACTGATTCTACACAATTTTTTTTAAAAGAAAAGCCCGTTACTGATTCTCTTGAAGGAATTTCAAGAGTTGCTTACGAGGACATTGGTGGTTTGAGTGAACAAGTAAGAAAGGTTAGGGAAATGGTTGAATTACCAATGAAGCGTCCAGAATTATTTCAAAAATTGGGTGTTGTTCCCCCAAAAGGAATTTTGATGCATGGGCCGCCTGGTACTGGAAAAACTTTGCTTGCGAAAGCAGTTGCGAATGAAGCACAAGTTCACTTCATTTCTGTTTCGGCTCCTGAAGTAATGGGGAAATTTGTTGGGGAAGCAGAGGAAAGAGTTAGAAAAATATTTAAGGATGCTGAAGAAAATGCGCCTTCAATAATTTTTATTGACGAGATTGATGCTATTGCTTCAAAAAGAGATGAGGCTGTTGGGGAAGTAGAAAGACGTGTTGTTGCACAATTATTGTCTCTAATGGATGGTTTATCATCAAGAGGAGAAGTAATAGTAATGGCTGCAACAAACAGAGTAAATTCTATTGATGAAGCATTAAGAAGGCCAGGGCGATTTGACAGGGAAATAGAATTTGGTATTCCTGATAAAAAAGCAAGAAAACAAATTCTTGGGATTCATACAAGGGGAATGCCTCTTGCAAAAACATATTCTTTAGAAGAATTTTATTTTGTTAAAGAAAAGAAAGCAAAGTTGAGTGTTCAACAAAAAAAAATATTTGATTTGATTGAAGAAAATTTGGATATTAGTTTGAATAATTTGTTTAACAAGTATTCAGAGTTATATAATAAAATTGATTTCAATTTATTTTATGATGAAATAAAAAAAATGGTTGCAAAAGACTTAATTTCAATTAAAAATTTTAAAGGAGAATTATCTAATATTCAAAAAAATATTTTTTCAATAATTAGTTCTGAAAAAGTTATTGATGCAATAGACATTCAAATAATTTATGAAAAAAAATTTGATAAATTATCTTTAAAACAAATAATTGATGAGTTAAGAATAATGGCCAATAAAAATATTTTGCGAACAATTGAATTTGATTTAGATTATTTTGCAGAAATGACGCATGGTTTTGTTGGTGCTGATTTACAAGCTTTAACAAAAGAAGCTGCAATGAAAGCATTGCGAAGATACTTGCCTGAAATAGAAAAAGTTGATGAAAGTCAACCAATTCCTTTTGAAATAATTGAATCATTAAAAATAACTCGAAAAGATTTTTTTGAGGGGTTAAAGGATGTTCAGCCTTCAGCACTAAGAGAAATAGCAATAGAAATACCAAATGTTAAATGGGATAATATTGGTGCGTTAGATGATATAAAAGAAACTTTAAAACAAGCAATTGAATGGCCTTTAAAAAATCCTCTTGCTTTTCAAGAAATGGGTATTCAACCACCCAAAGGAGTTTTATTGTATGGGCCTCCTGGCACTGGAAAAACATTGCTTGCAAAAGCAATTGCTACTGAGAGTGAAGCAAATTTCATTTCAGTTAAAGGGCCAGAATTATTGAGTATGTGGGCTGGGGAAAGCGAAAAAGGAATTAGAAAAATATTTAGAAGAGCAAAACAAGTTTCGCCTTGCATAATTTTTTTTGATGAGATTGATGCGATTGCTTCAAGAAGGGGTAGAGATGTTGGAAGCAATGTAACAGAAAGAATGGTTAATCAATTGTTAACAGAATTAGATGGTGTTGAAACATTACAAGATGTTGTTTTTATTGCAGCAACAAACAGGCCTGATTTAATTGACCCTGCTTTATTGCGTCCAGGCAGAATAGACAAATTGATAATGGTTCCAGCACCTGATGAAAAAGCAAGGGAAAAAATACTTGAGGTTCATACTAAAAAAGTTAGGTTGGAAAAAGATGTTGAGCTTAAAGAGCTTGCTCAAAAAACAAAGGGTTTTTCTGGTGCTGATTTAGAAGGTTTAGTGAGAGAAGCAGCATTACTTGTTCTCAAAGAAAATAATATGAAGGCTGGGGAAATAAAAATGAAGCATTTTGAAGAAATTATTCAAAATATGAATCCAACAATTGATGTTGAATCAGAAAAGGCATATGATGAATTCAAAGAAAAAGCATTGGATTTTAGGCCAACTTATGTTGGATAAACTAAAATTCTTTTTTTTAAATAATTATTAATTATTTTTTTTAACAATTTTTGATTTTTTGAATAATTTTAATTCTTTTGTTTAAAATTTTATTTTTTTTATTAATAATTTATTTTTTTAATATTTTTTAATGTGAATTTTGAATTTTTTATTTTTAATCTAATTTTTTTTATTTTTTTGTTTATTATTTTATTTTTTTTTATTTATTTTTATTTTTTTATTAATAATTTATTGTTATTATTTTTTTTACATGAAGAAAACAAAAAAAGTTGCTATCCCAATTAATATTAACCAGAGTTCTGGTTTCCAAGCAAGAACTTTTTTCCCATCTAGAACCCAAATTGGTAACAAATTAAAAAAAGCAAACCAAAAATTTATTGTTGATGTAAACAAAAAAATTACTGCTATCAAACTATCTTTAATTATCATTGACATTGCTAACAAAATTATTCCTGCAATAATATTGGTTGTTGGGCCTGCAACAGATATTATGCCATCTTGTTTTCTTGAAACATTGTGGCCAAAAAAATATGTTGCTCCTGGTGCAGCAAAAATAAATCCTGTGAAAACAGCGAATATTATTGCGATTACTAGCATTGGATACCATGCCCTGTACTCTGAAACAAAACCAAAGTGTCTTGCTGCTTGTCTGTGTGCTAGTTCGTGTAAAACAAATCCTGTTCCAACCGCAATAAAACCAACTGGCACTGCAATACTTAAAGCTGTTTGAAAACCTAGTTCTGGTATTCCCAAGAAACGATTTTGGATTAACCAAGTAAAAGCAATGCTCAATGTGATCCAACTAATAATTAAATCAATTTTTTCTTTTTTTGAAAAATACCAAAAATTTTTTTGCTTTCTTTTTTTTGTATTAATGCTGACATAACTGTTACTATTTTTGTCCCAAACTTCTTCATCAGTCATAAATATTAAAAACCAGCAAAGATTTTTATGTATTAGTTTCAAAAGTTTTCGTCATTTAACGAATTCATATTATTGTTTTTTAAATGCAAAAAATATTTTTTATTTCATGGATAAGATTTTGTTTGAAGAAAAAGCACAAATCTCGGTTGAACTAATTATTGTGCTTGCTGCAGTAGTAGCTGTTGTATTGGTTCTTGTTAGCCAATTACAAGCCACTTCTACGCAAGGCTCACAAAAATTAGAAAAAACCGCTGAAGATGTGTTCAAAAAAATTGATGATATATGAAATCAAAAAAGAATTTTGAGAAGAAAGCGCAGGTATCATTAGAGTATTTGTTATTGGTTTCTGCGTTTTTTTCCTCATTATTAATAATTATTCCAACAATAAATGTTATTGTTAATGATTTCCTTGTGTTAAATGATTCTTTGTTAGTAAATCAAATATCTGAAAAGGTTTCTGAACAAGATGAATTGTTTTTGTTTTTATCAGATGGTTCAAAAAAAGAATTCTATTTTTTGCCTTCAAAAGAAATTTTTTTGAAAACAATTAATAACGAATTAATAATTTATAATACAAAAAAAAGTATTTCAATTAAATTGTCATCGTCACAAAAAACTATTGAAAAAAGTTTTAATTCAAAATTTAAAATTATTGTTGAAAAAAAATTTGGTAAAACAATAATATCTTTTGAATAATTAATTATTAAATAAAAATTAATTAATTATTAAATATAAAAAATAATTAATTCTAAATTGATTAAATTGAATTTTTTATTTTTTTTTGAATTTTTTATTTTTACTTTAATCAACCCAAAAGAAATCTCCAACGTTTACGTTGGAGTTTGAGATTTCTTTTCCGTTGACGGAAAAGTGAATACTTCTGCTGTAAACCAGCAGAAGCCACACCCTTTAGGGTGTGGTAATTCACTTTTTTTGTGAGTTTTTTATTTGTATTTTTATTTTTTATAAATTATTTTTTTTTGTTTTCTGTTTAGAAAAAATATTAGCAATTAGTATAAACAATTATTCTGATGCTTTTTTTGTTTAATTGATTGTCAAAAATTTCTGCCGAACTAGAAACATTATTTCCAAAACATTTTTTTCCTATTTGAAATTCTTTTTCGTTAACAATTATGCTTGCATTTTCAAACATTTTTTGTGAATCATTTAGAATATCTGTTTCGGTTGGGAATTGTTTGCTCCAAACTTTTAACAAATCGTTTTCTTGTTGTAATATTATTAATTCTTTGAATGATTCATTTTTTGGAAAAGAAATGCTTAACAATAATAATGAAAACATTATTAATGAAAAACCAGCTTCAAGTGAAATTACAAAACCTTTTTTATTCATTTAAACACCCTTTGAAATAAAAAATTGTTTTAATATTTTCTAAAAGAACAAATCTTTTTATTGAAATACAATTATTAGTTGTAAAATTTTGTGTTTCTTTATTTTGATAAATAATATTTTTTTGAAAAGCATTTTCAAATTCTATTTTCTCAATAAAAAAATCATTTATTTCTAATGAAAATATTTTTGAAAAGTTTTCAGAATTTATTTCATTACTCAAAACTCTTTTTCTTTCATTATTTATTTTGCAGGCACCTAACAAACTATTTTCTGAATCAAAATTTTTTACAAAAGAATCTGCAACAAAAATTGTTTTTTCTTCTAAGTATTTTTCTTTTTCAAATTGGCTTGCTAAAGCAAGGTTATTGTTTATTAAAAAAATAAATACAAAAATTGCAAAAAGTATTATTATTGTTGTTATTATCGCATCGCTTGTAAAAATAAATCCTTTTTTAGATTCAATTAATATAATGTTCATTTGTTTCAATCTCCAACATTTTTTCTTTTTTTATTTTTGTTAAAACAAAACTTTTTTTTAAAAAAATATTTTGTTTAAAAAAAACAAAATTTTTTTTTCCATTGCATTTAAATTCAGTATTGTATTCTTCTGCGCTATTAGAGAAAAAAGAATCAATTATTATTGCACAATTATTAGAATTAGTTTTTGTTGAAAAAGATTGTTCGCTTTCATTTAACCGGTTTTTATAAATTGATAAACCAAATAAAATAATTGTTATAAAAATAAGTATTGCTGTTATTGATATTATTGCTTCTAACGAATTATTCATTTAACCACTTTTATTGTATAATCAACAGGGATTCTAAAAAACACTTTGATCTTGTTACCAATTTTTGATGAAACAATATTGGTTTTTAAAATATTTGATGTGAAAAAATATTCTGCGTAAGTAATGTCTTTTATTTGGATTATTGAAATAACACTATTTTGATTTAAGTATTCAATTGAAAGTTCTTTCTCGTTTTCAAAAAAAATATCTGTTGCTTTTGCTCGTTCTTTTAAATATTCAAAGAGTTTTGTGTTAATTTCTTTTTGTGCGACAAAAATATTTGAATTATTTTTTAATATTTGTTCTTCTAATTTTATTTTAATTATTTTGTCAATATTTTCTTCTATTATTGTTCTTTGTTTGTTAGACTCTTCTAGTTTTATTAACTCGTTTTTTGTTTTCTCAAAATCTGATTCGTTTTTTTGTAAAAAAATTGATAATTCTAATATTATTATTAATAATACTAGGAAGAGCATGAAAGAAAATAATCCCTTGTTTTTCATCAATAATTTTTTTTATTTCAATATTAAAAAGCAAACTGTTTTTTCGTTGATTGTTGAATTTTTATAATAAGAACATTGCTATTATTAACAAGAAAAAAACTGCTGTTGCAAAAGCCCTATTATAGTAAGCAATTATTCCTGCTATTGCTGGTATTAATGCTACTAAAAATGCGTGTTGTGGGAATTTTGTCATTATTGTTATTGCGGTTAAAGCACCCAGTGCATACAAGACAAACAAGAATGCCACAAAAGTCCCTATTTTTTTTGTTAAATAATCTTGTATTTTTTTGTACCATTCATCAAATTTTTTACTTGTTTCACCCATTATTATCACATCTAATTAGTTCAACAGATTATTTAAATAATTTGTTTTTGAGTTTTTTGCATATAAAAAGCTTTAAAATAACAAATAATCCTTGTTTTCTTATGCTTGAGGAAATAAAACAATTGAGTGATATTGAGAGGAACTTGCTAAAAAAGTTAGATGATTCAAAAAAGAGTTTTGATGAACTGCAAGACAATTCGTTAAGTATTGATTCAATTAGAAGAGCTGGCGCGTGGTTACAAGAAAAAGGTTTTGCAAAAATTTTTGAGAATGAATCAGAAAAATATTTTCTTTCTGATAAAGGCAAACAATCTTTGAAAAAAGGAATGCCTGAAATAATTTTTTTGAATGAATTAAAAAAAATGAATGGTGTTGCGTCATTTGAAGATTTACAAAAAAAATCTGGTTTGGATTCCAAAGAATTTAATGTTGCGCTTGGTTTAAACAAAAAAAATGCTTTTATTGTTATTTCTAACGGAAAAATTTCTTTGACTGGTGTTGATGAAGAAAACACAATTAATGATTTGAGTAATTTGTTAAAATCAATTTCGCTTGGTGAACAGATTTCTGGAAATGATTTAAAAGAATTGTTCGATAGAAGTTTAATTGAGAAAAAAGTTTTTGTTGAACGACTAATTATTATTACAAAAAAAGGTTTTGATGCTAAAAAAGTATTGTTGTCCGAAAAAATTGAAAGGATTTTTGATGTTAACGCGCCTGTCCCAAAAATATTTTTGGGAAAAAAAGCACCTTATATTCAATTCTTAAATCAAATTCGAAGCAAACTAGTTGCACTGGGTTTTAATGAAATGTTTTCTCCGCTTATTGTTCCAGAATTTTATAATTTTGATGTTTTATTCCAACCACAAAACCATCCTGCTAGAACTTGGACTGATACTTACCAATTAAAACAACCTTCTAAAGGAAAGCTTCCAAGTAAAGAAAAAGTTAATGCAATAAAAGCTGCGCATGAGAATGGTGGCAAGTCAAAGAGTACGGGTTGGGGGTATAATTGGGATATTAATATTGCTTCTAAATTAATGCCTGCTGCGCATGGTACTGCTCATTCAGCAAGACAATTAGTGCAAGGAGTAAAAATACCTAACAAATATTTTGCGATTGCTCGTTGTTTTAGGCCGGATGTTCTTGATGCAACACACTTACTAGAGTTTAATCAAATGGAAGGGTTTGTTGTTGGAGAAAATCTTAATTTTAAACACTTGCTTGGAATGTTAAAGGATTTTGCAATTGAAATAGCAGGAGCAGAGAAAGTAAAATTTTTTCCTGATTATTATCCTTTTACTGAACCATCAGTTCAATTATCAGCAAAGCACCCTGAAATGGGTTGGATTGAGTTTGCAGGAGCCGGAATGTTTCGGCCAGAAATGTTAGAAAATTTGGGTATAAAAGGAGAAGCAATTGCTTGGGGGATGGGGATTGATAGACTAGCAATGTTTAAATTGGGAATAAAAGATATTAGATATTTATTTGCTGAGGATTTGGGTTACTTAAGAAATGCAAAAGGTGTTTTAATTTGAAAAATAAATTTTGTTTTTTTGAAATATATTATTTGAACGGAGTTTTTAATTAATTTATTATTGGTGATATTATGCCTACACTTGAAGTATCAAAAAAAGATTTTGAAAAATTAGTTGGAAAAAAATTTTCAAAAACAGAGTTAGAAGAAGCACTTGAATTTGTTAAAGGGGAAATAGATTTTTATGAGGATGACTTGCTAAAAATTGATTGTAAAGAAACAAATCGTCCCGACTTGTGGTCAACTGAAGGACTAGCAAGAGAAATAAAAGCGAGGATTGGTAAAGAAAAAGGGATAAGAAAATATGAAGTAAAAAAAGGAAGCATTGAAGTTTTTATTGATAACAATATTGAAAAAATAAGGCCTTTGATTGCTTGTGCTGTTGTAAGAAATGTTATAATTGATAATGATTTTATTATTCAAATGGTTCAATTACAAGAAAAAGTTGGTGAAACTTTTGGTAGGAAAAGAAAAGAAGCTGGTATAGGATTATATGATTTGGATATAATGAAACCCCCTGTTTATTATAAAGGTTTTAAAGATGAAGAAATAGAATTTATTCCTCTTGAATGGAAGGTTCCAATGCGGCCAAGTGAAATACTCTTGCAACATGAAAAAGGAAAATCATACAAACATTTGCTTGAAGGAGTAAAATATTATCCAATAGTTATTGACTCAAATAATACTGTTGCATCAATGCCGCCAATAATTAATTCTCAAATAACAGGAAAGGTTACAGAAAACACAAAGAATCTTTTTATTGAAGTAACTGGTTTTAACTGGGATAATATTGAAACTGCTCTTGAAGTAATGTGCATGGCTCTTGCTGATAGGGGTGGAAAAATTGAATCTTGTAAAATAAATTTTCCATTGACAAAAAAACCTTATCCTGGAAAAAAAAGTATTCTTACCCCGTTATTTGAAACAAAAAAAATTGTTTTTGAAAAAAATTTGATTGAAAAGAAAACTGGTTTAAAATTAAAAGACTCTGAAATAAAATCCTTGCTAGAAAAAGCAAGATACAATGTTATCATAAAAGGAAGTAAAGTAATTGCTGAGCATCCTTCTTACCGAAGAGATATTTTTCACGCCGTTGATGTTATTGAGGACTTGTTAATTTCTTTTGGGTATAATAATATTGTTCCTAAAAAAATAGAGTTGAGTGTTGTTGGCTCACAAAGACCCGAAATTTTGTTAAATGATTTTGTTCGAGAGGGTTGTATTGGTTTGGGTTTACAAGAAATACAAACTTATAATTTAACTTCAAAAGAAATTCAATCAGAAAACATGCAATTATTTGAGGAAGTGGATTCTTTTGTTGAGATAGCTAACCCTGTTTCACAAAACTATTCTATTTTAAGAAAAAGAATTACTCCGCAAGTATTATCTTTTTTGTCAAAAAACAAATCCCAATTGTATCCTCAAGGAGTATTTGAAATAGGTTCTTGTCTTGAACTAGATTCAAGCAAAGATAATGGTGTAATTGAAACAAACAATTTGTGTGTTGCTTTAACAGGAACAAATGTTGATTTCACAAAAATAAAATCAATGCTAATAACTATTACAGAATACGCTGGTTTCAAAACAACAATTAACAAAAAAAATTATTCTTTTTTAGAAATTGGCGCAGAAATAATTGTTAATGGGAAAAAAGGTTTTATTGGTTTAATTAACAAGAAAACCGAACAAGCATTTGGCTTAAAAAAACCAGTTGTTTTGTTTGAGTTTCCAATAAACTGATTTTATTATTTTTTATTTGAACTTTTTATGAAAGCTAGAAAAATGAAAAATTTTTCTGTTCCATTAAAACTTGGGTTTTAATTGGAAGGTTCGCGACAAAATTAAAACTAAAGTTTTTATTTGCAATTTGTTTAATTTTTTTTTGAAATCAACTCAACAATTTTAATTACTTCTTTACACTAATTAATTATGTCCAATATTTTTGATGAAAGCATTGACAAAGGTATTATTAAAGATGAACGCTTTTTGTACCCTGAATATGTTCCTGAAAGACTCCCGTTTAGAGAAGAAGAGATAACTGAAATGGTTTTTTGTTTGAAGCCAGCAACAAGTGGAAATAAACCAGAAAATATTTTTATTTCTGGGCCACCTGGAATAGGGAAAACGGTTACATCCAAATTTGTGCTTAGCGAGTTATCAGAGTATTCTGATAGAACCAAGTGTCTTTACATTAATTGTTTCCAACTAACATCGTATAATGAAATACTTGCAAAAGCAACTAATTTTCTTGGTTATCCTGTGCCGATGCGCGGCTTGAGTAATGTTGAAATTTTTGAGAGGTTTGTTGCGGTAATAAAAAACAAGAAAACTGTTCCAATAATTGTTTTTGATGAGGCTGAGCAATTATTAAAAAAAGATGATACTAAAAAACTTTTGTATGATTTGTCAAGACTTAATGATTCTTTCAATATTTTTATTGGATTGATTTTTATTTCAAATGATTCAAATTTTTTATTTTTTCTTGATGATAGAATAAAAAGTTCTTTAAATGTTAATACAATTATTTTTGAAAAATATTCTTGTCAAGAATTAAAAGAGATTTTGAGAGAAAGAGCAAAATTCACTTTTTTTCCAAATGTTTTGGATGATGATGTTATTCCGTTGTGTGCAGCGCATTATTCAAAAAATGGTGATGCGAGAAAAGCTATTTCTACTCTTTTAAAATCAGCAAGAATCGCTGAAAAAGAAAATTCTAAAAAAGTTTTAATTAAGCATGTAAGACAAGCAATACAAGACGATTCTTTTGTAAAATTTGAGATAATTGATAATTTGAGTTCTCAGGAAAAATTAATACTTGATTTTTTGTCTGATAAAGAATTAACAACTATTGAAATTTATTCGTCATTAAAAAATAGTTTTGCTGAACGAACGCTTAGAAAGGCTATTTCTGATCTTGAAGAAAAAGGAATTATTGAAATAAAAAAAGAGACTAATTCAAAAGGAATATTAAGAACAATAAAAAGAAAATAGCCCTTTTTAACGTTTTTAAGTTAAAGATATATTTTTATAGGGTTGTTAATTTAATTTCTTTATTAGGTGTTTCTATGGTTGTTAATAAAAAGAGTGTTAGCGATTCAAAAAATAGTGCTGGTGTTGTTTCTATTTCAAAAAAAGATGTTGTTGTTTCTAAGTCAATTCAAAAAAAGGTTATTGCAAATAAGAAAGAGAATGAGACTCAAAACAAGGAAATTGAGAAATTAAAAAAAGCTGTTGATGATTTAAAGAAAAAAAAGAAAACTAATATTAAGCGTGTTTCTGAGTATAATTTGTTTATTAGAAAACAAATTAAATCTGGTTTGACTTTTGAGAGAGCTGTTAAAGAGTGGAATAAATACAAAAAAATAAAATTAAAGAAAAATAGTAAAGAATTAGTTCAAAGTAAATTGTTGAATTCTAAGATGAAAGTTAAGTTGAATGCTAATTTGAAGAAAACCGATTTACAAAAAAAAGAAATTGAGAAATTAAAGAAAGCAATGAACGAGTTAAAATTTAAAAAAAAGAGTAGTGTTAGGCGTGTTTCTGAGTATAATTTGTTTATTAGAAAACAAATTAAATCTGGTTTGACTTTTGAGAGAGCTGTTAAAGAGTGGAATAAGTTCAAAAAACTTGAATTGAAGCAAAAAAGAAAACCTTCTGCTTACAATCAATTTATTGGTTCTCAAATGAAGCTTGGGAAAACTTTTTTGGAATCAGTAAGGCTTTGGAAGTTAGCAAAAGAAGGAAAGCTTGGGAAAAAAGGTTCTACGAGAACAATAACAAAAACTGTTGTAAGAAATGTTCAATCTAAACCAAAAATTGTTGTGAAAAAAATTCGTTCTAAACCAAAAATTGTTGAGAAAATAAAATATAGAACAAGAACAAAAATTGTTCAAGGAAAACCCACTTCTCAAAAAATAATTAAGAGTGAAAAAATTGATTATAATAAATTGAGAGAAATGCTTTCTTCAATTGTTTCTAATGTTGATTCGAAAACAACTAAAACTGAATCAATTTCAATAAAAGATATTAAAAATGTTGTGGAAGCTGATGCCGAAGAAATTGCTTTTAAATTAGTTCAAACCTATTTTATTGAAATAGCAAGGTTTGGTTTCAAAAAACAATTAACTCTTGATGAAATAATAAATGCTTACATTTATTCTCTTGCGCGGGTAAAAAATAAAGAGGATGTTGCAATTTCAAAAGCAGTTAGGGATTCAGGTTTAACTAAATAATGGTGTTTGAATGAGTGATGTTTGGGATTCATCAAAAGATGTTTTTAGGGGAGATAGGATAAGAAAATTTGATATTGAACAAAAAAGGAAACAAAATGAAATTGAGAGACAAAGGCAATTAAATTATGAAATAAAAATGATTAATGAAAAAAGACAAAGAAGTTTTAAGAATAGGTTGAAGAGATTTTTTGTGGGTCAAAATATTGGGGGCAAAACAACTGGTTTTGCTTTATTGAGAAAAGATTTGAACCCTTTTAAAAGGAGATAATTATTAAAGGTGAGAAAAATGAATGATGGAGAAGTGGCTTTTAGGATAGTAAGATTGTATTTTGAGGAAATAGCTAGGCTTGGTTTCAAAAGGCAATTAGATTTAGATCAAATAATTAACGCTTATTTTTACACTCTAAAAAAATTAGGTAATAAAGAAGAATTAATACGAAAGGCGACTATTGAAATAAAAAATGCTGAAAAACAAATGGTTGTTCAAAAAAATAGTGAAACAACCGAACAAAAAACAATTGAAAAAAAATTTAATGTTATAGAACCAAAAGAAAAGTCAATTACTGAAATACTTGAAAACGATTAATTTTTTTTAAAAAAAATAAAAATTGCAGAGTTTTTTTCTGCAATTATTTTTTAGCAACTTTGTCTTCTTTTAAAATGATTTTAGCGATCAAAAATATTACTAAGGCTATTATTACAAAGTTTATTAGTTCTGCAAGAAAAGCTCCTACTCCAAAAATAACTGGTCCTAAAACAAGAGTTGCTGTTTTCCATGCACCACCTGGTATTAATACTGCTATAACAGGCATTATTATGTTGTCAACTAATGATTTGATTAATGCTGTTGCTGCAACACCCATAATGAATGCGATTGCCAAACCAATTACTTTGTATTCTTCCAAAAATTCTTTGAATTCTGTAATAAAATTTTGAACATCTTTCTTAGCCATTGTGTAACCTCCTTTCAGAATGTTGTGTGTATTGTTTTTATTTCTTTCTAATTATTTTTTTTTGAAAATAATTTCGATTGCGTCTCCTTCTTTCAAGGAATGGTCTCTTCCAATTATTTGCCTTGTTTTCACGTCAATCGCTCTAATGAAACCATCGCCCATGTCAGTGTGAAGAAAATAAGCAAAGTCAATTGCCTTGGAGTTTGGTGGCATTAGAAAACAATCAGCAAGTGTTCTTCCTTCTTTATCAATAAGACCTTTTGTGCCTGCTGGAAAAATTGGTTTGAAACCAAGTAAACCAAAAACAGTTTTGTCTAAACAATCTTGTACTCCTGTTCCACCAAACTTTTGTAAAACATTTTTTCTTATTAATTCTAAACCCTCTTTTTGTTTTTCATTTAATTCTCCTTTAATAACAAAATCTTTTTCACCAGGAAAATATTCTAAAATATTATTTTTGTTTGCTTTTCTTAATGCTAGTTCGCTTGCAGCAGAACAAGGAATAATTATTTTTTCTGGAAACTGTTTCTTCATTTTCTCAATATTTTTTTCTGAAGGTAATAAATCGCATTTGTTCGCAGCAATAAGAATTGGCTTGCTTAACTCACGACACTTTTTTGCAAAATTCTTTTTGTCTTCCTCGCTCCATTGGTCAAATCGTTTTTCACTAATATTTAATTCTTTTAATGCTTTCTCAATATGTGAAACCAAAATTTTTACTCCACTCAAGCTTTGTGACAAAATTTCAACCCTCTTATTGAATTCGGTTGTAGAATTCTTGTAAAACTTTACCCAATTATTTTCTAAGATTTTTAAAAACCATAAATCAATTTCTCTTTCCAAAAAGTCAATATCTTCGCACGGGTCATGACTACCTTCGACAACAGCTTTTCCCTCAGAATCAGTTGAACCTGAAGCATCAACAACATGGATTAAAGCATCGGCTTGTGACAAGTCATTCAAAAATTTGTTTCCTAATCCTTTTCCCTCGTTTGCACCAGGAACCAATCCTGCAACATCTATTAATTCAACAGGCACATAACGAATTCCGTTATGTAGAAAGCCTGTTCTTGGTTTGCTAATAACATTAAAGAATTTTCCTGCGTCTTCAACTCTAACAAAACCCATTCCTTTGTTTGGTTCTATTGTCGTGAAAGGATATGCTGCCATTGCCACATCAATTAAAGTTGAACTAGCAAAAAAAGTGCTTTTCCCACTTGATGGTTTTCCCACTATTCCTATTTGCATTTTACCACAAGTACTTCTTTATTAGCATTGCTTTTATTCTTTTTGCATTAAAAAAAATTAATTATTTATTTAACCCTTTCTAAGCAAGAATCTTTCATGACTGATTTGTTTACTGACAAGTATTTTCCAAAAAATTTTGGTGAATTTATTGGGAACACAGAAATTGTTGATGATACTATTAAATGGGCTGAGAATTGGCAAAATAATGTTCCCCAAAAACCATTACTATTGTTTGGTGCTCCTGGCTTAGGTAAAACTGCTTTGGCTCTTCTTGTTGCAAAACAATTTGGTTGGCAATTGTTTGAAATGAATTCTAGTGATTTACGAAACAAAGATAATATTGAAAGAATTGCTGGTTCTGCTACAAACAATGCTTCTCTTTTTGGTAACAAGAGATTAATTTTGATTGATGAGATTGATTCATTACAATCAATTGATAGGGGTGGTGCAGCAGCAATCGCAACAATAGTAAAAAATTCTAACAACCCTGTTATTCTAACTGCTAACGAAATTTATTCTGACAAAAAATTATTGCCACTTAGAACAATAACCCAGTTAAAAGAATTCAAAAAAATTAATTACTTGTCAATAGCAAAAAGGCTTAGAGAAATTTGTGATTTAGAAAAAATTTCTTTTGATGCTGAAGCAATAAAAGAATTAGCGAAAAATTCTGGTGGTGATTTTAGGAGTGCTTTGCTTGACCTACAAAATATTTCTGATGGAATAACAATGGATTCTGTAAAAGAAATTTTTCCAAGGCAAAGAAAAGAAAAAATTTTTCCTTTAATGGCGAAAATTTTTAAGGGGCATAATTTGTTGGAAATGCAAGAAATGATTAATAATTCAGAAGTTTCATCAGAATTATTAGTTAAATGGGTTGAAGAAAATATTCCAAGGCAATTTGATTTAAAGGATACTGCAAATGCTTTCTCAATGTTAAGTAAGGGTGACATTTTTAGTGGTAGGATATTTAAGCGACAACATTACTCTTTTTTGAAATATGTTTTTTTTCTTTCAACTGTTGGTGTTGGTTTGTCAAGAACAAAAGATTATTCTGGTTGGGCTCCTTTTCAGTTTCCAACATTATTATCTTCTTTATCAGCATCAACTTCCAAAAGAAATTTAAGAAAACTCGTTGCAAAAAAAATTGGTTCAAAAACACATACTTCTATAAGAGAAGGTATTCAAGATATTCCTTTCATTCAATTTCTTGTTGAGAACAAAGAAATGGCTCCTGAAATAATAAATTTTTTTGGTTTTGATGAAAAAGAAATTGCTTTTTTATTAAATACTAAAGAAGATACAAAAAAAGTTAAATTATTAAAAGAAAAATCTATTGAAATAGAAAAACAAAAAATTAGTTTAATGCTCAAAGGAAAACAATCAACTATTTTTTCTTAAAGAAATTTAACTTAGTCAACAAAAAAATATTTTTTTCATTTGTAATTTTTTTATTTAAATTAATTTTTTTGTTAATTCGACTTTGTTGGTTTTATTAATTTTTTTTGATTTAGTTTTTTGTTAACTTTTATTTTAATAATTTATTATTTTTTAATTTTATTTGGTTGTTTAATAATTAATCATCTTCTTCAAAAACAGTATTGTTTTCAACGAAAGATTCTATTTTTGAACTAAAATACTTTCTCTTCCAGATTATTACTCCTATTATTAGTATTATTATTCCAATTATTATTAGTCCTTCGCTTGTTCTAAATAAAAAGTCTGTTAGTTGGTTTAAATCGATTATAGGATTTATTTTTTTCCACAAAACATATTTTACTTTTAATTGGTTTGCGCTTTTGTAGCCATCCCAAGTTATTATTCTTTTTGTGCTCATTGAACTAAGTGTTGCATCTGGTGAAATTGATTCATTTATTTCAGCGCCTGGGGGCAACTCAATATTTATTTTTGTGTTATCTGGGATAATCCATAACCCTGATTGAAATAATTTGTTTAAATAAGTTGCTTTAATACTATATTCTTCAATAAAACTTGTTTCTTTTCCCTTTGTCATTAAAGCATCTGATAAATTATATTTTATTTCTAAATAATAATTTTCACTTTCACTATAAGTTATTTTTCCATTAATGATATTATTCAAACCTATGCTAGGAGAAAATTGTTCATCAAAATCTTCCCATAATCTTAAATCAGAACCGAGTATTAAACTTTTTTCTCTGAATTCAATTTTGCTTTCATCTGTATTAAAAAAAAGATTGAATCTTTCAGTTATTTCCGCAGTGCCATCATTTCCAATTATTATGTCTATGTTGTGTTGGTATATTCCATAATCTTGTGCTGAAACGAAATTAACTAATAAGAATAAAACCAAAATAATTGAAAAAAAACGTAATTTCATGTTAAAATTATGTTTTAACCTATTAATTAATTTTTCTGCAAAACACGCTTATTTCATTAAAAACAAGCTTATTTTTTTAATGAGACATATTGTTTTAAATTAGGTATCTTGCACAATTACTTTGGTTATGGTTGAGTTACAGTATTTTGGGCATTCTTTTTTCAAAATTAGCGGAAAAAATAATATTATGCTAATTGATCCAATTTTTGATTCAACTAAATCTAATTGTGAAAAATTCAAAAAAATTCCTATTAAAAAAAATGATTTAGAAAGAATTGATTTGATTTTGTTAACAAATGATTTGGCCGAGCATTTTGATAAAGAAGCTGTTGAAAAAATAGCTAATAAAAACAATGCAACTGTTGTTGCACATGATAGTATTCTTAATGAATTAAAAATTCCAAGAAATTTAAAAACATCAATTATTCAATCTAATGAAATCTTTTTAAATGGATTCAAAATAAAACCTACTATCGCTCATTGTCCACAGTGTTTTTGTCCAACAGGATTCGTTATTGATTGTGATGGAAAGAAAATTTATCATGCTGGTGTAACAATGCTTTTAGAAACCTTTTCAAGCATTAAAACTGATGTTGCAATTCTTCCTTTGAGTAATCGAAGTATGGATGTTGTGGATGTTGTTAGAGCTGCAAAAATAATGAAACCAAAAACACTTATTCCAATGCAATATGATATTTTTGAAAATTTAAAGAATGATCCTATTGATTTAAAAAAAAGAATTAGCGAAAGTGTTTTGAATACTCAAACAATTATTCTCGCTCCTGGAAAAAAAGTAAAAATATTTTGATTTTTAAGTGGTGGTTTTGAAAATGATTTATGTTATTCTTTTAGTTATATTAGCAATGTTGTTTTTAATTATTTTTTTTAGAATTGCTATTGAACAAAAAAATAATGAATTCATTCAAAAACAAAAATACTTTGATAAAAAACAATAAAATTTTTAAACATTAAATTTAAATTGTTTCAAATACTTATTCTATGATGCTTGAAGTAATAATAGTTGTTTTAATTGTCTTGTTTTCATTATCAATTGTTTTTGTTTACAATGCTGGTTTACCAAAAAATATTATTGCTGAAAAAGAACAATTATTGTTAATTAATAAAGATAAATTGCGTGTTACTGAAAAAAAATTCTTGCAGGGAAAAATAAAAGAACCTGTTTTTTTCCAATTAAAAGAAAAACTTGAAATTGAAATAGTTTTAATTGAATTAGAAATTTTTAGACTTAATAAAACAGGTTTTATTTTTGTTGAAGAGAAATTGGAAAAATTGTTGAACAAATTAAAAAAGCCAACAAAATTCAAGAAAGCTAAGTTAAAAAGTTTGTTATCTGACCTGGAATTTATTAAAAAAGAAATGGATTTTGTTGAAAAAAGATTGTTAAAAAAAGAGATTATGAATTCTTCTTTTGAAAAATTAATACAACAAAAAGAAAACGAGATGATTGAGAAAGAAATTCAAATAGTTCATTTTATGCAAGAAATAGAAAAATAATTTTTTTAAATTTCGATTGTGTCAAAATCTTTTGCCGCAATAGTGTTTGAAAAAACTTGTTTTGCTTCTTTTTCAAATTCTTTTTCATTCTTGTTTCTTGCACTATAATGAAATAAAAAAAGTTTTTTTACATTAGCTTTTTTTGCTATTTCAGCTGCCTCTTTTGCAGTTGAATGTAATGATTCAATTGCTCTATCTTTTTGTGATTCAAGATGAGTTGATTCATGAATCATCAAATCAGCATTTTTTCCGTGGGTAATACTTTCTTTTACTGGTCGAGTATCAGATATTACAACAATTTTTCGCCCAATTCTTTTTTTTGAGAAATCAAAAACATCTTTTTTGGAAAACTTTTTACCATTAATATTAATTGTTTTTCCACTAACAAGTTTAGCATACAATGGGCCTTCAGGTATACCATTTTTTTCAGCTTTTTTCTTATCAAACCTTCCGTCTAAATCTTTTTCTTTGAATACGAAACCAAAGCATTTTATTTCATGTTTTAATGGGAATGCTTTTACTTCAAAACTTTTTTCTTTTAGTATTAAACCATTTTTTATTTCCTTGAATTCTATTTCAAAACAAGGTTTTATTGTTTCTTTCAAAATTTTTTTTATTTTTTCTTTTCCTCCGCTTGGAGAGTAAATTATTAATTTTTCTTTTCGTTGGTTTAATGTTTGTGTTGCAATCCAACCAAACAAGCCAAGGAAATGGTCTCCGTGCATGTGGCTAATAAAAACATGGTTTATTTTCATTAATGATAAATCAGAAATCATTAATTGTTTTTGTGTTCCTTCTGGGCAATCAAATAATAAATTATGGCCGGTAAAACTGATTACTGTTGAAGCAAAATTTTTCTCTTTTTGTGGGACTGAGCCTGATGTTCCCAAAAAAGTAATTTTTATTTTCTCCATAAATAATCTGTTTCATGTAATATTTAAATAACCACTCTCTTCAATGGTCGGAAAAATATTGTTTTTTTTAATCAACCCAAAAGAAATCTCCAACGTTTACGTTGGAGTTTGAGATTTCTTTTCCGTTGACGGAAAAGTGAATACTTCTGCTGTAAACCAGCAGAAGCCACACCCTTTAGGGTGTGGTAATTCACTTATTTTACAAACATATTTAACCCTTTTCTATGAAAAATAATTTATGGTTGATAGTAAGAAAATTGTTAGAAAAAAAGTTATTAAGAAAAAAAATTCTATTAAAATAAATTTTATTAAATCTAGTTCTAGTGGGGTTAATCCTGTTAAAATAAATTCTATTGATAAAAATAGTGTGTTAAATAACTCGGTAGATAACATTAACTTTAGCATAAAAAATTTTAATGATACTTCTCAAATAAATGTTCCAAAAAATCTTGTTGGGCAAGTAATTGGCCAAGATGATTCTGTTCAATTAATTAGAAAGGCTGCTGCGCAAAAAAGGAATGTTTTGTTGATTGGTTTGCCGGGAACAGGAAAGTCTCTTATTGCTCAAGCAATGTCTGAAATACTCCCAGTGCAAAAACTATTAGACATTTTAATTTATCCTAATAACGAGGATTCTAATAATCCAAAGGTGCGAGTTGTTAAAGCTGGGGAAGGAAAAAAGATTCTTGAACAAGCTAGGTTTGAATCCAGAAAAGCCGAGGACTCAATGAGAATGATTTCTTTTATCTTGCCTATTGGTTGGATGATTCTTGCTAGCGTGTTATGGCAATTAGGATGGTACTCTGACATAATATTTGCTGCTTTATTATTAATTGGTGCAGTTTTATTAATTGGTTTGAGTATTGGTGGTCAAATGCGAAGCAAAGAAGGTGTTGTAACACCAAAATTATTAGTTAATAACTTTGGAAAAAAAGTTGCTCCTTTTTTTGAGGCGACTGGTGCAAGAGCAGGGGCACTACTTGGTGATGTTAGACATGATCCCTTGCAATCGGGTGGTCTTGGAACACCAGCTCATTTGAGGGTAGAACCAGGAATGGTTCACAGAGCGAGTGGTGGAGTATTATTTATTGATGAGATAGCAACTCTCCCAATGAAAGCCCAACAAGAATTACTCACTGCAATGCAAGAAAAAAAGTATTCTATTACTGGTCAGTCAGAAAACTCTTCTGGGGCAATGACTCGTACGGAGCCTGTTCCTTGTGATTTTGTTTTGGTTGCTGCTGGGAATTATAATGATTTAGAAAAAGTTCACCCAGCATTAAGGAGTAGAATTAGGGGTTATGGTTATGAAATTTATATGAACAATTATATGGATGATAGTGAAGAGAATAGGTTAAAAATTGCTCAATTTGTTGCGCAAGAAGTTAAGAAGGATGGAAAGATTCCTCACTTTGAAAAAGAGGCTGTTGATGAAATAATTTTTGAGGCAAGGCGAAGAGCCGAGAGAAAAGGAAAACTAACTTTAAAGTTAAGAGATTTAGGTGGTTTAGTGAGGGCTGCTGGTGACATTGCAAAAGAAAAAAGTCATTCTCTTGTAACAAGACAAGATGTTTATGAAGCAAAAATTTCTGCTAGAACTTTAGAAGCTCAAATGGTTGACAAGGCAATTGAAACAAAAAAAGATTACGAGGTTTACTTGAATAGTGGTTCTGCTATTGGTAGGGTAAATGGTTTAGCTGTTTTTGGTGATGGTAGTGCTGGATCAATTATTCCAATTGAAGCGGCTGTTTCTCCTCCTAGTTCAAAAAGTTCTTTGAAAGTAATCGCAACAGGCAAACTTGGGGAAATAGCTAAGGAGGCTGTTGAGAACGTTAGTGTTATATTCAAAAAGATTTCTGGGAAAAATTTTGCAAAAGACATTCATATTCAATTCTTGCAAACATATGAAGGTGTAGAAGGAGATTCAGCGTCAGTATCAATTGCTACAGCAGTTATTTCTGCTATAGAACAAATTCCTATTCGCCAAGAAATTGCCATGACTGGTTCGTTAAGTGTGCGAGGAGAAGTATTGCCTGTTGGTGGTGTTTCAAGCAAGATTTCTGCTGCAATAAAAGCGGGTTTCAAAAAAGTGATTGTTCCAAAATCAAATTTGAATGATATTGTTATATCAAAAGAAGAATTAAAAAAAATAGAGGTTATTCCTGTAAAAAATTTGATTGAAGTTTT
The DNA here is from genome assembly GCA_964619405.1 of uncultured archaeon. Lineage (GTDB taxonomy): Archaea > Iainarchaeota > Iainarchaeia > Iainarchaeales > JAAZKV01 > JABIDZ01. The sequence continues at coordinate 14,088 of CAZUCF010000001.1, read as the reverse complement.
GGAAGTGGCCCTTGAAAAAAATGTTAGAAAAAAAAAGCTTATTAAAGATTTAAAAAAAATTATTATTGTTGATAAAACAATTTTTTTAAAAAAAGTTTTGCCGAAGGTTATTACAAAAAACAATTAGTAATTTGTAAAACAAAAAAGTAATTTTTCTAATTATTTTATTTGTCATTTAAACAATTAATTCATTTTAATTAATTTTTTATGTTATTAATACAATTCTACCATTCTTCAAATAAAATTGTTTCTTTTTCTTTTCAATAATTTCTTTTTCGCCTTGGTAAAGCATTATTTGTTTCTTTTTATTTACTTCAACAACCTTTCCAATATAATTTCCTTCATCATCAAGAACGTTTAATCCAAGCAAAGAATTAGTTATTTTTTCTCTTGTATCAAAAGCACTTGCAATTTTCATTGCAATTAATAAAATAATAAATGCTGTCATTATATTTGCAGGAAACCAGGCTAGTTCTGCTTGTCTCAAAAAAACAAGTGTTCCTGCATCAATTATTGCCCAAATAGCAATTATTGAAATGCTTTGTAAAAAATATTTTCCAAGTTTATAAGCTTTTTTTGCATAAATAGAATCAATTGCTCTTCCAATTACAAGTGAAACACCCATTAAAGCAATAAATGGGTAAAATAATCTTAGTGCGGATATTAAATCAATACCAATATTCAAAAAATCTGACGAGATTAATTGTAAGTAAACTAACCACAAACCAAAAAATGGTGAGAGTATTGCTGCAACATACATTACAACACTAATTCTTTGTTCAAAAATACTATTGGTTATCATATTAAACATATTAATTATTTTTTCTTCAATACCAAATCCTTTTAACAATAAATAAACTCCTAAAATTAGTGCGATTGCTTGTAAAGAGTATTGTCCTAGAATAAAAAATACTAATAACAATATTCCTGGGACACCAAAAGCTAGTCTTGCTATTCCCGGATCCTTTAAAGCTTCTTTTAAAGTATAAAAAGTTGATTCAACAGCTTGGGCTTGTTTAATAATTACTTGTTCAACAGAAATTATTTTTGATCTTGATTGGAGTAAAGGAGTTACTTGTGAGTCTTCCATTCCATCAGTAACAAGAATCCAGCCATCAACAATATATTTTTTTTGTAATTGGTCTAATTGCTTGTTTATTTCTTTATCAGATTTTAAACCGAGTTTTCCTTTTCCAGTAAGAGTAACTATTTCAATATTCTTGAACTCTTTTTTAGCTTCCTCCATTTTTTTTACAGCAGCAAACATTGTGTTAGCATCGCTTTCAGTAGGATCACTAAGAATTAGTTTTTGTGCAGCTAAAAGATTTCTCTCTTTACCAATAATTGGTCCAATCTCATTCGTTTTCCGACCAATATCATTGTCCCTATCAACACAAACAACAAAAATCTTTCTCTGCATTTAAACCACTAAAATTAAATACTCTAAGCTTATTCTTATATATAAAGTATATTATATAAGTGATATTAATGGTTAATGCTTCATTGAAATATGTTATTTTTGTTGCGATAATTATACTTATCTTATTTGGTGCTGGTTTTACTTTAATAAATGCTGATTTTTTATTATCTAATTTTTATTGGTTAATTTTACTTGGCGTTTTTTTATATGTTATTTGGAAGTATGATTTTATTTTACAATTAGTTGATTACGAGAGAGCAGTAATTTACAGGTTTGGAAAAGTTAATAGGGTTGGTGGCCCAGGATGGACTTTTGTTTGGCCAATAATAGAATCTTATGTTATTGTTGATTTGAGAACTAAAACAATTGATGTTGAAAAACAAGATGTTGTTACAAAAGATGGTATTGAATTAAATGTTGATGCAATAATTTATTTGAAAGTAAAAAAAGATAGGCAGAGTGTTGTTAACTCGGTAATTGAAGTAGAAGATTATGCTAATGCTTCAAGATTGTTTGTTATATCTTCTATTCGTGATGTTATGGGCGCAATGGTTTTAAGCGAGGTTATCTCGCACATTGATATAATCAATGCTCAAATAAAAGAGAATCTTGAAAAAATTTCTCAAGAGTGGGGTGTTGCTGTTGATTCTGTTGAAATAAAGGATGTTCAAATTCCAAAAATTGTTTTGGATGCTATGCATGAAGAAAAAGCAGCGGTACAACAAAAACTTGCTAGAATGGAGAGAGCATTAGCACACAAAGCAGAGATAGAAGCTGTTAAAGAAGCAGCAAAAGACTTGGATGAAAATGCATTATCGTATTATTATATTAAAGCAATTGAGAACATGTCAAAAGGAAAGGGTAGCAAAATATTTTTTCCAGCAGAGTTTTCTAAATTAGCACAAGTGTTTTCTTCATCACAATTAATGAAGGCAAGTGATTCTGATAATGTCCAAAAATACAAGAAATTATTAGAAGATTATGTTAATAACGCTGTTAAAAAAACAAAACAAAAATCTAAAAAAAACGAAATTAAAAATAAGAAAAAAAAGAAAAATTGAAATTAAAAATAAAAATTGAAAAAAGAATTAAAAAATAAGTAATTGGTTAAATCAAATTCAAAGTAAATGAAATTAAAAACAAGTAATTTATTTTACTTAAAATTTGATTTATTAAAAATCTTGTTTATTTTATTTTATCAAAAGCTTTTTGGAATTCACTTATATCAGTTTGTAATTCTTTTATTGCTTGTTCTAAAATTTTTTTAGGATTTTTTGCTCTAATAATAAATCTGGCTTTTTTTTCAAGTGGGTGATCTAATTTGTATGCAACAAAATCTATTTCATTGTTTAAAGCAATTTTTTCTTTTAACAAGTTTGGTAAAGTATGTCTTTCTCCCTCAATATAAAATTCTAAAACATCTTTCTCATTTTTTATTATATCTATTTTCATTTTTGTCCACCCCTAAAATTATCATTCCTTCTATTATTAAACTTATTATTAAAATTACTTCTGTTACCAAATTTTTGTCTATTATCAAAACTATTTCCCCTGTTATTAAATTTATTATTCCTATCAAAGCCTCTTGAATTTCTGTCAAATCTTTCTGATTCAACTCTAATATCCTTTGACTCAAACCATTTTCTATCTTCAATGTGCCCACAATTAAAACAAATTAATTTGTTATCAGATTTTTTTAACTCGCTCCTACATTCAGAACAATAAGCTATCATTACTCCCAAACCTTCGCCCTTTGTTGTTAAATCAACTGCTAAATCATTTGCTGACACTACTCTCGCTTTAACAATATCGCCTATTTTGAAAATTTTTTTCATGTTAGTAACATAATTGTTTGAAGCAAGTTTTACTGGTATTTGTCCTCTTGTAACTGTTAGTACTCTGTCTTCTTCAGTCTTAACAATTTCTAGTACAGCAACAGCGTCTTTCACAAGGAGAACCCTACCAAAAACAATATCATCTTCTTTTAAATTTGAAATATTCTTGCATTTTATTGAAACTTCTTTATTATTTTCATCAAACTCTGCTATCCCAAAACCAGCTGATTTAACATAACCGTCTTCTTCAAAAGTATTTTTCCCACTAGCGTATTCTTCTTCAACAGCAATTATTTCACCAGGTACAAAAACCTTGTTTTTAATCATAAACTCACCAAAATATAGTAATACTTATATATTCTAAAAGAATTTAGTTTATGAAAGGTATTTAAATATGTGGTGCGATGGTGTAAAATGGTTCTAGAATCACTTATTGGCGAAAGAAATATTAAAAAAAACCCTTTTCTCATTATGTTAATAACTTTTGTAATATCTATTGGTAGTATTATTTTTGCAAACGCTATTTTTCCAAGCCATGCAAGTGTTTTGTCTGTTGCATTCATAACAATTGGTTTAGTTCCTATCATACACAATATTATGACAAAAGAAGAGTTTAATGAAATTCTTAAAAGAAAAAATGCTTCAAATTTTTTAACAAGGCATTCAAACATAATACAAATTTATGTGTGGATTTTTGTTGGAGTAATACTTGCATTTACTTTTGCTTATGTTGCTACCCCAATAACAATGAAACAAAGTATTTTCCAAGAACAAATAAACGCTTTTTGCATGATTTCTGGGAATGATAGTTGTGAAATAGGAATACCAAAATCTATTTCTGGATTATTCTCATCAAAAGCGTTTACAGCATGTCAAAGCGCATCAACAAGTAGTCTTGCATCTTGCTCACTATTTATTTTTGAGAACAATGGTTTAGTATTAATATTCACAATAATTTTGTCTTTATTGTATGGTGCTGGAGCAATATTTATTATTGCTTGGAATGCATCGATTTTAGGAATATTTTTTGGTGAAATGATTTTGTCAATGCAATATTTACGTGGTTTTGGTTTACTACAAGGATTATTAATTGGGCATGGCCCACCAGAACTACTAGGATATATTTTTGGTGCTCTTGCAGGTGGAATACTTTCAGCGATGATTTCAAGGGGACAATTTTTTAGACACGAGTTCTCAACAATAATAAAAGATTTTTTTATATTAGTTTTTCTTGCTGTTTTCTCAATATTTTATGGGGCGATTGTTGAAGCTCTTGGAATAGTTGGGATGACTGAAGTGTATTTTTTATTTGGTTTTATTTATGTTTTAATAATAGTGATTTTGCTTTTCTTGTTTGGAAAAAGTTATCCTGTTTTGAAAAAAGGATTTGAAAAATAATTCAAACAAGTTTGGAAATGATTCTATTTTAAACAAATATGCACTATTTTTTTTATGCCTGATTTATCTAAAAAAGACAATGATTCTAAAAAATCTTTTTTTTCAAAATTAAAGTGGTTTGACCCATTCACATATGTTGATTTATTCGTTATGCCAAGAGTAAAAAAAATTACTAGTAATGATTGGGTTGAAAGATTAGTGAATGTTTTTTTTGCAGGTGTATTTGCAATAATAATTTATTTGTTTTTTGGTTTATTATTTGGAACGAGTGCTCCCTTTGTAATAATTTATTCTGAAAGTATGGAACCAATTTTTTATAGGGGTGACATAATTGGTTTAACAAAATTGAATGAACAAACAATGCTGGGCGAAGAAATTTTTATTAACCAAAATTTGAGAAATGTTCCTGTTAACATGTTTGCTGAACCAATTTATAAGAACGGTTCTATTGAAAAAATAATTTTTTCTGGTGGGCAAGAATTTAATATTAGTGAAATAATTTCAAATAATTCTTTATTGAATAATGCTGTTATTGTTTACCAAGCTTACCCAAAAAATATTCCCATTATTCATCGCTCAATAATAAAAATAAATGCTCTTGATGGCCAATTCATTCTAACAAAAGGTGATAACAAAAAAACAAATATTACTTTTGATCAGGATTGTGGGCGAATAGATCAATTAAGACTTTTAAGTGAAAAAGAGTGTATTACTTTTTATGCTATTCCTGTTGAAGAAATACAAGGAGTAAAATTTTTTCAAATTCCTAAATTGGGTTGTGTAAAATTATGGCTTTTTGATAATTTATTATCATTAATTACTATTGGGAAATTACCTAATGATTTTAAGGGTGTTTGTTAGTTAAACCAAAAGAAATTTCTATCGTTCACTTTTATTCGATTTTTGCGTAAGATAACATTTTTATTTTAGAAGAACATTTAATTATTATGTTAAACGAAATAATTAATATTTTTGAAACTATTTTGAATAGTTTCCAAAACGTTTTAACAAACCAAAACGAAATTCTTTTGAATATTTTAAATGGTTCTCTTACAAAAAACCAGTTAACAGACATTTCAATAATTATTTTGACTATTGCTATTATTTTTTTTGTTTTATCTATAATAATACTAATTATTTTTGCGAGAAAAACAAGGGAAGAAAAAATTGCTAAAAAAATTATTTCCGAGGTTCACTTGTTTGAATCAGGTGAAAAAAAAATTGTTAAAAAAAGTAATTTAAAAGAAAATGATTTGAATTTAAAACAATTATTAGTAAAAAAGTTTCAACCAGTAATAGAAAAACAATTGAAAACTAGTGTTATTGTTGAAGATTTTGGTTCAAAGAATGATAAGTTCGTGGCAAAAATAAATGTTCAAAACCACAAGCTTGAATTAGTGTTGGATTCTTCAGGGCAAATAATTGATTATAAACGATTATAAAAAAAATTACTTTTTAAACTTAATCAATAACTCTTCTTTTAGTGGTTTAATGGAATTATTGTTAAAAGACTCTAGTATTTTCAAGAAAAGCATTGAGGCTATATCTGTTTTAATAGATGAGGCTGAGTTAGTTGTGACAAGCAATGGTTTAGAATTAAAAGCAACTGACCCATCACAAATATCAATGGTTGACTTTAATTTACCAAAAATAGCTTTTGAAAAATTTGTTGGCAATGAAACAAGACTTGGTTTGAATTTAGATTACTTGAATCAAATACTTGCGAGAGCACAATCATCAGACAAATTATTATTATCATTGGATGAGAAAAAAAGTTTTCTTGAAGTAAAATTTGTTGGGAAAGCAGAGAGAACATTTCAAGTTCCCTTAATTGATATTTCTTCTTCAGAAGTACCATCACCAAAAATAGATTTTGATGCTGAAATAACAATAAACGCTTCGTTTCTACAAAACGCTTTCAAAGATGCTTCGCTAATAAGTTCTCATATAACACTTGGTTGTGATGAAGAAAAATTTTTTGTTATGGCAAAATCATCTAAAGGAAATTTGAAAGAAGAAGCAAAAGAAGACAAAGAAAATATTTTTGAACTAAAAGTAAAGAGTGAGTGCAAGAGTATGTTCCCACTTGATTACTTGCAAGATATGCTAAAAACAGCTTCTAATAATACAACAATTTTTATTAAATCAAATGCCCCAATAAAAATATCTTATCCGATAGGCGAAGCAAACATAACATATTTTTTGGCACCAAGAATAGAAAACGCTTAATTGTTTTTTAAAAAATTATTTTAAAAATAGTTTTTCTTATTTTTCCAAACATTAATTTTTTAATCATTAATAATAATTTTTCTTATTTTTTTAATTTTTTTTGGTTCTTAGTATTTTTTGTTTGGTGTCCTTGTGTTTAATAGATTATGTTTAAATAGTTATTAGTTAGTTATATTATTATGAACAAATTTTTATTTTTGTTAGTACTTTTTGTTATAGTTATTTTTTTGAGTGGTTGCCCAGGCACAAACCCTACTTGTGGTGACGGAATATGTAGTTTTAGTGAGGACAACCCAAACTCGCCTTTTTATTGTCCAGATGATTGTGGTTCTCCAATTGTTCCTGATTGTGCTGATACTGGCGAGAGAGTATATATTAATGAAAGTTTTGGGCCAACCTATTGTTGTAGTGAGGATGATGATATAAAACCATCAATTAAACGTAGTGGAGATTTGTGTTTATCAAATACTGATGGTAGCAAGGGTATTTGTGTTACTGGTTGGAATGATAATTGTGGTAATGGTGTTTGTGAGTCTGATTTGAGTGAGGATTTTTGTAATTGTCCAGATGATTGTAGTGCTTCTAGTGAGTTAGGTTTGGATGTTCAAATAGAAACAACGAAAACAGAGTATGTTGTTAACGAAGAGGTGCAAATAAAATGAATTTTTTTCCAAAGAGTTTGTTTGCTTTAATTGTTGTTCTTTTATTGTTTTCTATGGGTTGTGTTAGTTCTATTGAAGACAATCAAAATATTCCTTTTGAGGATGATGGTTGGGTAGATGGTAATTTGGGTGAAATTACGCCTCACAACCAAGGAGATAATTTGCAGGATGATGGAGTGCAAAAACAAGGCGTAGAAGTTTCTTCTGATTTAGGAGTAGATGCGATTGATTGTGGTGAAAACCTTGATTGTTTAATCCAAGCGGTTGAAGAAGAAAAAGAAGCAAAAGCAGTGATTGAAAGCAAGATGGTATTGTTTGATAAAGAATATAACAATACTGATTATTTAGAAATATTTTTTGAAGGAAATAAAATTATATTATTTCGAAAAATATTAAACGAAGATGGATTAAGTGGTTCTTGTGAATTTTCAAAAGAACAAGCAATTTATTTTTTAGAAAAGTGGAATGAAAATAGTTTTAACTCAGATTATTTTGATGAGTTTAATTGTAAAGGAAAAATATATGATATTTTAGATGATAATGGTGATTTTGAATGAATAAATTCTTTTTTTACGCAATAGGTATTTTGTTTCTTTTGTTAATACCTTCAGTTTTTGCAAACGAGTCTCAATTAAATGTAGATGTTGCTTTTGTAATAGATTACTCATCTGGAAGTTTTAATCAACATAGGTCCACTATGTGTAATAATATAGAAAATTTTATTCAAACAATGAATGCTCAAGATTATAACTTAAAAGTAACTGTTTATGGATTAGGAGGGGAATATTGTTATGAATTGCCTTCTGAAACGAGTAAATCTTTATTTAAAACCATGTGGGAGGGAGCGAATTATAATTATCCTGTTTTTCAAGCTTTGGAAGCTTGGGCTTTAGGAACAGGTTATTTAATTAACCATAATGGTCAAGGGCATCAATGGAGAGAGGATGCTGACGCAAAAATAGTTTTTGTAGGAACTGATAGTGCTCCACGTGGTGCACCTCAATTTGAGCATTCAACAGATCAAGAACTTATAGAAAGAATTATTTCGGAGGCAAGCGAAAATAATGTTTATGTTAATATTATTCACAGTGAGAATTGGGAGTATGGTTGTGGTACTTATTGTTATGATTATGCAGAACAAGTCACTAATTCTTTAAACACAGTAATGGTTAATTTTTTGGACAGCAATATTTTACACATTGTTGAAGAAACAATTCCTCAACAAATACAATACTTCCCTTCTGATTTGAATGATGTTGGTGAGTGTCAAAGGGGTATAAGAAGATTGTTGCCTGATAATAATTGGGAAATTTTAAGAGAACCTGTTTTTTCTTCGCAAGAATTTTGTAGTACTAATAAGGATGAGGATTGTGATGGTGTAATAGATAATGTTGATTCTTGTGTGGGTATTGTTGATTTGTTTGTTGACAGGGAAAGTATTTTTGTTGGAGAAATTAATAGTGTGAGTGTTGATTTTAGGGGAACAGGAGAAAATGTTGTTTGTAGTGATTCTTTGTCTGGGCAAGTATTAGAAAAAATTGTTGGTTCTAACACAGAAGAATTTGTTTTTAGTTTGAGTGGTTTTGATGAGGGTTTGCACCAAGGTGCGGTGGAATGTTCTTTTGATGGAAATAATTTTTCTAAGCCATATTATTTTGAGGTTGAGTCTAGAGGGGATATTGGTGTAAAGGCTTTGAAGATAGAAAATAATAATCCTGCTGTTGGAGAAATTGTTAGTGCTAGGGTTTTGATTGAGAATTATAGTAATGTTGCTTTTAGTAATGTTGATTTGGATTTTTTTGTTAGCGATGATTTGTTTGGTTCTAAAAAAATAGTGAGTTCTGATAGTAGTGTTTTGGTTTCTTTAGGTCCGATGGAAATAAAGGTTGTTGAGTTTGATTTTTCTTATGGTGGCGAGGGTTGGATAGAGGTTAGTGCTGTTCTTGATAAAGAAGAAAAAATCGTGTTTGATTCGCGAGATAATAAGTCTTCTAATAGGATTGTTTACGTTGGTTTGGCTGATCCTAATTTGGTTTCGGGTGGTATTGTTTTAGATGCTGTTGTGAGTCCTGAAGAAAGACCATTGTCTGGCGTGGGTTTTAATTTTAGTGGTAGTGGAGAGTACTTGATTAATAATTCATTGATTTTGGATGTTGCTGGTGCTTTAATAGAAGTGTTTGTTGAAGGGCCTGATAGTGGTTATTTTTATACTCACACTAATAATAATGGTGAATTTAATTTGTATGTTCCAAATCCTGATGTGCTTGGCGATTATAATGCTATTGTGAGGATTACTGATGGGACTTATGAGGATTTTGTTTATTTGGATTTTAGTGTTATAGAACCCGAAGAGAGTGATGAGAATTGTTACGTGCCTTGTGTTAATTGTGGGGGCGGTTCTGGTGGCGGGGGTTCTGGTGGCTGGGGCGGTTCTGGTGGTTCTGGTGGCTGGGGCGGTGGAATCACTTATCCGGGTTGTGTTGGTCCTGATTTGTTTGGTATAATTGATTTTGTTCCTAATCCTCCTTTTATCTTAGAGGAGGCTATTGATTTTAATACTAGTTTTTGGATAAAAAATTTGGTTAGTTTGGAGCCTTATGATTTTAATATTCAACTTTTCAAGAATGATGTTTTGGTTAAAGAAATAAGGGTTGAAGATTATACTGGTGGTTTGTTAAAAGTTTATGAGAGGAGTGATGTTGCTTTATCGAGCGATAAATTTAGCATGATTATTGATGTTTATAATGAGGTTGTTGAGTGTTCAAAATCAAATAATGTTGTGGTAGCTAGAACTATTGTTGAACCTCGTTTTAGTGATGTTTCTATTGATGATATTATTATTCCTCATGAGACTATTGAACAAGAATCAAATGTTTTTAGGGTAAAGGTTTCTAATAGGGGTAATGTTGTAGCTAGAGATGTTAATGTATTGCTTGATAATGGAGAGGGTTTTATTGATTCAAAGATTTTAGATACTTTGCTTCCTGGTAAAACAGTTTTTTTGAGTTTTAATGTTCAATTTAGTTCTGTTGGAAAAAAGCTTTTGACTGCTTCGACTAGTTATGTGGATGGTGATCGTTCGAATAATAGTTTTTCAAGAGAGTTTGTTGTTTATTCGCATGATTTTTTTATTACTTCTGTTGATTCAGGAGACAAGATTAACTTAGTTTTTTCTAATAATAATCCTAGTATTGGCGAAGAAATACAAGTGGATGCTTTGTACAAGTGTTCTAACCCACAAATTAAAGGTGTTGTTCCTATTACTTTGTTTGTTAATGGGATTCAAAAAGAGACAAAGAATTTTGATTTTGATTGTAGTAAAGATAATATTGCAAGATTTGATTTTACTCCACAAGAGTCAATGGTTTATGTAATGGGTGTTTATGTTAATTATTCTAATCGTGTTTTTGAGCAGAATTTGGAGAACAATTATGCTACTAGGGCTTTGATTGTTAATGAGCCACAGAGTTGGATATTAAATAATAAGGATGTTGAACTTGAAATAGATTATTTAATTGAGTTAGAGTCAAATCAAAATGGTGATTGGGTTTTTGCAAAAAAAATATTGGAAAATACAATAAATTTACAATCAAATCAAAAGTATTTTTTGACTGATATATTTAATCAAACAAAGACAATGATTCCTGTTGTGGGAGAGTATAGGTTAAAATTGACTTTGATGAGTGATGGTTTTGCTCCTCAAATAGAATATTCTAATAAGTTTATTGTGGATTATTCTAATATTCCGCCAGAACCGCCAACAGATTGTTTTGATTCAAGTTTAGATCCAATACCGATTTGTACTCTTTCGGATTTAGATAGGGTGAGAGAAAAGTTAAGTGGAAATTATATTTTAATGAATGATATTGATGCAAGCGAGACAATTAATTGGAATGATGGTTTAGGATGGAAACCAATTGGAGATCAGAGTATACAATTTAGAGGAGTGCTTAACGGAAATAATAAAAAAATATCAAATTTATTTATTAATAGGCCTTCAACAACCGAAGGAATATATGTTGGTTTATTTGGTTACATTCTTGATGGAAAAGTATATGACTTGGGTTTAATAGATTCTAATATAGTTGGATATACACATGTGGGTGGAGTAGTTGGTGTTAATTATAAGAGTACCATAGAAAATACTTATAATACTGGGGCAATAACTAGTTTGGGTCCTTATGTGGGTGGAATAGCTGGAAATAATGAGTTTGGAACAATAATAAAATCGTACAATAATGGGGTGATAAATAGCACTGCTTTTTTTGTTGGGGGAATAGTTGGGAATAATAGTAATGGTATAATAACAAATTCATATAATACTGGGCCTATAAATAATATGAGCCAATATACTGGTGGAATAGCTGGGGACAATTCTTCAGCAACCATATCAAACTCATACAATATTGGTGCGATAAACAGTTTGGATGATTTTATTGGAGGAATAGTTGGAAGAAATAATTCTTATTCAAAAATAATAAATTCATATAATACAGGGATAATAAACAGTAGTACGGGCTACACTGTGGGGGGAATAGCGGGATACAATCATGGCGAGATAGAAAATACTTATAATATGGGAACAATAAATGGGGGATATTATACAGGCGGAATAATTGGTTATATTCAAGATGGAGAATATGGGAAATTAAAAAATTCATATAATATTGGATTAGTTAACGCTACTTCTGTTTTTGGCGGGGCAATTGGTATGATAGGGGATAATGTAGATATAGCAATACAAAACATTTATTGGGATTTAGCAACAAGTCAATCAAATTGTTATCAAGATAATAATAGTTATGATAGTAATAATTATTGTGTTTTTACACAAAATATTTCAGATTATTATGGTGAAAATGGAATACCCTTTAAATCAGAAGGATTGAATTGGTCAACTGATGTTTGGCAAGCAAATGAAAATAAAAATCCAACATTAAAATAAATTAAAGAAAAATTTTTATTTTAATTCTTTGAATGGGGGTAAATATATATAATGGGTTGGGTGTTATTTTTATTATGAAAATTATTAATTCAGTTTTATTTTTACTAGTTCTTTTAGTTTCTGTTTTTGTTTTGTTTGGTTGTACATCCTCTCCTGTTTGTGGTGATGGGGTTTGTTCTGTTGGGGAAAGTTGTGTTCAAGATTGTGGTGGTTTGGATTTAGAGAGTGTTGTTATTAGTGTAGTTGATTTAGATAGTAATCCTGTTTTGGGTGCGAATGTTTCTATTTTGGATTCTGTTCAGTCTGAAGTTTTTTCTGGTGTGACTAATTCGAGTGGGGAAGTAATTGCAGAATTGGTTCCTAGTGAGTATGTGGTTAAGGTTGTTGATTCAGTTGGTACACAACTACCGAGTAAAAATATTAGTGTTGTTCAAGGCGAAGTTAATGTAGAAACTATTTCTGGGAATTTAATTTCGAGTTTAGATTGTTGGAATGAAGTAATAACGCCTCATCCTATTTGTACATTAAGTGATTTGAATAGAATTCGAGAACATTTGGATTGGGATTATGAATTACAAAATGATATTGATGCAAGCGAAACTTCTAATTGGAATAATGGAGAAGGTTGGAAATCAATTGGAAATCAAACAATTGCGTTCACAGGGAACTTTAATGGTAACAATTTTATTATAAATAATTTATTGATTAATAGACCAAATGAAGATTATGTCGGATTGTTTGGCTTTGTTCAACATTCACAGATTTCTAATATTGGTTTAATTAATTCAAATATATTAGGACATACACGCGTTGGTGGACTCATAGGTTATTTTCAAAATGGTTCAGTAATTAATTCTTATTTTGATGGTAATGTAATAGGGGTGGAAGATATTGGTGGACTTATGGGGTATATTCAACTTGGTTCTGTTTCTAATTCATATTCTTCAGGAAAAATAACTGGGGGCAGTTCTGTTGGAGGTCTTGTTGGTCAACTTAATCTTTATCTTAAAACTGGTTCTGACAAAAATAATTCTGTTTTCAATTCTTATTCAACAGCAAATGTTACTGGACAGCATAGAATAGGGGGCTTTATTGGTTTTCTTACTAATAGTCCTGTTGCTGGTAGTGTTTCTGATTCTTATTCTAGTGGAAGTGTAAATGGATATGGTAATGTTGGGGGTTTTATTGGTCGTGTATCTTATAGTGTTCTTGGTTCTGTTTCTAATTCTTTTTCTATTGGTAATGTTGTAGGTGAATATAATTGGATAGGTGGTTTAGTTGGCGTTAATCATTATGAAACAGCTGTTTCTAATTCTTATTGGGATATTGGTTTATCTGGACGAAGTAATTGTCATGATTTGGGTAATATTGGTTGTACTTCAACAAATAATGAAATTACAAAATATTATTCCAAGATACCAACTATTCTTGGATGGTCAACAGATATTTGGAATATAACAGAAACTGCTTTACCAACTCTTGCTTGGCAAGTTCCTACTGTTGTTGTTGATTGGACTTGTCCTATTGAATATGATCCTGTTTGTGGAGTTGATGAAGTAACATATCAAAATGAATGTTATGCAAAATATGTGGGTAAAG